>JBLMZM010000236.1:0-55174 GCA_050258815.1 Ignavibacteriales bacterium
CGCCGAATAGCTAATTAAAATCTCAGGGGTCCAAGGTTTGACAAAAGACTTTGGATCCCCGGCCTGACGACTTATTCATGCTGCATGTATATTAACAATCTCCAACTCTCCATACTCATTATATAGAACAACAGGGAAGAATATATTTAGGTTTCCTGAGGAATTCCTGATCAATTGCCGTGTCCATGGCCTTCTTTGTCTGACTATTGGCCCTGGATCTAAGAACGGCGTACCATTTTATTTTTTTAATATTACTTCCAGATTGTATGTAATCTCTCATCCTGTTATATTAAAAACAAAACACGTTTAACAAACCGGGAAATATATGACAAAAAAAATGATATGGGCTCTGGCAGTCCTGGGGCTGTTTCTTATTCTTTTTGGTATTTCACAAATAACAAACAACAGTAATGATTCAAATAGAAACGCAGGCAGTATGGGCGGGCAGCCGGAAAACCAGCAGCAGGCTGACCAGGAGGTGAGCGTAATGACACTGATCCGCAATAACGGATGCACCAGCTGCCACGGGCCTGATCTGAGGGGAAGCAATCTTGCGCCGGCTTTAATAGGAATCAGTAAATACTGGGAAAGGGATAAGCTGATATCATACCTCAGGAATCCTTCTTCATTTATGGATTCAGACAGGTTCAAAAGCTACAGGCAGAAGTATTCTTCCGTTGTTATGCCCCCATTTAACAACCTGGATATTAAGGACCTGGGAAGAATTGCCGATTACCTTCTGAGGCTCTGAGGCAGGGGTGTAAAAAAGGCAGAAGCAAACTGAATGCCGTTGTCTTAAGTCCAGGAGTATGCATTCACTCTTGCTGCTGCCTTTTTAGCCCAGATCCTTCACAAATGTCTCTTCAGGCTATGGTTATATCCTTTTCCAGATATACATCCTGTATTATATTAAGCAGTTCAATACCCTCTTTCATCGGGCGCTGGAAGGCCTTTCTGCCGGAAATGAGGCCCATTCCTCCGGCCCTTTTATTAATTACCGCAGTTCTTGCGGCCTCACCAAAGTCGTTTTTGCCCGAAGCTCCCCCGCTGTTAATTAAACCGGCTCTTCCCATATAGTTATTTATTACCTGATAGCGGGTCATATCTATGGGGTTTTCCGTACACAATTCAGTATACATCTTTTCGTCGGATTTACCGAACTTAAGGGCCTTAAAGCCTCCGTTGTTCTCGGGCAGCTTCTGCTTTATTATGTCCGCTTCAATAGTAACCCCCAGGTGATTTGCCTGTCCGGTCAGGTCGGCCGCAAGCGAATAATCCTTATCAGTCTTGAATCCCGAATTTCTGAGGTAGCACCAGAGCACGGTAACCAGTCCCAGCTCATGAGCATACTTAAAGGCCTCGCTGACCTCAATAATCTGCCTGTCGCTTTCCTCAGAGCCGAAATAAATCGTGGCTCCTACGGCTGCGCCCCCCATGTCATATGCCTGGTCAACGCTGCCAAACATGATCTGGTCGTACTTATTGGGATAGGTCAATAGCTCGTTGTGGTTTAATTTCACGATGAAAGGTATTTTGTGGGCATATTTCCTGGAGATAATTCCCAGCACACCCAGGGTGGAAGCAACGGCATTGCAGCCCCCTTCCAAAGCCAGTTTAATAATATTCTCAGGATCGAAGTATTCGGGATTGGGAGCAAATGATGCCCCGGCAGAGTGCTCAATTCCCTGGTCCACGGGCAGAATTGAGAGGTACCCGGTTCCGGCCAGGCGACCCGTCTGGAATATCCACTGCAGGTTTTTTAAGACATTTATGTTGCGGTCAGAGTGATACAATATCCTGTCAACAAAATCCGGACCCGGCAGGTGCAGATTTTCTTTTGGGAATTTTGCTCTGTAGCTCAGCAGCCGTTCGGCCTCGTCACCCAGGTATTTGCGGATCTTTTCGTTCATCTTAACTCCTCCTTTGGCATTTAATGATTAACCCTTTTTTTTGGATCAATACACTTTAAATAAAATCAGGACTTCAAGGAGTGTATCCCGCAGAATATCCGGTAACCCTATGATATGACTGTGCGTGCGTGTCCGGCTTCAGAAATTAAGGTCCGGCGGCTCCTCATTTATGATTCTGGCTTCGATTATATTTTTCTTTATCTGCTGCGACCAGTCCCTGGTCCATTTTATGTTCTCGTCGCTGTTATGGACTTCGTGAGCAATGCCTACTTTTGTTCTGTACATGTACTGTTTGAAGGCCTGTTTACAGGCATCTGCAAGGTTTTTCTGTTCAAACCTTCTTGCCGCCAGTATCAGGGCTGCTTTCCAGTCCTCGTTAAATTCCACGGGCACCTTTTCCCCGGCATTCTTCAGTATCATAATTGCCTGTTCCAGCTCATCATTGGAGTCGCTTAGTTCTTTCTCATAGAGGCGGAAGTATTCCAGGACCTTGCTTCCTTCGAACTTTCTTATAAATTCTTCTATTGCAGACAGATCGTGCCCATAAAGATGCGGGCGCGAATCGGGTTTTTGAATCTTGCGCTGCCTGCGGTTCTTTTTATCCTTTTCGGCATTATGTTTCCGCCAGATGCTCAGGTAATATTCCTCTTTTTGTCCTCTCGTATCCGGCAGCATCATCAAAGAACCGGTACCCCTGTGAGTATCATAGTATTCATACCATGGGGGTATCTCTTCGTTGGCGTTCACGCTTTCCCTGATCTCATTATACCCCATCCACATATAGTCCAGATCAAAATCATGGAACTCGTCGCTCAGTATGTATTCGTAATACAAATTAAAGTCGTCTTCCGAGATGGAATCCAGAAAAGGGCAGTTTTCTATGTTTTTTTCCCAGAATTCAAAATCCAGTGCAATCTCTATGCCAGGTATGCTGATCATTTCTGCTCTCCACTGGCATTCCAGATTATACAATTTTTTCCTTTGAATTTCCCAAAGCCTTTCCTCGGCTTCCATCTGGCGCCTTAAGAAGGCATTTTCCTCGTTTTCCTTCAGCATTTCGCCATAGGTAAGATAACGGGTCTTCTTTAAGGCGTAGTTTTCTATAAAAGAATCTATGCTTGATGGGTTAAACTTATCAAAAAACTCCTTATATAACGGGTTGCTCTTCAGGTCCTTTTTAATCTCATTTATCATCGCACCGAGCTTTTTTTCTTTTTCTATATTTTCCAGAATGAATTCAGGAATATTATCTTCCGTCATTTTCTTGTTGTTGCTTTTCATAAATTCTTTTAATGTATTGTTATCCACAGTTAGTATCCTGTTAAACTATTTGTCTGATATGAAAACTATTAACCGGAAAAACTATAATATAAGTAACTTTTTACGATTTCTTAGTGTTGGTAAATAATATAAGTTAAAACATACCGGAGAATAAGTCAATTTTTCTCTTCCGGCAGACAAAGAAATAGTAGAAGTATTTCTTACATGGTTTGTAAAGCTTTTCCCTACAAAAATTATATTAAAATTGTCTAAGGCTTACAATCCCATTATATTTACATTATGAAAAATTATCGTTTAGTATATTCAACTGACCCGGAAGTAAACAAGAAATGCCCGGTGTGCAAGGAACTGCTGAAGGAATGCACCTGTCAGAAAGAGGCCGATATCATGGATGCTAAAATTTCACCGGTTTTGAGGATAGAGAAATCCGGGAGGCATGGTAAAACAGTTACTGTAATTGATAAACTGCCCCGCAATGAGGCTTATCTTAAAGAACTGACCAGCAATCTGAAGAAAAAGTGTGGTTCAGGGGGAACATACAGGCTTGAGACAACAGGCGGTATTGTGGAAATCCAGGGGGAGAAAAGAGAAATAATACGCAGCTTCTTTGAAAAAGACGGGATAAAAGTTAAAGGCTGAGGTTCAGTGCACCATTCAGGAGCACTAAACCTCTTAATCAATCTCAGCCTATTTTATGTAGGTCATCTTTTTCATCATACTGAAAACCGGGCTGTCAAATACGCTGCATTTAATCCTGTAGAAGTAGACGCCCGAGCTTACCGAATGACCAAAATCATTGCTTCCGTCCCAGGTAACCTCATGAAAACCGGGTCTGGTTTCACCCATGAGATAGGTGCGTACCGTTTTTCCCAGTGCGTCTGAAATTATAATTTCAGTTTCCGAAAGGTTTTTCACATAAAAACGGATGCGTGTTGCTCCATTAAAGGGGTTCGGGAAATTCTGCAAGAGTTCAAAATCTTCCGGCAGGGTCTTATCAGTTACCTTGGTTGTTTCCTCGTTATTCAGCCTGTAGGTCTGCTGGTCGATATTACCCATTTCATCAATCGCGGCAATACAGATGCTGTCTTCCTTTGCGCAGCTGCCCGTCGGGACTCCTTTTATCTCATTTTCTGTCAGGTCGAACTCAGCCCATTCGGGTAAATGGTCCACCCTGTAATGTATCCTGTTTCCCTTGCCTGCAGTCCTGAGAGCAAAATTAAATGGTCTTCCTATACGGAAAGCAGAATCAGGCCTGTTTGCAATCGTCAGTTCCCTTCCGCCAGGTATCATGTTTACTTCCCAGCTTATTGAGGAGGTATCCTTGGAGTTATAGGCGTAAGCCTTTACAATATTTTTGCCGAAGCTGTGCTCCAGGGAGTTGTACCTGATGGAATTCTCAGTTCCTGCAAGCGTATCGTTTATAGTCCAGTAATATGAAACCGCCTCTTTATTAGGATCTGCTGCATTTACTTTGAAGAACAGTTTTTTACCCTTGGGAATTTCAATATTCCTGTAATTAAATGCCATTTTTGTCTTGAGACTTAGCTCTGACTTGCCTGAATATGGCCACCAGGAAGTAAATTCCGGAGGGAAGCTATTCCTGAGGAAATGATCAAGCACATTCTTCGTCAGCTTCGAAACTCCGGTCTTGTGGGACTGCAGTCCCCAGGCCCACCTGATTGTAGCGGCATTAAATACATAACCTGCATGGGGATTAGTATCCTTATTGTACTTGAAAATACCCATTGTTGCCCATTGTTCAGGTACGTCATATGAGCTATGATTAGCGGGTGAAAGTCCCAGGATAGTAAAATTGGCCGGTGTTTGATCTGAACCCGTAACTTTGGGCAATCCGTTCCTGAATGTAAAAAGAGCTCCGTCTGACTCATACCCTACAACGGATGAATCAGCATTATAGCCAAGGGTATCTCCCTCGGTTAAACCAGTATTGTCGAACGCCCAGTGCTGTGCGTTGTGCACTATATAACCGCCAAATCCTTCACGCCAATCCATGCATGGTGTTGTGTTTACGCCCGGTACTTTGGGCCAGTAGTTAGTCTGTCCGCCATTTTGATAGCTGGTACCCAGGAATTTATTTTCACGGTCCATGGTGTACCATTCCTGTGTTCCATTAGGAGTGCCCATGAACGGGTCGGAAGATTTGTGTTTATAGCAGACAAATGTGTGATAATTGTTTTCATAGTGTATCTGCCACCAGCAGGTGTTTCCGCTAAGACACATGAAGTGTCCGCCCTGATCCAGGAAGGCCACAACATTATCCCTCATTGCACGGCTCCAGTATTCACTGTGCCCGGTAAGCATAAGCACCTTGTGCATCTTAAGATATGCAAGGTCCATGTCAAGGTCTGTATCCGACATAACATCCACATCGTATCCCTCTTCTTCCAGCCATCTTATAAGCTTTGCGTCATATGCATAGAAGCTGCCGCGGTTTATGCCGTTATGCTGGTTCCGGTTAAAAGGCCTGAAGAATGAAAGTCTTTCAGAGAAATTTTCGGATATTCCCGATCCTCCCCCGCTGCTGTAGGCCGGATAGACGCTTTTACCACCGAACATATTATAAGCCTGGTATGTGTTAGTGTGGCATACGACAATCACCCTGTTCTTTGTATTTTTATCCTTGACGAAAAAAAGGACGGGATTTGTAGTATCGCTTGTGACTGGAAATTCGGCCAGGTAAGCACCCGGCTTCCAGTCCTGCGGTATTACCAGCCTGGCTGATTCGGGCCATTTACATCCGTTTACATATGCATAATCGGATTCTTTAACCTCCCTGATTCCGCCTTTAACGTTAGGGATTGTGGCAACGAGTTCCTTTGTTTTTCCGTACCTGTAAATCTTCAGGTCATAAAGCAAAGCATTAGTTGAAATGTAAAACTTCACCGTATCGCCCTTGTAACCGCTCAGATTGGACGGATACCCGCCTTCCAGGAAACCGCACCCGAAAGCATCCAAACGGTTAAGATCCTGTTCAAACGGCTGCGCCGATAATGGAATGGTCAGAAACAAAATGAAACATAGGACTAAAATAATACTGTAGCACTTATTCATGGTTCCCCCTCAGAATATTGCAATATTGAAAGTATAAGCGATACGGCTGTCCCATTTTCACACAGAATACACATGGAAATTTAAGCATAGTATCAGGCATTAAAAAACATATCTAATTCAAAGAGATTATCGACGGGTCCATATATAAATATAGGTCACTTTTTTTGCCATTTCGCAGTTCAAATCTAAATGGTATTTGTTTGTTTGTCAAGCAAAAGTTGACCTAAATTAATATTTTACCTCTATAAAAATATTAAATGAATTTTAATTCAAAATTCAATAGTTTGAGTGAAAAAATATCATAATATTAATATATTTAACCTGAAAGTATTCGTGGAGGTCGTAGCTTATCCGGGGTAAATCCGGATAAAGCAGACAGGAATGGTAAATGTATTTTTTATATCTTAAATTTATCTATATAAATTCGGAATGAAAATGAACCACACAAAATCTTCCAGGCATACGGAATTAAAACCGGAGGAGCTTAAATTAAAGTGCAATCCGGACTTCTTTGATTTTGATTCAACCCAAAGCCTCTCCCCCATCCAGGAGATCATTGGCCAGGAAAGAGCCATAAAAGCCCTGAAGATTGGCGTGGAGCTTTGGAGTCAGGGGTATAATATATTTATTACGGGACTTTCGGGTACTGGCAAAGCAACGACTGTAACGAAGATGCTGGAATCAATACGCCCCAAGTGCCCGGTTCTCATGGATTATGCCTATGTAAACAACTTTGAAGATACCGACAAACCGCTCTTACTAGTATTCCCGGCGGGCATGGCAGCCGGGTTCAGGCACGACCTATCTACTACGATCCAGTACCTTCAGACCAAGATACCCCAGGCACTGGAGGTGGAATCCTACAAGATAGAGCGCAAGAAAATACTGGCCGAATTCAGCGAAAAAGAACAGTCCCTCATGGCCTCTTTTGAGGAAAGACTGCGAAAGGAAAATTTCTCCCTGGGCCAGGTAAAATTCGGCGAGTCTTCACGTCCCGAAGTACTGCCGCTGGTAGATAACCAGCCCATCATCATCCAGCAGCTCGATGAGCAGGTGCGGCAGGGTAAGATAAACAAAGAAAAAGCCATGGAAATTTCAACCAAGTATGCCCTTTACCAGGAAGAGCTGCAGTCTGTCTTTAAGCAGGGACTGAAACTCAGTCAGGACTACCAGGAGAAACTGCAGGAGCTGGAAAAAAAAACCGTTGACATGATTGTCCGCGGCTCAATCGGCAGCATCAAGGAGAAATACAAGTCTGAGAAAGTAACCAGTTACCTGGAGGCTGTAGAAAAAAACATACTCAACTCGCTCGACGTCTTCAAGGGATCAAAGCCAAAGACCGAGGAAACCGAAGATGGCGTAGTAATAGATTATTTCAAGGAGTATGAGGTTAATATAGTCCTTGACAACACGAATACCAGGGAATGTCCCATCATCATTGAAACCACTCCATCATATAACAATCTTTTTGGAACGGTTGAGAAATTCAGCGACGGACACGGCGGCTGGTATGCCGACTTCACAAAGATAAAGGCCGGATCCTTTCTGAAAGCTAACGGCGGCTATCTGGTACTGAATGCACTGGATGCATTCCAGGAACCCGGGGTTTGGAAAACTATCAAACGGGTACTGATGTATGGAAAGCTCGAATTTCAGGATTTCACCAGCTACTACCAGTTCTCTCCGGCTGTGCTAAAACCCGAACCGATTGAGTGCAACACGAAGGTGATTTTTATCGGCAGCCAGTACCTGTATTCCATGCTGGCAGCATATGAGGACGATTTCAAGAAAATATTTAAGATTAAAGCTGATTTCGACTTCGAAATGAAACGCAGCGAAGATACACTCTATGAATATGCCCGCGTGATAAAAAAACTGATAGAAAACGAAAAACTGATGGAATTTGATAAGGCCGCTATTGCCGCCATAATTGAATACAGCTCGCGCTATGCCGGACAGAAGGATAAGCTGACCACCAGATTTTCTTTTATTGCGGACCTCTTAAGGGAGGCAAACTTCTGGGCTAAAGACAGCGGCGAGAATACCGTAGGCGCGTATCACGTCCACCAGGCATATACAAGCGGAAGGGACAGGCATGCACTCTTTGAATCCAAGATCACTGAGATGATTAATACAGGCAGCATACTGATAGATTGTGCGGGCGAAAGGACCGGACAGGTAAACGGTCTGGCCGTATACGGTTCAGAATACTATACGTTCGGTAAACCTACCAGAATTACTGCAACAGTTTCACTTGGAAACGGCAATATTATCAATGTGGAAAGAGAATCGGGACTCAGCGGAAATACCCACAACAAGGGTGTATTGATTCTCACCGGGTACATCAGGGAAACATTCGGCCAGCAGATGCCCCTGTCTTTTTCGGCCAACCTGGTTTTTGAACAGGGCTATGGCCTGATTGACGGCGATAGCGCCTCTTCTGCCGAAATATGCGCCCTGCTCTCAACCTTATCCGGTATTCCTATAAAACAATCCCTGGCCATTACAGGCTCCGTAAACCAGAAGGGGGATATCCAGCCCATTGGCGGGGTAAATGAAAAGATTGAAGGATTTTTTGATATCTGCAAAATGCATGGTTTCAATAAGCAGCAGGGCGTGATCATTCCTTTCCAGAACGTAAAGGACCTGATGTTAAGAGATGACATTATTGAAGCCGTGCGCAAAAAGCTGTTCCACATCTATCCCATCTCCGGAATTGAGGAGGCAATTGAGATCCTTACGGGAGTTAAAGCCGGGAAACTGAATAAAAACGGGCATTTTGAACAAAATACAGTCTTTGGACTCGTGGAAAAGAGGCTGAAAAATATGTATTCAAAGGTAAGGCCTCTGGCCAGGAAAAACGGCACACTTCCTGAAAATTCCACACAAAATACACAGCCTGAAAAGTCCGGAAACGGAAGGTCTAAAAACGGGAAAGGCAGGGGTAATCCCGGGAAAAAATAAGCGGGGAAAAATAATGCGGCTTCCTTTAATGATCCTGCCCACTTTGTAGTGTTTGCCCGGCAGAACTCATGCTCTCTGCCGGGGCCGTTATATTCCAAAAGCATGCCTTTATCCCCTACTGTTTAATTGGATTTAATTTTTCGCCATGCTTTTGCATTTTGGGAAGAGTAAAATAAACTATTAAATCAGATATATGTCATTTAGCACAGAAAACTTAAAAACCGCCCAATGGTGGGAAAAAACTGAAAACGATAAGATACTCTGCACACTATGCCCCCGCTACTGTACAATGGGTGACGGACAGGCGGGATTCTGCTTTATAAGAAAAAACATCGGCGGCAGGCTCTACTCGCTCGGTTATGGAAGGCCAACCGGATTCGGCCTGGATCCTATTGAAAAGAAACCGCTCAACCATTTTCTTCCCGGTACTTCAATACTCAGCTTCGGAACCGCAGGCTGTAACCTGGGATGCAAGTTCTGCCAGAACTGGTCCATCAGCAAAGCCCGCCTGGATGATGAAAATTCCTTTGAGGCTTCGCCTGAACAGGTAATTAAACTGGCAAAACAATACGGCGCTCCCTCGATAGCCTACACCTACAATGATCCCACGATTTTCGGGGAGTACGTAATTGACATATCCAGACTGGGGCGCCAGGAGGGTATAAAATCCGTCATGGTAACTGCCGGTTATATTGACAAGGAGGCCCGCAAAGACGTCTATAAATATATTGATGCGGCAAACGTCGACCTGAAGGCATTCTCAGAGGATTTTTACCATAAGGTCACCTTCTCGCACCTGAAGGACGTGCTGGACACACTCGTGTGGCTGAAGAATGAGACCGGCGTCTGGTTCGAAATAACTACACTGCTCATTCCCGGAGAGAATGATTCACCCGAGGAAATCAGGAAAATGTGCGGCTGGATTGTTGAAAACCTGGGCGATTCGGTTCCCATTCACTTTACCGCCTTCCATCCCGATTTTAAGATGAGGGATAAGGGCCGTACGCCTGCTTCAACGCTTGAAATGGCCAGAGGCATAGCCCTGCGCTCCGGCATAAAATACTGCTACGTGGGAAACGTTCACGATACGGAAGGCCAGACAACCTACTGCCCCTCTTGCCACTTCCCCCTTATAAAACGGGACTGGCACAGCGTGCTATCCAACAGGATTGAAGGGGGGAAATGTTATAATTGCGGGACCGCAATTGCAGGAGTATTTGAATAAAAAAGGCGCTTGCAATATACAAGCGCCTTATAGATTGAATCTTTACAGAAAGATTAATATCTGTAATAATCCGGTTTGAAGGGGCCTTCTACCTTGACACCTATGTATTTGGCCTGTTCCTCACTCAATGTATCCAGTTCAACACCTATCTGTTCCAGGTGCAGTTTTGCAACCTTCTCATCCAGGTGCTTTGGCAGCATATAAACCTTGTTTTCATACTTTCCTGCATTATTCCAAAGTTCAAGCTGGGCCAGGCACTGATTGGTAAATGAATTGGACATTACAAAAGAAGGATGACCCGTTGCACAGCCCAGGTTAACCAGGCGGCCTTCGGCAAGAACTATGATCTCCTTACCTTCGATCGTGTATTTATCAACCTGCGGTTTAATTACGTCCTTTGTGTGTCCGTAGTTATTATTCAACCATGCCATGTCTATTTCGGTATCGAAGTGACCGATGTTGCAGACAACGGTTTTGTCTTTCATCAGGCGGAAGTGTTCTTCTGTTACAATGCTCTTGTTTCCGGTAGCAGTAACCACAATGTTTGCCCTTGGAATGGCATTCTTCATCTGCTTTACTTCATATCCGTCCATAGCGGCCTGCAATGCACAGATTGGATCGATTTCAGTCACAATTACCCTTACACCGGCGCTTCTTAAACTCTGTGCACTTCCCTTTCCAACGTCACCATATCCGGCAACAACGGCAACTTTACCTGCCATCATTAGATCGGTTGCCCTTCTGATTGCATCAACAAGAGATTCGCGGCAGCCGTATTTGTTGTCGAACTTGGATTTTGTTACCGAGTCATTTACATTGATTGCCGGTATGGGCAGCGTGCCCTTTTCAACTCTTTCATAAAGTCTGTGAACACCCGTAGTGGTTTCTTCTGAAAGTCCCTTGATATCCTTTACGAGTTCAGGATATTTGTCCAGCACCATGTTTGTCAAATCGCCGCCGTCATCAAGTATCATATTGAGCGGTTTTCCTTCCTCACCGAAGAAGAGAGTCTGTTCAATGCACCAGTCAAATTCTTCGGCATTCATTCCCTTCCAGGCATAAACAGAAATTCCGGCAGCAGCAATTGCAGCAGCGGCATGATCCTGTGTGGAGAAGATATTGCATGATGACCAGGTTACTTCTGCACCCAGTTCAACGAGCGTTTCAATGAGTACTGCGGTCTGAATAGTCATGTGTAGACAGCCCGCGATTCTGGCGCCCTTCAGGGGTTTTTGGGGACCATATTCTCTTCTGAGTGCCATAAGTCCCGGCATTTCAGCTTCTGCAAGCTTTATTTCTTTTCTGCCCCATTCGGCCAGTGAAATATCTTTCACCTTATATTTTACGTATTCTGTACGCCTTTGCGTTTTTTCAGTTTCTACTACCGGATTCATTTCACATCCTTTACTTTTTTATTGGTTGTTTTGCATATTTCTTAAAAACCGGGACCAGATCCAGTTTCTCCCAGGTGAAGTCCTTGTCGTTCCTTCCGAAATGTCCGTATGCAGAGGTCTTCTGGTATATTGGTCTGCGGAGCTTCAGCCTTTCAATAATTCCTTTTGGAGTAAGGTCCACTTCCTTCATGATCATCTTTGAGATAGCCTTGTCAGGAATTACACCTGTTCCTTTCGTATCAACAAAAATAGAAACCGGTTTTGCAACGCCGATTGCATAGGCTACCTGTACGAGGCATTCCTTGGCAAGCTTAGCTGCTACAACGTTTTTAGCTATATGACGGGCTGCATAGGTAGCGCTTCTGTCAACTTTGGAAGGATCCTTTCCTGAAAAAGCGCCGCCGCCGTGAGGAGCCCATCCGCCGTAGGAGTCAACTATGATTTTTCTTCCCGTTAGACCGCTGTCGCCATGAGGTCCGCCGATTTCAAAACGGCCAGTAGGATTGACAAAGTATTTTGTCTTGCTGTCCAGATATTTTTCGGGTATTACGGTTTTAATTACGTGCTTGATCACGTCTTCTTTTATCTGCTTCTGTGATGCATCTTTATCGTGCTGGGTAGAAATTACAACTGCATCAACTCTTATGGGGTTGTTGTTGTCATCATATTCAATAGTAACCTGTGATTTTGCATCCGGCCTCAGGTAAGGCATGAGTCCGTTTTTGCTCTTCCTGATTTCAGCCAGTTTCAATACCAGCTTATGGGCATATACAATTGGCATGGGCATTAATTCTTCGGTCTGATCGCATGCATAACCGAACATGATGCCCTGGTCGCCTGCTCCGCCTTTATCTACACCCATTGCAATGTCGGGTGACTGTGAATGAATGGCGTTTAATACTGAACATGACTCTGAATCAAATTTGTATTCAGCGCTGGTATAACCAATCTTTTCAACCGTCTTTCTTACAACATCCTGTATATCCACATATGCCTTTGTCGTTATTTCACCACCGACAAGCACCAGTCCTGTTGTCACAAATGTTTCGCAAGCTACTCTTGCATTAGGATCATTTTTGTAAATAGCATCTAAAACTCCGTCAGAAATAGCATCGGCCACTTTATCCGGATGTCCCTCAGATACGGATTCAGATGTAAAGAAATATGACATCTTTTTCTACCTTATATAATTTATAAATAATAAATTGAAAACTAATTATAACCATTACAGCCACAAATGACTAATCAAACTCTATCTCAGAAGAATCCCCCGCATTCAGCCTCCTGAAGTTCCCCTTTACAATGGTTGAATTACCAATGAGCGAGTGATCCAGTATGCTGCGGCTTACCGTAGCCCCGGTACCAATAATTGAATTTCTTACAATACTGTCCGTTATAGTGCACCCTTCGGAGATGGTGGTATAAGGACCAATAACAGAATTCTTAACCACTGCACTCGGGGCGATAAAGACCGGGTGGTTGATTACCACCGACTTTATCTCGTGTTTAGTACCTTCCTTTTCCAGCATAATCTGGTTTGTTGAAAGCAGCGTTTCAGGCTTCCCGCAGTCGTACCATCCCTCAACGGGAAAAGTAGTTACAGTTTCCCCCGCTTCAATCATCAGCTGCAGGGCATCTGTCAGCTGCAGCTCACCCTTAGTTCTTATGTCCTTGCGGATCAGTTCATTAAGGCTTTCAATAAGTTTTCCTGAATCGGCTATATAATAAAGACCCACAAGAGCAAGCCTGGATACGGGCGTCTTGGGCTTTTCCACCAGTTTAACTATTTTTCCGTTCTCACAAACCGCAACCCCGAACCTGCTGGGATCTTCTACTGTCTTAACACCAAGAGAGGACGTTTTGTTTCTTAAAACTTCCGTCAGGTTAACGTCAAAAATAGTATCCCCGAGTATAATAAAAATTTCTTTTTCATCAATTGTTGGTATCGCGGTATATATGGCATGGCCAAGGCCGTGCATTTCCTTCTGCTCTACAAATTCAGCTTTCAACTCCGGATATGTTGTCAGTACATAGTCCCTGATCATCTCTCCCAGGTGACCAATTACAAAGGTCGCCCTATCAATATTCTCACTGAGTATCTTGTCAATAATATGACCTATTATAGGTTTGCCGCCGACATTCATCAATACCTTTGGTATTGAATATGTGTGAGGCTTTAACCTGCTGCCGAAACCTGCTACCGGAATTATTGCCCTCATGAGTTTCCTTCTATATATTTGTTAAATTTCAGCACCTAAAACTAATAAAAAAGGGTATGAATATCAAACAACTGCCCGGGGGATAAAGCAATGCCCCGCATGGTTTTAGACAGCTGGCAGCAGATAAAAATATCCCTGCCTTGCCTGATGGCAAATGCCTTTATTTTTACACGCGGGATATAAAGGAGTGTTTGACTTTTAACTCCCGGCTTGCATATCTTTACCCATATTTAATTTAATCATCTTGAGGCAATAATGAAAAGATTTCTTTTGTTTCCTGTTTTAATAACGCTGCTCCTCAGCAGTGCTTTTGCACAGCAGAAGCGCACTTTGAATGTTGAGGACCTGTGGGCAATGAAAAGGGTTGGCGATGTGGTGCTTTCTCCCGACGGCAAAACCCTGGCTTTCGTAATATCCACCTATAACATGGATGAAAATAAGGGTAATTCGGATATCTGGCTCGTCAATAGCGACGGAAGTAACCTCCGCTCACTGAAGAACTCCGGGAAAAATGAAACCGAACCATGCTTTACACCCGACAGCAGACAGGTGACTTATATAGCCGGTGAACAGATTCACATATGTAACCTGGACGGCTCGGACGACAAGACCATTACGGATGTTTATTCGGGTGCTTCCGGTACAAGGATTTCAAATGACGGGAAAAAGATCCTCTTCGTTTCTTCGGTATATCCTGAATGCACGAGCCTGGACTGCAACAAGCAGAAAGACGAACAGATGGAAAAAAGCAAGGTTAATGCAAACCTTTTCAGGGAACTCATGTACCGCCACTGGGATAACTGGCGCGGTGAGAAAAGAAGCCACCTGTTCCTGATGAACGACAGGGATAATAAAGACTATACGGACCTCACGCTTAACAGCAAATTCGACGTACCTCCGATTGCACTTGGAAGCAGTAATGACTACAGCTTCTCACCCGATGGAATGGAAGTTGCATTTACAATGAATGAGGCCGAAACCCTGGCCGTAAGCACAAATAACGATATTTTTATAATCAACCTGAAAGACGTAAATAAAAGCGGCAGGACGCCATATACAAAAATCTCCCTCAGCCGTGGGAACGATAACGGCCCCGCTTACTCCCCCGACGGCAGATATATCGCTTACTGCTCGATGGAAAGAGCCGGGTTTGAAGCAGACAGGCAGCGCCTCATGCTATACGACAGGAAGACCGGACAGACAAAAGATATGACACAGGGCTTCGACCGCTCGGTGGGCGACCTGACATGGTCACCCGATTCAAAAGTAATCTATTTCGATGCCGCCAATGAAATATATAACTCCATCTATAAACTGGATCTTGCCAGCGGCAAAATCGATATGATCCTTAAAGAGCACATAAACAATCTCATTTCGGTTTCTCCGGATGGTAAGACCATATTCTTTAAGCAGCAGCGCACAAACCTGCCTACTGAGATCTTTTCTATGAGTTCTGACGGTTCCAACGTTAAGCAGCTTACATTTTCGAATACAGAGCTTCTCTCAAAACTTGAGATGAACCCGGTTGAAACTGTATGGTATGAAGGTGATGGAAATGCAAAAGTTCAGGCCATAATAGTAAAACCCCCGTTCTTTGACCCTAATAAAAAATATCCAATGATGTTCCTCATCCACGGCGGCCCGCAGGGACACTGGGAAGACGACTTTCACTACAGGTGGAATCTGCAGATGTTTGCCGCCCAGGGATACGTTGTCGTGGCTCCAAACCCAAGGGGCAGCACCGGATACGGACAAAAATTTACTGATGAAATTTCAGGCGACTGGGGGGGCAAACCCTATGTTGATTTAATGAATGGCTATGACTATGTTATTAATAAGTTTAGCTTTATCGACAAAAAGAATACTTTTGCCGCCGGCGCATCTTATGGCGGCTATATGATAAACTGGATCGAAGGACACACGGACAGATTTAACGCCCTTGTCTGCCACGACGGCGTATTTAATCTTGAAAGTATGTACGGTACAACCGAAGAATTATGGTTCCCCGAATGGGAGAATCTGGGAAAACCATGGACCAACAGGGATCTGTACAGAAAATACTCCCCCCATCAGTACGTACAGAATTTTAAGACCCCTATGCTGGTCGTTCACGGAGGCCATGATTTCCGTGTACCGGAAGAACAGGCCTTTCAACTGTTTACTTCCCTGCAGAGATCGGGTATAGAAAGTGAATTTTTATATTTTCCGGCTGAGACACATTTTGTGACAAAACCTCAGAATGCTCGTTTATGGTGGAATACTGTTTTTGACTGGTTTAATAAACATTATAAGAGGGACGGAATATGACAACTAACACTCCTGATCTGGACGAATTGAAGAGACCCTATTCCAGTGAACATGAATTCAGGGAAGGTGCTCAGTATGTGGATGAGCAGCTGTGGGTTAAAGTTGAAAAGGTGGGCAAAAAGATTTCTTTTGCCAAGGACATCACGGCTCTCTTCAGATATATGAAAGACCCTTATGTGTCATGGCACAGAAAAGCAATTGTAGTTGGAGCACTCGTATACTTTATTTCTCCAATAGACGCCATCCCGGACCTGGTGCCTCTGTTCGGATACCTGGATGATTTGGGAGTAATTACCGCGGTGCTGAAGTTTCTTGGACACGAACTGATACCCTACTATGAAAGAGGGTACAGATAATTATTGAGGAATTAATGACAAATTTTGTAGTAAAGAAGAGTGAAATATTATTTAAGGGCAAGGTTTTTGATCTTAAGGTCGACCAGATCCAGTATAACAGCGGCAATATGGGCATTAGAGAAGTTGCCATTCACCCCGGAGGAGCTGTTGTTGTGCCGGTTATGGATGACGGCAGAATTATAATGGTGAAACAGTTCCGCTACCCGTTGCAGAAAGCACTGCTGGAACTTCCGGCCGGTAAACTTGAGCCGGGGGAGGACCCGCTGGACTGCGCGACACGCGAGCTGGAGGAAGAAACCGGATTTAAGTCGGATAATATCGTAAAGCTGGGAGCCATTTACACGACTCCCGGCTTTTGTACCGAAATACTGCACATCTTTAAGGCCACAAACCTTACTCCCGGAAATCATAACCGTGAAGAGGGTGAATACGGAATGGAAGTATTTGAACTGACACCCGAAGAGATCCAGGAAAAAATTGCCAAAGGTGAACTGGTTGACGCCAAAAGCCTGAGCGGTATCTTAATGGCAAGAACAATGTCAGTGTGACAATAATCAGTGTTAAGTGTTGAGTCAATAACGACTCAACACTTAACATTCAGCACTTCAGTGTTATTTAAGAGATGTAAGCACCTCAGTATCAATCTTCCTTATGTGCTGCAGCTGGCGGTCCATGAATATTTCCGCAATTTCTTTGAACTTCTGCGGAATATCGCTCACATAAAAGTCCTGCAGCCCCGTAGAAAATGAATTTGTGCAGAAGCCGATCCTCTCCAGTTCACTTTTAACCACCGATGCGGCGGCAATGCCTGAATCGATCAGCTTTACATCTGACCCCACCACTTCCTGTATCACACTGGCAAGTATCGGATAATGGGTACAGCCCAATACCAGCGTATCCACGTCAGCATCTTTTATCTCCTGCAGGTATTCCTCTGCAATCAGGCGCGTTGCCTTGTGGTCGATCCAGCCCTCTTCAACAAGCGGCACGAACAGGGGGCACGCCTTCTCGAAGACCTGTATATCTGCATTAAGCCTGTGGATGGTCCTGGAGTAAGCCTTGTTGTTTATGGTAGCCGAGGTACCAATTACCCCAATCCTGCCGGTTTTGGTCTCTTTGACTGCAAATTCAGCCCCGGGCTCGATCATTCCTATGACAGGCACATTGAATGCCTTGCGGAGTTCATCCAGAGCAACCGAAGAAGCGGTATTGCAAGCAACCACAATGACCTTTACGTTCTTGCTCAATAAAAACCTGGCGTCCTGAAGCGAATATTCCACGACAGTATCATTTGACTTGGATCCGTAGGGAACGCGGGCAGTATCACCGAAATAAACTATATTTTCTGTTGGTAGTATTGATGAAATTCTCTTTACTACGGTCAATCCGCCGATTCCGGAGTCAAATACCCCGATCGGCTTTTCTTTTTCCATGAAATTCAAAATAAACCCTGATTATTCTTATAAAATCTGTTCTATCGCAGAAGTCAGTTCGTATTTAATAAATTCGTAGTCATTCTGCGAAACTTTTTTACCGTTGCGGTCAAGCAGGTAAAACGAGTCAACCACGTCATCAGCCTTTGTGGAAATCTTGGCAAAATATATTGAAAGTCCCAGGTCGGAAAGCTTCCTCGTTATCTGATAAAGCAGGCCCAGCCTGTCGGGAGAAAAGACGTCAATGATTGTAAACTTGTCGTGCTCCTCGAATGCTATCTTTACCTTGCCGGAGCGCTTGAAGAACTTATTTTCAATGCGCCACCACTTGGTCTTCATCCTCTTAAATTCCTGCACAAGCTGGAAGCTGCCGTCCATAACGGCATTGAGGTCATTCTCAATTTTCTTGTATCTTTCAGGCTCGACCAGCTTATGCGTCCTGAAATCCGTCACGTTAAAGCTGTCAATTACTATCCCGTCCTTGCGCGTAAAGATCCTCGCATCGTGAATGTTCAGGTCATTGATCGAAAGCACGCCGCACAGTCTCGACAGTAGCGAGGAAGAATCCTTTGCAATTATGGTTATGTTTGTAAATACGCTGATTTCCTTGAAGAAAACCGACAGGTTCAGCCCCTTGTCTATTTCCTCCATATGGCGTACAATTTCCTCCTCGCTGAAGTGCTGCGTATAGCCCAGGTCGTCAATTGACTCTATGTGCTTCTGCACCGAGGCATCGGCGTGAATCTGCGGGAAGTTGATGGTGCTGGAGAACAGTAGCTCCTCACCCGTCAGCTGCTCAACCAGCATTGCCTTGGATTTCCTGTACAACTCTGCCAAAAGATCACTCTTCCACTCGGTCCATACCACCGGATTAACAGCCGACAGATCGGCAAATGTAAGCAGATATAAAAGATCCAGGTCCCTTACCGAAGAGAACTTGGCCGTAAAGTTATTCAGAGTAACAGGATCATCCAGATTGCGCCTGAAGGCTATCTGTTCCATTATGAGGTGGTTTTCAACGAGGAAGCCCACCTGATTGGCTTCTTTTTCGTCGTATCCCAGGCGGTACATTACCGACGAGGCAATCTCGGCACCAATGATCTCGTGTCCTGATATGCTAACCGGTTTTGCTATGTCGTGCAATAGTATTGCCAGGTAGAGTATCTCTTTTTCCTTCAGACTCGTATATATCCGTCCGAGCTCGTTGTCTTTTCCATAAAGGCTTTCCACGTTGCTTATGGCAATGAGCGTGTGTTCATCTGCCGTATAGTTGTGGTAAACGCCGGCCTGGAAAAACCCTATCAGATCACCGAACTCCGGCAGTATAACCTGAATAGCGCCCAGCTCATTCATATTGATTAGCGTTTCGCCGACATTCTTCGGCAGGCGCAGGATTTCCCTGAAGAAAACCGAGGACTTGGGCTCGTTGTTACCGGCGCCATCTGACTGCTCTATGTGCTCAATGCTTTCAATTGTCAGCGAGCGCAGGTTTTCATCAAAGCGCGCGCTGTATAATCCCCTGTAATAAAATGCTCTTAATATGTCCGAAAGCGAAAGCAGCCTGTTCTTCATTATGGAAAGGCTTGAGCCTTTGAGGACAAAATCATCATCCAGCTCCACAGACAGAAAGTCGGATAAGGGGTAGGTGATCTCCTCCTCAAAGCGCCTGATCATCGTCTTTGAAAAACGGTTGATCGAATTGGCGGCCTGGAAGTAGGTACGCATGAAATTCTGGACCGAAGAGTCTCCCTTATAATTAAGCAGGCGCGCAATCTTCATCTGCGACCTGAATTCCAGCCTGTCATTTCTCTGCTTGCTGATCAGATGAAGGATATTCCGGATATTTAGTATAAATTTATAGCTTTCCAGCACGCTTTTGCATTCATTGGGCGAGGTGATCTTTTCCTCACGCATGAGGTTGATGAAGCTCTCGGCCTGTGTAATTTCCGACTGCTCGGTTAACAGCACCTTGTTTTTTAATGAATACATCCATTCAACCGCGTGCAGGTCCCTGAGACCCCCGGCCGAAAATTTAAGGTTGGGTTCCAGAGTTTTTGCCGACCTGCCGTATTTTGAATACCTGGCCTCGGTATCGGCAAAGAACTGAAATATCAGTTCGGCTTTATCCTGTGTGTCGATTGCGGCAAATATCTGCTGATTCCATTCATTGTACACCTTTTCATTTCCAAAGAGAAACCGCGTTTCAAAGAATTGGGTAAATGTATGCAGATCCTTGTTGAGATATTTTTCAATGTCGAAGAAGTCCCTTATGGTATGCGACACTTCTATTCCGCAGTCCCAGAGCAGTCTGACCAGATTTTCAATTGCCTTTTCGTTATCCTCAACCTTGTCGGAGATAAACATGAGGTCAATGTCTGAATAGGGTGAAAGCTCCCTGCGGCTGAAACTCCCTGCAGAGACAAGGGCGAAGTTGCACTTCTCCTGTCCTGCTATCATAAAGATATGTTCCTCCACGAGCAGGCTGTATGCGACACAGAACTTAAAGGCATCCTTATGGAGCTGGGAATTCCTGAAGAGCTTGTCCCTGTTCTTAATAAATTCTTTTTTTATTTCCTGCGGATCAATCATAATTACAAATTATTTTCCTATAATCATACATTCAAAAACTAAAAATAGAGAGAATATTGGTCGCGATATTATTGTCCGTCGCTCCTGGTCACAAAAAAGTGCTCAGTTCTTTTTAACTCAACACCATTCCGGATACAGATCACGAATTATACACACTTTTTAATTGTATTTTATAAAAGTACAGACTGCAGGTATCTGACCTGCAGCCTGCTAAAATGAACTCTTTAATTAAAGTTTTTCGAAACGTGCCTGGAAGAACCTCAGGTACTTGGGTTCATATACCATCTTCAGACCCTTTATTGATTTTCTGTTTTCAAATACAGAAATTATCGATTCTGTAGTTACATCAATATGGGCCTGAGTATAAACCCTTCTCGGGAAGGTCAGGCGCACGAGTTCAAGTTTAGGCAAATTATGTTCACCCGTCACCTTATTACGTCCAGCCGAAACTATTCCCCTTTCCATGGCGCGCACGCCTGAATCAATATAGATCTCATTACAAAGAGTCTGGGCCGGGAAATCTGTCTGTTTCAGATGGGATAAAAACTTCCTTGCATCCAGGAATACGGCGTGTCCGCCAATAGGATGAACGATAGGCACGTTGTATTCCAACAGTCTGTTGCCGAAATATTCTACCTGGCCGATTCTGGCTTTGATCGTATCAAAATCAACCATTTCCTCTAGACCGCGGGCCATGGCTTCCATATCTCTTCCTGCCAGGCCTCCATAAGTATGTAAACCTTCATATACCACGACTAAGTTTCTTGCTTCTTCAAAAACTCTCTTATTTCTTGTGGCTAAAATTCCGCCTATGTTAACCATGAGGTCTTTCTTGGCGCTGACCCATATTCCTTCAAAATGCGAGCACATCTCCTTCAGTATCTGGGCAATGGTTTTATCCTTATAACCCTTCTCGCGCAGTTTAATGAAGTATGCATTCTCAACGGCGCGCGTGGCATCAAACCACATCTTTATTCCGTTCTTCTTGCAATATGCTTCAACTTCTATAATATTTGCCATGGAAATTGGCTGCCCGCCTGCCATGTTAACCGGGCCTGCGATGCTGATATAAGGTATCTTCTTTGCTCCGACTTCCTTTACGAGCTTATCGAGTTTGTTCAGATCAACGTTGCCCTTGAACGGGTGCTCGCTGATTGGATTATGAGCCTCATCAATAATTACGTCAACAAAAGTTGCTCCGGCCAGTTCCTGATGAAGGCGCGTTGTCGTAAAATACATATTGCCGGGCACATAATCACCGGGCTTAATGAGTATCTTGCTTACCAGATGCTCTGCTGCCCTGCCCTGGTGCGTAGGCACGAAGTATGGCATGCCATAGAATTTCTTTACATTATCCCACAGGTAGTAAAAATTTCTGCTGCCTGCATAGGCCTCGTCACCGATCATCATGCCGGCCCACTGGTAATCACTCATTGCATTTGTACCGCTGTCGGTAAGAAGATCGATGTATACGTCTTCTGATTTTAGGAGAAAAGTATTGTAGCCGGCCTCTTTTGCCGCCTTTTCCCTGAATTCTCTCGTGGTCATTTTAATAGGTTCAACAACCTTGATCTTAAAATTTTCTGCCCAGGACCTTTTGACTAACTTTTTTGCCATGACTTCTCCAATTTAAGATTTAATTAGTTTTTGAGAATGAATCTGCCAATAAGCAGACATCTATTTTAACCTTTCCAGATTTCAGTTCAGCCGGCCAACGATGCCAATTCCGCATTTATACCGGAACGGACACCCCCCGGTATTTTAGTTTTCTTCCCATAAATTATCCTTGTAGTCGTCGCTCTCATAATCGGCTTCAATAACAGAAGAGATTCCGCCGCGCACCTTGAATGAGGCCGTTATGTGCATATAACGCGGTTTTGTGGCTTCCACCAGGTCATCAAGAATTTTATTGGTTACGCTTTCGTAGTAAATGCCTTCATTTCTATACGACTGAAAGTAGAGTTTCAGTGATTTCAATTCAACGCAAAGTGCCTCAGGAA
This sequence comes from Ignavibacteriales bacterium, assembly GCA_050258815.1. Lineage (GTDB taxonomy): Bacteria > Bacteroidota > Ignavibacteria > Ignavibacteriales > SURF-24 > JAAXKN01. The sequence goes on from JBLMZM010000236.1 coordinate 22,751, forward strand.
CGTATTCAATTGTAATTGTTGCAAAATCCGGCTGTCCGGTCTTCGGGCAAAGAGAAGTAAATTCCGTAACTTCATGTATAATTGTATAATCCCTATCCGGGTACTGGTTGTTAAACGTCTCAAGTAATTTTATTCTGTCTTCCATTTTTCTACTCCTGTGTGGTTCTGGTGTTCAATAATGATTTAACTCTGTATAAACTTTAGCGTTCCTGGCTATCAGTATTCAGGTCTTATTTTATATTTAATTGGATCTTCAATTCCTGCACCCCGGAATCCCCTTAGCCTCAGGGCACAGCTGTCACATACTCCGCAGGCCTCATCCTCATTCTGATAACAGGACCACGACAGATGCAAGGGTGCGTTAAGCTCAACCCCTTTTTTGACGATTTCAGCCTTGGAAAGGTTGATTATCGGGGTTTCAATTTTAATATTTGTAGTGGGTTTTGTCCCCAGATCCAGCATCTTTTCAAAGGCGCTGAAAAATTCGGGACGGCAGTCGGGGTATCCCGACGAATCCTCATAAACAGCCCCCATGAAAATTGCCCCGGCACCCAGGACTTCAGCCCAGCTTGCGCAGGCAGAAAGTATATTGGCATTCCTGAAAGGAACATACGAAGAGGGTATTTCCTTCTGGTTAAGATCAGCTTTTGTAACCTCAATATTCAGGTCGGTAAGCGATGAACCGCCGATTTTTGCCAGGTGCGTGTAATCAATTATCAGCCTGTGCTTTACCTGGTAGTAATCGGCTATATCCATAAAAGCCTTCAGCTCACGTTTCTCTGTTCTCTGCCCATAATTAAAATGCGCGAAAGCGGGTTCATACTCTCTGATTGCTATTGCAGCAGTTACACAGCTGTCCATTCCTCCGCTTACGGCAATTACTGCAGTTTTCTTACTGTTCATATACTCTTAAACTTTTATAAAAATGCATTTCAAGATACAAAAATCTAATATGAAAAAGAAAGACCCGAATGAATGTGCAGGATTAATTTGAAGGGATACATCAGGGTTATAATGCTTAAGGAAAAGTATTAACTGAGGCAGCAGGATAAGCAGAATATCCTTGCCCTTTAAAAACAATAAAGGGGCAGCCATCTCCCCAGAGGCACCCCTTTAAACCAAGTGCTGTAAATTATGAATTTACACCTGCAATTTAATAAGCGGGCGCCGGGCTGTAAATAACAGAAAATGTGAATCTGAAGTAACAATTTCTGTTACACGGCTGTGCATTAAAGGCTAAATTTCTATAAGTTTGTTCTGAATTACGTACTGAGTCAGTTCCACGTTGGACTTCATGTTCATTTTTTCCAGTATGCGGTTGCGGTAGGAATATACAGTATTAATGCTGATGGATATTTCACCCGCAATTTCCTCTGCTGTTTTCCCCGAAGCGATACGGCACATGATCTGGTATTCCCGGTCTGACAGGGTCTCATGCGGCTGTACCCTGCTGTTCATTTCAAATGAAGCTGCAAGCTTTTCTGCCAGCGATTCGCTGATATATTTGCCTCCGGAGACTATCTTGCGGATTGCCTTTACCAGTTCACCCGGGGCGCTTACCTTCTTCAGGTACCCGGCTGCTCCGGCCTTAATTGCCCTCAGGCCGTACTGGTCCTCCGTGTACATGCTGAGTATCAGAACGGGCAGCGAGGGGTATTGGACCTTCATTTCCTTCAAAGCCTCGAGACCGCTCTTACCGGGCATGTTTATATCCAGAACAACAACGCTCCACTTTTCCTTCTCCAATAACTCAAACAGCTCGATCGAGTTGCCCGCCTCGCCCAGCACCTTCATGTCAGTTTCTTCGGCTACGATCTGCTTTAGCCCCTCACGCACAATTGCATGATCATCTGCAATTAAAATTTTAATCATTCTTTTCGCTCCCCAGCATAATAATTAATCACAATGTTAGTTAAACTCAATCTATTTCAGATCAAAACCGGCATGGATACTTTTACCGAGGTACCCATACCCGGCTTTCCGGTTATGATAACCGTACCGCCAAGTATGTATGCCCTTTCCCTCATTCCAAGGAGTCCCAGTGATCTGGAATCGTGCAGCTGTTCCCGGGTAATTCCCCTGCCGTTGTCTTCAATTTCAAGCACCAGGTTTTTCTCTTCCGTCCTCATTCCTACATATATCATATCTGCACTTGCGTGCCTTGCCACGTTAGTCAGCGCCTCCTGGAATATCCTGAAAATGGCGGTGGATTTTTCCTGGTCCATTTCCACCTCTTCTTTCAGCAGTGAAAGCCTGCAGTTAATTCCTGTGCTTTCCTGGAAATCCTGTGCCTGCCATTCAATTGCAGGTATGAGTCCCAGGTCATCCAGTATTCCCGGGCGCAGTTTTGCCGAAATCCTCTGCACCGATTCCACGGTTCTGTCGATAACCCTGGAGGCCGATTCAATTTTTTCCTTCAGGTAGCTCTGATCCTCACGCAGCTTGTTTGAAAGCAGTGATATCTGGATCTTAAGCACCGTGAGTACCTGGCCAAGCTCATCATGGATTTCGCGGGCGATCATCGTCCTTTCTTCTTCCCTTATTGTCTGCAGGCGGGATGAAAGGTTCCTCAGCTGCTGGCTTGTAGCCTCCTCAGCCTGTATGTGCTGTGTAATTTTATAGTTAAGCGCTTTTTCTGTTTCCTCGAACCTGTCTGTCTTTTCCTTTATCGAGTTCCTTAGTTCCCCTACCATCTTGTTAAAGTTCAGACCCAGATTTCCCAGCTCATCTTTTCCATTTATGTCCACAGCCGTATTCAGGTCGCCAATGGCAACCTTATTCGCGGCGTTATTCAGTGTTTCAACCGAATGAACAACCTGTTTTGATATAAAAACAAATAACAGCGTGGTCAGTAAGAGCACGCTGCCGATGCTGATCAGTTCCAGATATATTTTCTGGTTGAGTTCATCAATGCGCCCGTGCAGAAGGCCTTCCAGTTCATTTAAGGAAATTTCCCAGAGCCTGTAATTTGCCTCCACGGCCCGAATAGCCGCAGTTTCGTACTCGGCCTTGGAATGAAGCCTTTTTGCTTTTATTATGCTGTCGATCTTTGTGCTGAAAAATGCGCTTTCTTCCACGGCCGAGGACAGATATTTTTGCAGCTTATATATCAGGTCGCCTTCGGGGTTATCGTTAAAGGCGTTGCGCATGTTACCCTGAATCTTTTCAATATTGGATTTAAGCAGTCCGTTCAGGACCAGCATTGCCGCCATTTTGTCGGCGTCTATTTTTCCCGTAGCATCCATGGCGTCCAGGTAATGGGTCAGCTCATATATCTGAAAAGTTTCCTCGGGTATCTTCATAAGAACGGCATGCATAAGATAGTAGCTGTCCAGATCAGGATCGAGTATCAGGCTGAATGTATCGCCTATGTCATTCATTGCCAGCCGTATCCTGGATAACAGGTAAACATCCCCACCATTTTCTCTGATGGAGTCGGGCATATTCTTAAGGCTTTTCCTGAGCGTCCTTACTTCCTGTATGGCCGGGGAGGATTTCATAAGTAATGAATGCGCCTGGTCGTATTCATTCAGGTTTTTCAAGGCCTTATCTATCTTTGCATAGAAAGTGTCTTTCCTTTCAGGGAAGATGCCTGCAGATAAACGATCCCGGTTATAAGCCCAGGCTGATTTGTAGATCTCACCCAAAGGGCGCAGATAAGCCGTACCGATGAGCTCCTGCTTTGTAAAATTAATTGCAACGTTTTTTTCAGAGACAAGCATGTAGAGCATTATTGCAACGGGCAGGAAGAAACCCATGGCAGCCAGCCTGAATTTCCAGGTAATGCTGATATTACTTATTATCTTCGGTCCAAATGAGGCCATATGGATAAACTTGAATTGTTGTTCTGTTTTTATCAGCGAACATATAAAAAATAAACAACAAAAAACAGGTAAAGAGATATGGAGAAAAATCAATTGACTTTTTTCATTCTCACGAAGCGTATGTTTTCTTTATATTAGTTAAATATTATGCATTTTGCCTCAATAATTGCGGGTCTTTCATTCGTAATTAAAAAAAGATTTTATTATCTTGCGACTTAAGTTAAATTTTTTTGGGAGTAATTAAGAACTGATGCTATTTAAGACAAGAACACATACTTGCGGAGAGTTAAGGGAACTAAATATCGGTGAACAGGTAGTGCTTAACGGCTGGGTTGATACCAGAAGAGATCTTGGCGGTGTTATATTTATAGATATGCGCGACAGGTACGGTATTACACAGGTTGTATTTGAACCCCACTATAATCTGGAAGCCCACAATGCAGGCAAGGACCTGCGCGGCGAATTTGTAATTTCCATTGAAGGCCACGTAAGAAGACGCCCCGAAGGCACCGAGAATTCGCAGCTTGCGACCGGATATATTGACGTCATGGTAGATAAGCTGATTATACTTAATCAGGCCAAGACACCACCGTTTCCCATTAAGGATGAGATTGAAACTAATGAGGACCTTAGACTCAAATACAGGTATCTGGATCTGAGGCGCCCATCAATGCAGAAGAACCTGGTTCTGCGCCACAAGATGTGTCAGATTGCCCGCAATTATTTCGATCAGAACAGCTTTGTTGAAGTTGAAACACCGGTTCTTATGAAGAGTACTCCCGAAGGCGCACGCGATTACCTGGTGCCCAGCAGAATACACAAAGGCAAGTTCTATGCTCTGCCTCAATCACCACAAACCTACAAGCAGATACTGATGGTTTCAGGAATGGACCGTTACTTCCAGATAGTAAAGTGCTTCAGGGATGAGGATTTAAGAGCCGACCGCCAGCCGGAATTTACACAGATAGACGTTGAGATGTCTTTTGTGGACCAGGAGAATATTTTTGAGATAGTAGAAGGCCTGATGAAGAATTTCTTCAGGGAAATAAAGAACTATGATCTTCCGCTTCCAATACCAAGACTTACATTCGACGAAGCCATGGAAAAATATGGCAGCGACAAGCCCGACCTCAGATTCGGTCTGGAGATGATAACGCTAAATGACGTACTTGCAAATTCAACATTCCGCGTCTATCAGGATTCACTTGCAAAAGGCGGCATCATTACCTCCCTGCTTGCAAAAGGCTGCGGGGATTATACAAGAAACCAGCTGGACGTACTTACCGACTTTGTTAAGAAGCTCGGCGCCTCAGGACTCATATGGATCAGGGTTAAGGAAGACGGGCTCGATTCCCCGACCGTTAAATTCCTGAGCGATGAGGAACAGAAAGCAATCATATCAAAGATGGGTGCTGAACCGGGTGACCTTATCTTTATCATTTCGGGTCCGCGCCTAAAGGCACTTACTGTTATGGGAAACCTGAGACTTGAAATGGCCCGCAGGCTTGAACTTATAAAACAAGACATGATGCCGGCACTGCTCTGGGTTACCGATTTCCCTCTGTTCGAGTGGGATGAGGATACGAAGCGCTACTACGCAATGCATCACCCGTTTACCTCACCAAGACTTGAGGACGTGGAATTCATGACAAGTGATCCGGGAAGGGTAAAAGCCCGCGCATATGACCTTGTGTTAAACGGCAGCGAAATTGCAGGCGGAAGCATAAGAATACACGACTCTTCGCTTCAGGCCCTTATGTTCAGGGCTCTGGGCATTTCGGATGAGGAAGCAGAGGTGAAATTCGGGTTCCTGATGAATGCCTTCAGGTATGGCGCACCTCCTCACGGAGGCATTGCCTTCGGTCTGGACAGAATGGCAATGATTCTGGCGGGTGAGGCATCAATACGTGAAGTAATTGCATTCCCGAAGACAGCCAGCGCAGTTTCCCTCATGGATGAGGCCCCCTCTTCGGTAAGCGAAGACCAGCTGAAAGAACTGCACATCAGGATCAGATAGTTTAAGATCATATAAAATTAATGAAACTATATAAAAAAAGCCGCTTCAAATACCGAAGCGGCTTTTTGTTTACTACACACAATATTTTGGTTTCCCCTTATTGCCTCTTTTGATCCGGAAAATATTTTATTGCTTCCTTAGCCTTCCAATGCATCATCCTCTCCCATCCCTCAATACCGGCCTGCCTTGCAGTTTCAGGATAAATTAAGTTCTTTTCTATGAATTTGGCCATTGCAGGTGTTCCGCCGGGATACCCGGGCATTTTATCAACAGAAGACTTGTATTGCTAAAGTACTCTCTGATTTGGGATGGCATTTGGCCGAAAAATTCTTATTTTAGCACAGTAATATCTCACTTGTGTACTTTTTTATTCTGAATAAAGCAGAAAAGTAAAAGGAATAATCCTTCAGGTTAAATTTTTAACATCGCCTTTTTACTTTACCTGGTACGTAGTCTTCTAAAAATATTCAAGGAGGTTCGACATGTGGAAGTTCAGGTCCGCTCTGTTTTTCATTTACATTTGCTCTTTTCTCTTTACCATTCAGCTAAAGGCCCAGGATCTGCCGGTTGACAAGGAAGTTACAATTGGCACACTCAGCAATGGAATTAAATATTACATAAGAAAAAACGTAAAGCCCGAGAAACGTGCCGAGCTCAGGCTTGTTGTAAACGCGGGTTCTGTTCTGGAGAATGACGACCAGAAAGGCCTTGCTCATTTTACAGAACACATGGGATTTAACGGCACGGCACACTTCAGCAAAAATGAACTTATTAACTACCTTGAATCCATAGGTGTTAAGTTTGGTCCTGAACTTAATGCAGGTACCAGCTTTGACGAAACGGTCTATATGCTTCAGGTGCCTACTGATAAGCCGGATATCGTATCGAAGGCTTTTCTCGTGCTTGAGGACTGGGCACACGGGCTTCAGTTCGATTCCGCGGAAGTTGAGAAAGAACGCGGGGTAATTGTTGAAGAATGGCGCCTGGGACGCGGAGCCAACATGCGCATGCTCGATAAACAGCTTCCGATCCTGTTTAAGAATTCACGCTATGCAGAGCGGCTTACCATTGGAGATAAAAAAATAATTGAAACATTTAATCAGCAGACACTTAAGGATTTTTACAGGGACTGGTACCGTCCTGATCTCATGGCTGTTGTGGCAGTCGGCGACTTTGATAAAGCTGAAATAGAAAAACTTATAAAGGAACACTTCAGCTCTATTACCTCTCCAAAGACAATTCGCCCAAGGGAACTCTATCCTGTTCCTAAGCATGAAGAAACGCTCTTTGCAATTGCATATGATAAAGAGGCAACCAACTCTCAGGTCTCCATTTATATAAAGCAGGATAAGCAGAAAATAAAGACCGAAAGCGATTTCAGAAAGGCACTTAACAGGGATTTGCTTAGCGGAATGCTTAACAAAAGACTGCAGGAGCTGACATTGCTGCCCGATCCGCCTTTCGTAAATGCTTTTGCAGGACAGGGAGGATTCGTCAGGACTGCAGACTGCAATTACCTGTCCGCAATGGTTAAAGACGGAGGCATAGACAGAGGTCTCGAGGCAATTTTAAGAGAAGCCGAAAGGGCCAGGATGTTCGGATTCACCGCCACTGAGCTGGAAAGACAAAAGACAGAAACAATAAGAATCCTTGAAAAGCAGCTTGCCGAGAAGGACAAAACTGAATCATCTTCACTTGTATGGCAGTATGTTGGCAATTACCTGAATTACTCTCCTATTCCGGGAATTGAAAATCTATATGAGCTTCATAAAAAATACCTGCCGATGATCACGCTCGAAGAGATCAACAAATATTCGGAAGAACTGCTTCAGAAGAGCAACAGGGTTGTAATGGTAAATGTGCCTGAAAAGCAGGGCGTGCAGATACCAACAGAAACAGAGCTTACAGCCGTAATTGATAAAGTAGCTAAAGAAAATATTACTGCGTATGTAGATAAGGTATCAACCAAACCGCTTATAAAAGAAATGCCGAAAGCAGGCACTATTGTGAGTGAAGCAAAAAATGAAACATTAGGGACTACCGAATGGAAGCTTTCCAACGGGGTCAGGGTAATTTTTAAGCCTACCGACTTTAAGAATGACGAGATATCCTTTACCTCATTCAGCACGGGCGGATCATCACTAGTCAGCGATGCTGATTTTATGTCTGCAGCAACCGCTGTTTCGATGGAAAATGAATCGGGCGTGGGTGAGTTCAGCAAGACAGAACTTCAGAAATACCTCACTGGCAAGATAGCTGGCGTTAATCCTTTTATAGGAAATTTTAATGAGGGCCTCAGAGGCGGCGGCAGCCCAAAAGATATCGAAACGCTGTTCCAGCTTATCTATGCATACGTTACTTCTCCAAGAATAGATTCAACAGGATTCAATTCCTTCAAATCCAAGCTGACTGCATATCTTCAGAACGCCGAGAACAGCCCTGAAAAAGCATTCAGTGATACATTAAACTATACGCTTCTGAATTATAACCATCGCGCCCGGCCCTGGACACTCAAGCTTCTGGAAGAAATGGATATGAACAAAGCCGCCAGCTTCCTAAAAGACCGTTTTGCCGATGCGGGTGACTTTACATTTGTATTTACAGGTAACATTGATGTTCAGACATTTAAGCCGCTTGTACTTACTTATTTAGGCGGACTGCCTTCCATTGGAAGAAAGGAAAGCTGGAAGGATATTAATCTTACAAATCCTAAAGGAATGGTTGAAAAAATAGTAAAGAAAGGCATTGAGGCAAAGAGCCAGGTTGCTGTAGTATTTACAGGCGATATGGACTGGAGCCGCTTGAATGAATATAAGCTCGAGTCCCTGATGGATGCAATGAACATCAGGCTGCGTGAAGTAATACGCGAGGAAAAAGGCGGAACATACGGAGTCAGGGCAGTCCATAATATTTCACGAATTCCTGCTGCAAGGTACACAATATATATAAACTTTGGGTGCAATCCTGAAAGAGTAGATGAACTTACAAAGGCTGTCTTCAGCGTGATTGACAGCATGAAGAATTTCGGACCTGGCAGTGAGATCTTAACCAAAATAAAAGAGACACAGAAACGCCAGAGAGAAGTGGCAGTAAAAAGGAACAACTTCTGGATGGGAGTTCTTGCAAACTACCTTGAGTATGGCGATAATGTAGACCAGATACCTGAATACGACAAATGGACAGAAGCTCTTCAGCAGAGTGACATAAAGGAAGCCTGTGCAAAATATATGGATGGAAACCATTTAAAGGTAGTCTTATATCCGCAGGATAAGATACAGTAGTTTGTCTTTATAATTTTATCTTAATAATCAGTTCAACAGAGGAGGCTGTCTCAAATTTAATTTTGAGACAGCCTCTTCAAAAAAAACCGACCTTTATATCACTTTGCACCGTAGCTTTTTATTGTAAAGTGATTGTTGGCCGGGTTTACATCAGGAATTGAGGAATCCCCAAGCTCAATTGAGGTGATATTGCCGCTCGTGCCGGTTTCAATCCATGTGCTGTCTGAATTAACCCAGACTTCAGCACTTCTTGGTATGTTGGTCTTCCTGCCGTCTTCCCAGGTTATGTTAAGTACAATGGGAACCGGCATATTGCCCTCATTTTTTATGAGTACCTTTAATACGTTGTTCTCAATTTTTGCATCTGCTATTGCCAGATCGGGAAATCCCTTCTCAAAGAACCAGGGTTTCCAGAACCAGCCGAGATCCTCTTTCGTGTAGTCGTTGAAAGTAAAGAAGAAGTCATACGGCATCGGGTGCTTCCCGTGCCAGCGGGTAATAAATTCTCTCAGTGCCCCGTCAAACTTTTTCCTGCCCAGCTCGCCTCTTAATACATCGTATGCCGCACCCGGCTTTCTGTATGAGGCTATCCTGTAGGACGACCACTTCATCTGATATGAAAGCGTCATTATTGGCATATCCTGCTCCCTGCCCGCTTCCACTGCATAGCCATGTGCATTCTGAGCCCTCGCATCATAACCCTGGGCCAACGAGGCCTGCAGGTCAAACGGGATCATCGTAGCCCAGCCTTCATCCATCCAGGCATACTTGCGCTCATTGGTGCCCATGTAAAATGGAAAATAGGTATGGGTGATTTCATGACTCGTCACGTGCACCGTACCCTCCCATTCTTCCGCAGACCCGTCATTAACCATCATCGGGAATTCCATGCCGCCTTCCCCGTTAAATATAGTCATCGCAGGATATGGAAATGGCACTCCCGGAAAATCATCAGAAAGGCTCTCAATGGTCTGCCTTGCAATGTCAGCCACCTTGTAGAAATCTTTTGAATCAATTGAATACGCTGCACTTACAAAGGTACTGCGCCCCTGCTTTTTATCTGATACCGCACTGACTCCATCCCAGAGGTAGTGACTGCTCATGGCAAATGCAAAGTCAGGAATTCCCGCGGCCTTAAAATGCCAGGTGTAGTTCTTACCCGGTTCATATATACCGCCCTTTTCAAGGTCCCCGGGCGCAATGATATTTACAACCTCTTGCGATGTCCTGGCTTTATTATATCTTTCCAGGTATTTACCTGTGAGTATCCCGTCTGCATTCTGCAGCTCTCCGGTTGCCCAGACTGTAATGCCTGAGGGCTCGGTAATCTCCACGTCAAAATTTGAATTATCATTATAAAACTCCACCGTGCCAGTGTAATCCAGCTTATCCCAGCCGTCAATGTCATCATAAACTGCAACCTGGGGATACCAGTAGCCCACCATGAACGTGGAATCGCCATATGTTCCCATTCTGAAAGAAGCCCTGGGCATAGTAAAATTCCAGCTTATGTTCAGACTGGCGCTGCTATTTGGATTTAGCTTTTCCGGCAGCGTGATTACCATGTTGGTTCCGCTCCGGCTGACCGTTTTTTTATCACCCGGATCAATTTCTTTTCCGGCAACTGTCAGCTTTTCAATCTTCACCCCATCGGAGAGAACTTTCCGGCTAACCGGAAAATCCCTTGCCGCCTCATACTTAAATATATCCTGGTATAAGCGGATTACTATTTCTTTCAGTGTATCGGGACTGTTATTAAAATATGTTACCGACTCCTCGCCCTTAAGCAGACGCGTTGCAGGATCAAGCGTGGCTTTGATCTTATAGTCCGAGCTGTTCTGCCAGTATTTGGGTCCCGGCATGCCGTTCAATGAGCGCGTTCCCTTGTTGTAGGCAGTTTTAATATTTATGGGAACGTACAGATTATTTGACTGGCAGAAAATGGCGGTATTGTTCAGCAGAATCAGTGAAAAGATTAGTAAGAAAATGGAAACATTCCTGTAATGTTTCATGCTGTCCTCTCCTTGATTTATGGATGCGGAATCCCCCTTAGGGCCGGAAGATTCCGCATCCGGAAATTATTTTTTACTATTATACCTGTTCAGCTGCACGGGTATTTGTTTTTTTTGTCATTTCAAGCGCATTATCCAGGCAGGAAATAATATCTGCCACATTTTCAATTCCAACAGAAAGCCTTACCAGGCCGTCAGTTATTCCTGCTGCCAGGCGTCCTTCCCTGCCCATTGAGGCATGCGTCATGCTGGCGGGATGCTGTATGAGTGTTTCAATACCGCCCAGGCTCACCGCAAGCTGGCAGAGTCCGACGGAGTTCATCATTACTTCACCGGCCTCATATCCGCCTTCAAGTTCAAAAGATATTACGCCGCCGTGGCCGCCATTGTGCTGCCTTTTTGCAATCTCATACTGAGGATGGCTTTTAAGTCCAGGGTATGCAACCCATTTTATCTGAGGGTGCTTTTCAAGGAATTCCGCAACAATCTGAGCATTCTCGCAGTGCTTTGCCATCCTGAGGGCAAGAGTCTTAACTCCCCTGTGCACAAGAAATGAATTGAAAGGATCAATGATGCCGCCAATCTGGTTAAGCACTTTTTTGAAGTGCTTGTAAGTTTCCTCATCCTTAACAATCACAATTCCGGCAACAACGTCTGCGTGCCCGTTCAGGAATTTAGTCATGCTGTGCAATACAACATCGGCACCATATTCAAACGGCTTCTGAAGTGCAGGACTTAAAAATGTATTATCTACGACCAGCTTTGCCCCGTTTTCATGTGCAATATTTGCAGCACCCTCAAGATCGGTTATAGTAAGCGTCGGGTTGGCAGGTGTCTCAACGTAAAGCATTTTAGTATTTGGTTTCATTGCTTTTTTAACAGCTTCCAGGTCCGATGTGTCCACAAAAGTTGTTTCAACGCCAAAATTTGCCATGATGGTACTTAGAAGTGTGGTTGTAGGTCCATATACTATCGAAGAGCACACGACGTGGTCGCCTGTTTTCAGCATGCTCATAAAGACCGTGTGTATTGCAGCCATACCGCTGGCGCAGCCTAAACCCTTATAGCCGCCTTCCAGCTGTGCAATACATTCCTCCATTGCTTCAACCGTAGGGTTTGTCATTCTGGTATAAGTATACCCCTTTTCCTTCCCGGCAAACAAGGCAGCCCCGTGCTGAGCCGATTCAAACCTGAAAGTGGACGTCTGAAAGATAGGCGGTGTAACCGGTCCAAACTCATAATCGCCAACGCCTGAATGAACACACCTGGTTTCAAAATTCTGGTTGAGAGTCTTTTTCATATAAAGCCTGAGATTTGTGAAAATTTAGTTTATTTTTCCGGAATTTACAGAGCAAAGATAAATAAAGGAAAGGACAAATTAGAATTAATTTATCCAAAGGAGGTTTTGTGGTGTTTTATGATGTTGCAGATCATATTAAAATCTGACCCCGGGGTTTGGCGCCCGGGGTCATTGATATTACTTTATATATCGAGTGATTCTTCTATTTCAGGAACAGTATCCTTACCGTTATCGGCTCCGTCTTCTTCTTCTGATATAACGCGTGCTATATCAGCAATTGAATCGTCCTCATTGAGTCTGATCAGGCGTACACCCTGGGTATTTCTGCCCATTACGCGCAGGTCTTTTACGCTCTGGCGTATGATCATTCCCTGTTCAGTCATAATTACCAGCTCATCGTTGTCGTTAACTTCTCTCATTGCTATCATCTTGCCATTTTTATCGCTGGTCTTTATCGTAATGATTCCCTTGCCACCGCGGTGTGTCAGTCTGTAATCCTCAAGGTCGGAGCGTTTTCCGTAGCCCTTATCGGTAACAACCAGCACCGTGGAAGCGCGGTTGATTACTATCAGTCCTACAACCGCATCGCCTTTGCCAAGGTTGACGCCTCTTACGCCGGTTGCGGTACGTCCCATATCGCGCACGTCCTTTTCGCTGAATCTGATTGCCATACCGTTGCGCGTGCCAAGGATAAGGTCGCTGTTGCCGTCGGTCTTCTTGACCTCGATCAGCCTGTCGCCGTCAACGAGGTTAATGGCGTTGATGCCGCCTTTTCTGACGTTTGAGTAGGCTGAAAGTACTGTCTTTTTAACGGTACCCTGCTCGGTTGCCATTACGAGGTACATATCATTGCTGAATTCCTTCACAGAAACAAAGGCCGTGATGTCTTCATCCTTTTCCTTTTCTATCAGGTTAAGGATTGACCTTCCGCGTGAGGCCCTGCCGCTTTCGGGTATTTCGTGTACCTTCAGCCAGTAGCACTTGCCTTTGTCGGTAAAGAACATGATGTAGTGGTGCGTTGAGGCGATAAACATATGTTCCACGAAATCGTCTTCTTTAGTTCCTGCACCTGTTACGCCCTTACCGCCTCTGGCCTGTTTCCTGTAGCCGCTCACGGGGAATCTCTTTATAAATCCGCTGTGGGAAATAGTAACAACCACGTCCTCTTCGGCTATAATGTCTTCAAGTGAGAATTCCTTATAGTCACGTATGATATCGGTTCTTCTTTCATCGCCATATCTTTCCTTGATTGCAAGGAGTTCCTGTGTGATGATAAGGAATCTTTTTTCTTCGCTTGTCAATATGCTTCTTAATTTTTCAATTAACTTGATTACTTCCTTGTACTCGTCTTCAATTTTCTTTCTTTCCAGGCCTGTGAGTCTCTGCAGGCGCATATCCAGTATTGACTTGGCCTGTATCTCGGAAAGCTTGAAGCGGCGCATAAGGTTATTCTTTGCCGTTTCAACGTCCCTGGATTTCTTGATGGTTTCGATTACTTCGTCGATGTTATCAAGGGCTATGATGTAGCCTTCCAGAATATGGGCGCGTCTTTCTGCAGCATCCAGCTCGTACTTTGTCCTTCTGATGAGGACTTCCATTCTGTGGTCGAGAAAGTGCTGCATCATTTCCTTCAGGGTAAGGACCTTTGGTATACCCTTTACTAGTGCAAGCATAATAACACCGAAGGTGATCTGCATCTGTGTATGCTTGAAGAGCTGGTTTAGCACAACCTCCGGCTGGGCATCGCGTTTAAGTTCAATTACTACTCTGAGGCCGTCCCTGTCTGATTCATCCCTGATGTTTGAGATATCGTTGATCTTACCCTCACGCACCAGTTCGGCAATTTTCTCTATCAGGTTTGCCTTGTTTACCTGGTAGGGAATCTCTGTTACTATTATATTTTCCCTGTCGTTCTTCAGGGTCTCAACGTTAGCCTTGGCGCGGACAACAATGCGTCCACGGCCCGTAGTATACGCTTCTTTAACGCCTTCATAACCGAATATGATGCCGCCTGTCGGAAAGTCCGGAGCGGTAATATACTTCATCAGTTTTTCTGAAGTCAGGTCCGGATGCTTAATTAGCGCCACCAGACCGTCAATGACTTCGGTGATGTTGTGAGGCGGAATGTTTGTAGCCATACCTACTGCAATACCGCTTGCCCCGTTAACCAGCAGGTTCGGGAGGTATGAAGGCAGTACTGTCGGCTCCTGCAGGGAGTCGTCAAAGTTGGACGTAAAGTCAACCGTATTTTTTTCCAGATCGCGCAGCATTTCATCTGCTATTCTGGCCAGTCTTGCTTCGGTATAACGCATAGCAGCTGCCGAATCACCGTCAACCGAACCGAAGTTTCCCTGTCCGTCAACCAATGGATATCGCAGTGAAAAATCCTGCACCATTCTCACCATGGAATCATATACCGCGGTATCACCATGCGGATGATACTTACCGAGAACCTCGCCGACGATTCTGGCAGACTTTTTATAAGGTCTGTTGAATGACATTCCCAGTTCGTGCATTCCATACAGCACCCTGCGGTGAACGGGTTTGAACCCGTCCCTGACATCCGGTAAAGCTCTTGATACGATTACAGACATAGCATAATCTATATAAGAAGACTTCATTTCCTCTTCCAGGGTAACCGGCACTATCTTTTCAAAAATTGTAGCCATACTAAATTTATTTCCTGTTTATTATATTTTCATTTTCTTTTCAGACACCAATTCCGTGTTTCATGGCAAAGCATAGGATGCCCCGCCACGAACATGGAAACCTACACGTCAAGGTTCCTGACGTATTTTGCATTCTTCTCTATGAATTCCCTTCTGGGTTCTACAGCGTCACCCATGAGGGTTTCAAAGATTTTATCGGCAGTAGCCGCGCTTTCCAGGTTTACCTGTAGTATGGTTCTGGTCTCAGGATTCATTGTTGTAGACCAGAGCTGCTCAGGGTTCATTTCTCCCAAGCCTTTATACCTGGAAATTACAACTCCTTTTGGTGAACCATCGCCGCTTGCAAGTTCTTCTGTCGTTTCAATAATCTCGGCTCCGCTCGCCTTGTAGCGTTTCAGAATGCTATCCCTTTCCTCGTCATCAAAAGCGTAGGATTCCTCCTTGCCCTTTTTGATCTTGTATAACGGTGGCTGGGCAATATATACCCTGCCTGCGGTGATCAGTTCTTTCATATGACGGTAGAAGAAGGTTAACAGCAGCGTTCTGATGTGGCTTCCGTCCACGTCAGCATCTGTCATAATTATAACTTTTCCGTAGCGTGCCTTATCAGGTGCAAAATCCCCGCCAATGCCGGCTCCAATGGCCGCAATCATGGCCTTGATTTCGTTATTTTCAAGGATCTTATTCAGCTTGGCTTTTTCCACGTTCAATATTTTACCTCTCAGTGGAAGTATGGCCTGAAAACGCCTGTCGCGTCCCTGTTTTGCCGAACCGCCTGCGGAGTCACCCTCAACGATGTACATTTCGCAATGTTCAGGATCGTTAATTGAGCAGTCTGCAAGTTTACCCGGCAGGTGCATGCTGTCGAGTGCGTTTTTCCTTCTTACCAGGTCCCTTGCCTTGCGTGCAGCTTCCCTGGCCTCGGCGGCCCTCAGACACTTTTCAATTATTTTCTTGCCTATGGCCGGATTTTCTTCCAGGAACTCGGCCAGCTTTTCACCGACTATGGATTCAACGGATGACTTTACCTCACCGTTGCCAAGTTTTGTCTTGGTCTGTCCCTCGAACTGCGGTTCTGCAACCTTGACTGAAATTACGGCCGTTAAGCCTTCCCTGAAATCATCTCCCGACAAGGTTATTTTGCCTTCCTTGATCAGGTTGTTTTTTGCGGCGTAGTTATTAAGTGTACGCGTAAGTGCGGTCTTAAAGCCCACCAGGTGTGTTCCGCCTTCGTGCGTATTAATGTTATTTACGTATGAGAATATATTCTCGGAATACGTATCGCTGTACTGGAATGCTACTTCAACAGGCGTATTGTCTTTTTCGCCTTCAACATATACAGGCTTGTGCAGCGGTTCCCTGGCTTCATCCAGGTATTTAACGAATTCAACTATACCGCCCTTAAAGTGATATGTGACTTCTTCCCCGCCCGGTCTTTCGTCCTTTATCTGGATGGTCAGGTTCTTGTTCAGGTAAGCCAGTTCTTTCATTCTTTCGGCGAGCGTATCGAATTTGAATTTTGCATTCTTGAATATTTCCTTATCTGGAAAGAATGTTGTTTTTGTACCGGTCTCACCCTTTTTTGCCTTACCCACGATTTTCACGTCATACTTTGGGACGCCGCAATGGTATTCCTGCTGGTAGATGTTGCCGTCTCTTTTTACTTCAACCCTGAGCCATTCGGAAAGCGCGTTTACAACAGATACACCCACGCCGTGCAGACCGCCTGAAACCTTATAGGTATTTTTATCGAACTTTCCGCCTGCATGCAGCACGGTCATAACAACTTCGAGTGCCGATTTCTTTTCTTCGGGATGAATATCCACCGGAATACCTCTTCCGTAATCTTCAACCGTGCAGGACTCATCCTTGTTTATTGTAACTGTTATTGTATCGGTATAACCGGCAAGTGCTTCATCAATACTGTTATCAACAACCTCATTGACCAGATGGTGAAAGCCGCGAGAACCGACGTCACCAATGTACATTGCCGGTCTTTTACGTACGGCTTCCAATCCCTTTAACACATTTATGTTCTTCGCCGTATAATTGTTTTCTGCCATTTCTTTTGCCAATTTTAACACCTTTATTGTTTTTAATCTTCTTTGTTAAGCAATGAACTTCACCGATTTGATTAGCTCCTGCTTAAAGTGCTCGTTTATTTTGTCTATTATTATTTTCTGCCTGAACTTCAGTTCACTCCTCCAGACCGAGTTTTCAACCTTGAGATAGAGGACTTTTTTATCCACCTTTTTCGCCTTTGCAATTTTCTTCAGATCAGGAAACAGCTCCGAGAATTTATCAACTATCTCCGACTGCTTAATAAACGCTCTCAGATTAGCAAGAGTTTCATCACTGCTAAAGATTTCAGATATACTTTTCGCATCAGGCATATGCCACCTGTCCGTTTTGAACTTTTATTAAAAGATCCTTTTCCGTCTTGTTCAAGTATGTAAAATCAGAAAGATCGGTCAGGGTTACGAATGCCTGTCCGATGTGCTTCAGGTAATCGCTTATCCTGGAGGCACGGTATACATCCAGCTCTCCGAAAACGTCATCCATTAAAAAAATGGGCACCCTCGAAAGACTGTCCTTCAGGTAAAAGAACTGCGCGAATCTCAGCATTATCTGAAAGGTCTTGTTCTGTCCCTGCGAGCCGTACTTCTTAAGGTCAACACCGTTTATGCTGAAATTAAAGTCATCGCGGTGTGGACCCACGAGGTTAGTACCCCTGCGCAGCTCATCGTTGCGTTTTGCCTCCAGCAGCATCTGGAATCCATCCTCCACACTGCTGCCAAGGTCGGGACCATCCAGAAAGTTGTAGACTATGGAGGGCTTTTCTGTCGACTCCATGATGACTTTATACGAATTTTCCACGTATTCATTAAAGCTGTTCAGGAAGCTTATCCTGTGCCTTATGATTTCCGCACCGGTCTGCACCAGCCTCTGCGACCAGGCATCCAACTGACTTAATAAGCTCCTGTCACGGGATTCTTTAATTTGAGTCAAAAGAGAAGATCTTTGGCGCAGCGTACGGTTGTATTCCAGAAGTATTTGTAAATATGTTTCACTGGACTGGGAAATTACAGAATCGACGAATTTTCTTCTATCGCCCGGAGAACCCTGGGTTATACTGTGATCCTCCGGGGTCAAAATAACGACGGGATACTTGCCTATCACGTTTGCAGCGCGAAAGACCTGTTTTCCGTCCACAAAAAAATATTTTTTATTGTCTTCAGCCGTATAGTAAACTCTTACGTTATTTTCTGTCAAATCCCTGAAGCTGCCCCTGACCTCAAAATAGTTGTCGTTAAAATTAACAACTTCACTGTCTGCAACGGAATTATAATCTTTCGTCGTACACAAGTAATATATAGCCTCAAGGATAGAAGTTTTTCCCTGTCCGTTTCCTCCTACTATGTAATTTATTCCGTCAGAAAACCCGATTTGTGTATCTAAATGAATTCTAAAATTTCTCAGCAGTATAGACTTTAAGATCATTTTAGTTGTTTAAGCGCACCGGCATTAAGAGCATCATCAAATCTTCGTTATCTTTATTCTTTACGGGTTCAATTATCACCGCTTTGGTAGGAGAATGAAGTTTGAAGTAAATTTCATCCTCTGCAGCAAGGTGGCTGATCACGTCGTTTACATAAGCCGAATTAAAACCGATATCCATCGGTTCACCGCTATACTCGCAGTGTATGTTTTCCTTTGCAAAGGCTCCCAGGTCCAGGTCCTCGGCAGAAACTTCCAGATTATTGTTTGAAATAGAAAATTTTACCTTTCTGGAATTTGTAGGTGAAAACAAAAGCATTCTCTTTACCGTTGAGAGCAGGTCCCCGTTTCTGATCTTCAGTTTGTTTTCATTCTCCATGGGAATAACGCTCCTGTAGTCGGGATACTTCTGGCCAATGAGCCGGGTAATAAACTCCAGGTCGCCAACCCTGAATGATATGTGTGTCTTGCTTAGCAGAATCTTCACGTCTTTTTCTTCGAGGATCTTTACCAGTACGGAAATGGCCCTTTCGGGAATTATATATTGCTCGTTAAATCTCAGGGTAACATTCTTTTTTAATAGATTAACCAGACGGTGTCCGTCTGTAGTAACAAAACGCAATCCGTCCTCAAGAAACTCCAGTAAGGTACCCATCATGGCAGGACGCATGTCCTCCTTGCTCATTGCAAATGAGGTCTGTTCAATGGCTTTCTTGAGTTCGAGGCCGGTCATTGTAACTTCACCGATCTGATCGGTATCCACGTTACCGGCTGGGAAAGAAGGTACGTCAGGAAATTCCTCCGGAAGCAGATAGCTTATGGTATAAACACCATTGTCTGTTCTCAGGTTTATTTTACCGTTTCCTGTAATCTCAAAAATCATGGTGGTTTCCTGCAGGGAGCGGACTATATCATACAGGAGGCGGGCAGGAACAACAAGTCTAACATTTTCCTCTGTAACAACGTTTAATGATGATTTTAAGGCTATCTCCAAATCGGTGGCATAGATGGTTAATAATCCGTCCTTCAGATCAAATAAAAAATTCTCAAGTATTGGCATCGGAGTGCGTGAAGGAACTGCCGGAATTATCTTTGTCAGCAATTTTTCCAGAGATTTACTGTTTACCTTAAATTCCATTATTATTTCTCCAAATTAAAGTGTAAAAATATCATTTTTTAACCTCATATTCAATGCGAATAGTTAGGTATCCTGCCTGTTTATCCACAAATTAACAGGCACATTATTTATATTATTTTATTCTTTTTTAAAAAAGTAGTAAGTATAATAATAGTGTTAATATGTGGATAACTCAAAATGCCGCATTTTCAGGCTGTATTCCCGTTATTTTAGGGTTTGTAAATGTTGATAACTTTATGTTAACTTCCGGTTATTAACAGTGTGTTAATAAGCCCCCTGTTATCCACATATTCTCCACTACTTATCAACATGATATCCACATTTAATTCACACTATTTTACCCCGAAAAAGGTGCGTTTTTTCAGGCTACACTCAGTTCGATTTTGCTTTTTATTGACTCTACGGTCTCCTTCATTGAGGGATCTTCGTCTAACATCTGTTCAATGCTGTTATATGCATGAATTACCGTGGAATGATCCCTGCCCCCGAAATGCAGACCGATGGTCTTCAGCGAGGATTTAGTAAGTACTTTTGCCAGGTACATGGCAATCTGCCGGGCAATGACTACCTCCTGCTTTCTGTTCTTGTCGCGCACCTTGTTTTCTTCGACGTTCAGGCACTCACATACAACTTTTGTAATATATTCAATGGATATGTTTACCTTCCTGTCTGTAGCTATCTCCTTTACGGTTTTCTTTGCCAGTTCCAGATTGATTTCCTTGGAACTTAAAGACGCATTGGCCAGCAGCTTTATCAGGCAGCCTTCCAGCTCACGAATGTTGGAGGTAATATTTGTGGCAATATACTCCAGTATCTCGGGAGAGAGATTAATGCCGTAATTTTCACTTTTTTTCTTAAGGATCGCAATTCTTGTTTCAAGATCGGGCGGCTGCACGTCGGCCGAAAGCCCCCACTGAAAACGTGATATCAATCTCTCGTTCAGTCCCTTCAGGTCCTTGGGCGGCTTGTCGCTGGAGAGCACTATCTGTTTACCCGACTGGTGCAGCGTATTAAAAATATGGAAGAAAAGATCCTGAGTTTTTTCCTTATTTACAAGGAACTGAATGTCATCTATTATCAGGGCATCCATGCTCTTGTAAAAGCTGGAGAATTCATTTACAGTGTTGGACTGGATTGACTCCACGAATTCCACGGTAAATATGTCGGATGAAAGGTATATTACCCTTTTATTGGGGAAATTACTCAAAATTTTGTTTCCGATGGCCTGAATCAGGTGAGTTTTTCCCAGACCCACGCCGCCATAAATAAACAGCGGATTGAAGGATGTTTCCCCCGGGTTTTCGCCTATTGCAATGGCTGCTGCCCTGGCCAGCTGGTTGCCTTCGCCTTTTATGAAGTTATCAAATGTATAGCGGGAATTAAGATAGGATTCAAACTCGGGCTTTTTTTCCGTGACCTTGACCTGTATTTCTGGTTTTACGGGCTCTTCCCTTTTCAGTTCAATTTCAGGTAGTTCGTTTTCTTCTGAAATGACATAGGCTAGTTTTGCCTCGGGACCGATTATATGCCTTATAGTTTTATTAATAAGGGTATTGTAGTGTTCGTCAATCCATTCTATAAAGAAGTTATTAGGGACCTGTATTCGCAGAGTATGGTTTTCCAGATTTATAGGTTTTATGGGTAAAAACCAGGTATTATAGGTCATAAAAGGAACATTTTCCTTTACGATTTTTAAGCATTCTTTCCAAATAATTTTAGGATCGTTACTTACGGCTTCCATAGGGGGCTGTTCGGCAGTATTCATAGTTATTAACATTTAAAATGAGTTAAAAGTTGAAAAATCAAATAATTTTAGCAGATCTCTATTCTTTCCCACAAGTTATCAACAAGTTATCCACATTAAAATAAAAATGTTAAGATATTGTAAAATAAGCACTTACGATGGTTGTTTTTGTATCCACAGGAGTTATCCACATTTTTAAATGATCTTTTGTGTATTTTTGAACATGTGAAACCGTTTCACGTATGAAAGTTATCCACAAGTTATCCACACTTAACAACAATCTTTAGGGGAATGAAAAATAGAAACATTTTTCGGGCTGTGCAAATTAATTATTTACTAAATTCTGTAAGTTATTGCGCCTGAATAAGATAAATTTTCATATATTGTAAGAATTAACATTTTTAGGGTATGCAGCACAAAAAAAGCATTAACACGTGATTCTCAAAAACGGGATTTTTACGGTGCTTTTTAGCGGGCTGTCTTTTAAGTTTTGAAACCAAATGTTGAAAGGAGCAGGCAAGGTGAAAGTTGTAATTACCGGCGGCGCCGGTTTTATTGGGAGCCATATTGCGGAATACTGGATTGGTCAAAATGCCGGGGTTTATGTAATTGATAACCTGAGGAGCGGCCACCAAAAAAATATTGACTGCTTGCCCGGAGTGCATTTTGTAAAAGGTAGTATTACGGACAGGGATCTAGTGTTTTCCGTGCTTCAGGATGCCGACTATGTCCACCACCTGGCCGCCATGATTTCAGTACCCGAATCCGTCGAAAAACCCCAGGAATGCGTTGAGATAAACGTAATGGGTCTGCTCAACGTTCTGGATGCAGCGCGTGAGCATAAAGTAAAAAAAGTTGTCCACAGCAGTTCTGCTGCCGTTTATGGAGACAATCCCGAATCCCCCAAGCTTACAACCATGCGCCCCGTGCCCAAGAGTCCCTATGGCATTACAAAGCTTGACGGTGAGTATTATCTGGATATGTACAGTGAGAGTTTTAACCTGGGCACGGTTTCTTTGCGTTATTTTAACGTATTCGGACCACGGCAGGATCCCCGGAGCCAGTATGCTGCGGCTATTCCGATCTTTGTAAGCAAGGCTCTCTTAAATGAGCCTATTACAATTTATGGCGACGGCGAACAGACCAGAGATTTTGTTTTTGTAAAGGACGTCGTTAATGCAAATGTACTGGCTGCAACAACTCCCAATACTTCGGGCGTATTTAACGTGGCAAACGGAAGCGCCATTTCCATTAAGGACCTGGCAGAGCTGATAATTAAAGAAACAAACAGCCGCAGCCGGATCATCTTCGAAAAAGAAAGACCCGGGGATATAAAGCACAGCCTCGCCTCCATCTCGGATACGAAAGAAAAGCTGGGCTTCAGGCCTCAGTTTAACCTGATTGATGGCCTTAAGCAAACTATCTCATATTTTGTCGGCCAGTTCAGCCATAATAATTCCTGATACGGTACTTAATAAACAGGCCGGGAATAGTTAAATAAATACAGTAATTCACAAAATGCCTTTTTTCTTTCATTTAAAATAATTTAATTATTGTTAATATGAGCTGGAAGTAAAAAGGCATTACCTTTTCTATTCTTCCTTATTACTTAAGATGATCCGGATCCTGCTATGCCAATTTTCCGGATATACATATCCATTTTTCCGACAGCCTGACGGTGATTATTCACAAATTTTAATATATTTAATGAAACGGGAAGTGATAGAAATCCTTCTCATAGAGGATAACCCTGGTGATGTACGATTGATCAGGGAGATGCTCAAAGAGGTCAGTATCATACGTTGTCATCTGGAACACGCACCTGAACTCTCGACCGGAATTGAGACTTTGCGCAAGAAGAAGTTTGACATCATACTCCTGGATCTGGGACTACCGGACAGTATGGGGCTGGAGACGCTCAACAGGATCCACTCGGCGGGAAATTCCATACCTGTAGTAATCATGACCGGACAGGAGGACGAGGAGCTGGGTGTTAAGGCCGTGCAATCAGGAGCACAGGACTATCTTTTAAAATCCCAGATAAACAGCGCCCTGCTCATTCATTCCCTCCGCTATGCCATAGAAAGAAAAAGAATAGAGGAGAAACTCCGCCGCAGTGAAGCCAACCTGGCTGAAGCACAGAGACTCGCCCACCTGGGCAGCTATATGCTGGATCTTCTGGAGGACAGGAATATCTGGTCACAGGAAACCTACAGGATACTGGGCTGGGATATGAGCAAAGCCGTGCCCACAATGGAGGAATACATAAACCAGTTAGTTCACCCCGAAGACAGGGAAAACCTGATCCGGGAAATAAAAACTTCAACAAGAGAAAAACTATTTCTGGATATGGAGTACAGGATAATTACTCCGGATAATAAGATTAAATACATCCATAGCGTCGGCGAGCCGATTACAAACAGCGAGGGCGTTGTTACGAGAATATTCGGCACCATAATGGATATTACAGCGCGCAGGGAGTCTGAAAGGGCCCTGCGTGAAAGTGAACTGCGTTTCCGCTCCACATTTGACCAGGCAGCCGTTGGTATTGCACACCTATCCATCGACGGGCACTGGCTCCGGGTCAACAGAAAATTATGTGATATACTGGGCTATTCGGAAGAAGAAATGCTGGGTCTGACCTTTAGGGATCTCACTTATCCGGATGACCTGCCGGAGGACCTGCACCTAATCGATCAATTAATGGCAGGAGAGATCAATACCTATTCCATGGAAAAGCGCTACCTGCGCAAGGATGGATTGTCTGTCTGGTGTCAGCTTACCCGCTCACTCGTCCGGGATGAAACAGGCAGGCCCGCATACTTTATCTCCGTGGTGGAGGATATATCCAGACGCAAGCAGATTGAAACTGCGCTCAGGGACTCCGAACAGCGCCTTTCTACTATTTTCAGGGAATCACCTTCTGCCATACTTATCAGTTCATTTAAAGATGGAAAAATTCAGGATGTAAATGATGCCTTTCAGAATATCACCGGATACAGCCGCCAGGAGGTTATTGGAAAGGAAACTACGGAGCTTGAACTGTTTTTAAGCGCGAACGACAGAAGGAAGCTGACCCGGGATGTGGAAAAATATGGCGAGGTGCGCAACCTTGAGATGAATTTCAGGCTGAAATCGGGACAGATTTCAACAGGATTAGTTTCTGCAACCAGGATTAATGTTGAAGGCGAAACCTCCCTGCTGACCGTTGTGCTCGATATTTCCGAGCGCAAGAAAGCCGCAGAACAAATTCAGAGCTATGTTGAGGAACTGCAGAAAAACCAGCTCGAGCTGGAAAATAATGCAAAGGAACTGTCCGGCCTGAATCAGAAGCTCAAGGAGCTGAATGCAAGCAAGGATAAGTTCTTCTCAATTGTAGCACACGACCTGAGGAGCCCATTTTCAGCCCTGCTCGGCTTTTCGGAGTATATGTATAAGCATATTGAAGAGCTTGAACCCGAGGAAGTAAGGGACTTTTCCTACAGGATATATAAATCGCTGAACAGTCTGCTTAAACTTATTGAAAATCTTCTGCAGTGGTCAAGAATACACACCGGGAAAATGGAATTCTCTCCTGTTACCTTTAGCTTCAACTATCTTATTGATGAGATACTTAATATCTATCTGGTAAACGCGAAGAGAAAGGAAATTGAGATCAAATGCCGGCTGGACAGAAATTATTCAGTATATGCAGACAAGGATATGGTGGACAGCATAATCCGCAATCTCATGTCAAATGCAATAAAATTTACGATGCCGGGCGGAAGTATTACTGTTTCAGTAAGGAGTCAGGATAAATTCCTGGAAATTGAAGTCGCCGATACGGGCATAGGCATCGAGAAAGAAGATCTTGAGAGAATGTTCAGGATTGATGAAAACCTTACAAGAGAAGGGACAGACAGGGAAAAAGGCACGGGACTGGGACTCGTATTGTGCAAGGAATTCGTTGAAATGAATGGAGGACGTATATGGGTGGAAAGCCAGGCCGGTAAAGGCAGCCGCTTTATTTTTACACTTCCCAATGCTGAAGACCAGCCTCCGGTGTCCGGATAATTAAAGATCAGGACACCGTTGACTGCCGGTTAAACTTCTATCAAAATAAACCTATTTCAGTTTATTTTTTTACTTTTGCCTCTTCAAGCATTACGGGGTAGGAATAACCGTTTCCGAAATCCCTGTTTACTGCTATCTTTCCATTTACTACAATGATATCGCCAACCTGCACCATATCATTGCTGGTTACCATAAGGTCATAATTTCCGGCTGTGCTGGTACCATCCTGGAGGTGGATCCAGTTTCTGCCCATTATGCCAGGGTTGAATTTAGTCACCTTGCCGCGAATGGAGACATTTTTTCCTGCAAGTGATTCTTTCTGCAGAAGTATTTCAGCTACGGTCATGCCGCCTTTTAATGGTTCAATGGCAACTTTCTCCTGTTTTGCAATTACCTGCGGGTGCGGAGCCATGGTTGGCTGAGCCGTCTCACCGTTTTTCTGTACATCGGAAACGAACAATATGGATTCAAATGTACGGTTCAGGCTTTCGCTGTGGAAATTTTTCATTTCCATACTTTTTGAAAACTGTACGGTTTCCCCTTTCTCAATCTGCATCTGGGGTACGGCAGCCCAGTACTGGGCACCATTTTCTTCAAGCAGAAGATAAGTATAGTTTGAAGCATTCATTTTTTCGAGTACTTTACCCGTATGAGTACCTTCGGCAGAAACGGGTTTTGTTTCTTCCTTTTTATTGCAGGCAGCAAGGCCAAGAATTGTCAGTGCAAGCAGAACTATTAAAGAGCGTTTCATCTATTCTCCGTTTTAATTTTTTTTGAAAATCAGTGGTACAAAATACAAAAAAGTAATATAAAACATCTCACCATTTTTTTGTACCGCTGCCGTGTGTTTTTTGCGGTACACTGTTACTTATAACTGCCATTAAACTAGCTGCGCAGCTTGTTCAGCAGATAGTTTAATTCTTCTATTTCTTCTGGCCTGAGTTTGGACATAAATTTTTCCATCTCCAGCTGATGCCTGTCGGTTTCGGTGAGCAGATTCAGGCCCTGCTGCGTTATCAGCACGTCCACGTTCCGTCTGTCTGAAGAACATATATTCCTGACAACCAGCCCCTTCAGCCTGAGCTTTTCCACAAGGCGTGAAGCATCCGACATCTTATCGAGCATGCGCTCCTTGATCTGCTTTATTGTAGCCGGTTTGGGGTGCTGCCCGCGCAGTATGCGCAGTATATTATACTGCTGCACTGTTACCATATATGGTTTTAGCAGATTGTTCTGGAAGGCGGTAATCCAGTTATTGGTATAAATAATATTTACAACCGCCTTATGATAAGGATTAATAAAATGTTTTTGAGCTATTTCTTCTTCTAATTGCATGGTTTTCCCCGATTTGGATTTTACCCTCTGTTCAAATTTACTCTTACGTATAATATTTATGCTAAAAAATCAGAACCCTGAGTTATCCATGGGAACGTCAATAACAAGTATGTCTGAATCCATTTGTGAAGTAATTTTTATATCTTCGGCGCCTTCAATGCCAATGGAATCCCTTCTGTAAAGTTCGTTGTTGTCTATTCCAACGCTTCCTTCAATAAGAAATATATATACCCCCCTGTTCTGATCCTTCGGAGTGTATGTCAGAGTTTTTCCCTTTTCCAGGCTTCCCCGCAGCAGCGATGCATCCTGATAGATGTAAAGGGAACCATCTGATTCATCACCTGATACCACTGTCTGCAGCCTGTTTACCCTCTCTTCTGCGGGAAATAGCTTCTGGGCATAACGGGGCTTGACATTTCTTTTTTGGGGAAAAATCCACAACTGCAGAAAATTAATCTTTTCTGTCTGCAGCGGATTATACTCAGAGTGCGTAACACCGGTGCCGGCCGACATTACCTGTACTTCATTTTCCTTTATAACAGAACCGGTACCCATGCTGTCTTTGTGCGCGAGCTCTCCTTTTAAGACGATGGATATGATCTCCATGTTATTATGCGGATGGGTGCCGAAACCCTGGCCCGCCTCTACAATGTCATCATTAAGGACTCTTAAAAGCCCGAACCCCATTTTTTCAGGGTTATAATAGTCTCCGAAACTGAAACTGTGCCTGCTATGGAGCCACCCGAATTCAGCAACTCCCCTGTCCTCTGATCTTTGTATTGTTGTCTTCATATTCTGAATCCTTTATTTAAGCGTTTCGTCAGAAACGTTTTTATTTATTATACCGAATTTCCCGGAAAAAACCAGCTCCTCCAGCGGTTTTCTTATTCTTGGCGCCAGCTCCCTTACCCTCAGGTTTTCAGGCAAGGTCCCCGGATCGCCCCTGTATCCTACGGCCAGCAGTATTGCCGGGTCATAATTATCCGGAATTTCAAACTGCTCCCTTATAATCGCGGGATTAAATCCCCCTATCTGATGCACAAACAAGTCCACTGTGGTTGCCTGAATAGTAAGATAAGCAACGGCGCTGGCCAGGTCGTAATAGGCATATTTATTCAGCTGCTTGCTTATACCTCTGTCCAGCTTTGTAATACCAATGATCAGCAAGGGAGCATTCCGGGCCCAGGCCCTGTTGCCCTCTGACATAGTATCAACAATTTTATTGAAATTTTCCAGATCATTTATTGAGGCAAAAATGAATCTCCACGGCTGCTCATTGCCTCCCGAGGGCGCCCAGCGGGCTGCTTCAAACAGACTGATAATTACATCCTCTTCGATTGCCTTGCCGGAAAATGCCCTGGGGCTTAATCTCTTCTTTATTGTCTCGTTTAACATTCTTTTCCTTATATTATGTGGCGAAGCCGCTGCTTCGCACGGTAGTTATTCTTTCTCGACTGTTTAATTTTTACAATTGTCAGTATTTTTTTACAATGAAACGGATGTTGCAACACATAAAGTTCCAACATTTAATTTTTTTGTCGTTTTTTTTCTTATCACCCTTTGGGGGAATTAATGCGCTATTTTTCCGGAAAATCTTTAATTTTATGGAATCAATATTCAAGGAGAACCAGCCGTGAGATTTTACTATTTATTTTGTCTGATGTTTTTCTTTGTCCCGCTGCTCTTAAGTGGGCAGACCGAGGTTTCATTTAATGATTATTTTGTTGACGGGACGATGAGAATAGATTATTTCCACATTGGGGATGCGTCCACTGAATTCATTACGGTGGATAAAGTATACCGCCAGGGAATATGGGCGGGAAGCCGGAAAAACCTCATTGATCAGTTCAATAACGGGAAATACTACTTCAGGATTTATGACGCCGCTTCGGGAAAGCAGATTTATTCAAAGGGATTCGACAGCTATTTTGGTGAATATAAAACCAGTGAGGCGGGCATAAAGGGGATAAAAAGAACCTATCATGAATCAGCGCTGATTCCCTATCCTAAAAACAAGGTCAGGTTTTCGGTGGAGGTAAGGGACAGAAAGAATCAGCTGAACCCAATCTTCTCCCAGGAGATCGATCCTAATGAACTGACCATAATCAGTGAGAACCCTAAGGACAGGTCGGTCAAGGTAATCGAGCAGGTAAAAAGCGGGGATCCTCACGTGAAGGTGGACATTGCAATTCTGGCCGAGGGATACACCTTAAAGGAAGAGGCTAAGTTCAGGGCCGACCTGAAAAGGTTTACCAGGATATTTTTCAACAAGGAGCCCTATAAGAGCTACAAGGACAAGTTCAACGTGTACGGGGTTTTTAAGCCCTCTGAAGAAAGCGGCTGTGATGAGCCGGATCATCTTTCATTCAAAAAAACAGCACTTAATACCACGTTTTATTCCCTTGGCTCTGAGCGCTACCTGCTGACAGAGGACAATAAATCGATGCGGGATATTGCCTCTAACGTGCCTTATGACGCAATATACATTATGGTTAACCACTCACGCTATGGCGGGGGCGGAATCTATAACCTTTACTGCACGTTTACTTCTGATAATCAGTGGCATGAGTATCTCTTCCTGCACGAGTTCGGGCATTCCTTTGCAGGCCTGGCGGATGAGTATTACACCTCTGACGTTGCATATAATGAATTCTATCCTCAGGGAACAGAACCCGTGGAACCTAATATTACGGCTCTGTTGGATCCTTCCAAGTTAAAGTGGAAAGAGGATATCACACCCGGAATCGAAATACCCACTCCCTGGGAAAAAGCCGGGTATGACAGTATGGACCTGGGATATCAGAAGGTACGCAGGGAATTAAATTTAAAGATTGCCGCAATGAAGCGCTCAGGAGCCCCGGAGCGGGAGGTGGCAAAACTTCAGGCCGAAGCCGAAACCCTTTCCAGGCAGAGTGCTGATAAGACCGACCAGTACCTGCAGCATAGTAAGTACTGGGGCCAGGTAGGAGCCTTTGAAGGAGCCGGTTACGCTTCAAAAGGATTATACCGTTCCATGCTGGATTGCCTGATGTTCAGCAAGGGCAATAAGCCATTCTGCAGGGTTTGTAATGAAGCCGTGATCAGGGTAATTAAACATTATTCCGAATAGATCCAAAACTATTACAGGATTTCGTTCTTTTTATTCTCCGGCAGAATTGTTAGTTTTAATTTTTCTTTTAATTAATGTAGAGTGCCATGTTTTCAATATTAGCTTATTTGTGTGCAATCGTTTTAGCGAATATGACCGTTCTCTGGTTCGGGCCCATAGCCACACCCATAAATGCGTTCTTTCTTATCGGACTGGATCTTACGCTGCGCGACAAGCTGCACGATAAATGGATGGGAAACCATCTCTGGCTTAAGATGTTTCTTCTTATTGCCGCAGGTTCAGTAGTAACATATGCGATCAACCGTAATGCGGGCCACATCGCACTTGCAAGCGTAATATCGTTTGCCGTGGCTGCTTTTGCTGACGCCTTTACGTATTCGAAACTGTTTCATAAGTCATTTCTTGTGAAATCCAACGGGTCGAACCTTGCCGGTTCGCTCATGGATTCATTCCTGTTCCCTACCCTGGCCTTTGGTTCAATCATGCCGTGGGTGATACTGGGACAGTTTCTGGCAAAGGTGTGCGGTGGTTTTGTGTGGTCGCTCCTCCTGCATAAAGGCAGGCAAAAGGAAATGGCTCAGTAAAATTTCAAAAGGCTGTCTTTTCTTTTTTTAAGAAGACAGCCTTTTAAGTTTTAACTATTTAATCAATAACATTTTTTTAGTTTCTGTGTAACTGCCCGACCTTATACTGCTTATGTAAATACCGCTCGGAAGGCTGCTGCCGTCAAAGCTAACGGAATAATTACCCGCCGGCTTGTACTCATTTACCAGCTCTTTAACCAGATTGCCCAGAATGTCGTAAACCTTCAGCGAAACAAAACCGCTTTCTTTTATTGAATACCTGACCCTGGTGGATGGGTTAAATGGATTCGGATAGTTATTCAGTGAATAGCTTGTTTCCTTATCTGCCGGTATTTGTGCATTCAATGAGTCGCCTCCAGGCTGACGTTTATACAATTCCACTTCGGCTCCGTAGGGTCCGTTCCATGTTTCAGCGCTTTCGATCATGTCATACGAACTATAGGGCCTTATGTCATAAAATACCAGATCAGAAAGCTGACTGCCCGTGTAAATACAATCCCAATCGGTAAAGGTAGTTGAGCCTCTGGGAACGGTGCCAATCTGGGCAGGACCTACACGTACAGATCTGGAAACATCCTTATATTTTCGCCAAATGTGGTATTCAGTTATTCCGGGATTGGGGTGATCGGACCAGCTAAGCTGAAGTGGTTCATTTTGCATCTGTGTAACATTAAGCCTGAGAGTCCTGAATACTGGTACTCCTGTATAGTAGGCCGTATATGTGCAGTGCGAGTTCGGATATACTGTCCTCGTGCGGTTCGTTGAGCCGTCCTCCCAGTGATTGAAGGCGTACTCCACATCCAGGTATTCCTGATCAGTTGCGGTCATACTAAGTCCGTCTCCTTCAGTAATGACAAAATTCTGCGCGGGTGAATTGTATTCCATTCCATTTACCACTATCTTTCCAATATTGGTCATATTAGAAAAATTGGTCTGGACATTCACATTGCAGATCCTTCTCATATCTGCAATAATCTCGGCGTGATTATCATCGGATTCTACAGTATGAGTATATTCTCTACTTGTTGCATAGTATATTTGATATTCAGTCAAACCAGTTTTTTTTATCTTCCATTTACTTGGCTCTGCTCCGCCATTTTTCCATACCATTTGATATCCATTATATTCCTGATTAATTGCTCCAACGCTAAATTCATCATCCGGTACTTTGTGTAATAAGTATCCGCTGTTTTGCGTTTCACCATCAACTTCTACAATTCCGGATCTGAAATTATTTACTACATACATAGAGAATAGGACAGTAAAATTGACCGGATATTCCTTAGTTTTATTAAAATACATATCTACTCCTTCGTGTAATTCAATTGTCCATTTATGTGCACCAGGTGTAACAGATATGTATTCCGGAATGGTTCCCCCGCCGCGTGTTGAATAAGTAACGCCATCTGCATTTAATACAAAGAAATGCAATCCCATAAGATTCCAGGGAGATAATTGAAAGCTAAAAGTTGTGGATAGTAAAAGAGACCTTGCATCAAAATTATAAGTATTATCATTGTAGATAACAGCACCTTCTTGCAGATACGTGAACTGAATTTTTTGTGACCGGGTTTGGCATGGCAGCACGACTAATAATAAGAGCAGTACTGCCAGTTTTGTTAATACTGACATAATAATCTCCTAGTTTTGTTTTGCCAGGCAAATAATTATATTACCGGAGTAAATAATGCGGGCATAAATATGCCCCGACAGGTGAGCAGCCTGAAAACTATTTACACCCGGGAAGGTGTCGCCTCACCTTCCCTACTATTTTTTAAGTTATCTCTGCTGGTTCTCCTTTAATTTCCCATGTATAATTACGCTGGAATTTTGTACGTGGTCACGTGCCAGAAAAAAGAC
>JBLMZM010000237.1:0-20301 GCA_050258815.1 Ignavibacteriales bacterium
CAGCAATTCCCTGGGTGCCAATGCAGCTGAAGCTTCATTTGAGCTGATTATATTGCCTTCGGAATCTATTCTTATTACCGGTTCCGGATCCAGCTCGGCAAACAGGGCCGTAAGGCGCGCCTTTTTCAGCTCCTGCTCCCTCACTTCATTGAGAAGTTTTTTTTCGTTTGGGTAAAAAACCAGCTTGTGGAATATATAGACGAGCCCCGCAGATGCAATTATCAGCAGGGGAATTATAATAGAATTTCCTAAACTGAAAACCATAAAGTTAATTCTATGGATTTGCTCCATAAGCAGGCATATATGCAACACTATTCTCAATCAGGAATTTATTAAATAATGAAATTATTTTTACTTTTTGACAATTTTATTTTTGAATCAGGCCAATATACATACGAAAAATTTAAAAAGAATCAGTACTTATACTGATATGGCACGTGAAGGTATACTGATACGCGTTTTTAGCCTGAAATCGCACTTTTTTGCCACTTTTCCCCTAAAATATTTTAATTTTTCCCATTTTCACTTTAAATTTTAAGTAAATTTTCTCAAAAATGCATCATATTGAGTCATTTTTTAAATAAGTAGTAAGTATCTTATTTTCCGGCATGTGCTGCTATACTGATTCTTTTTAAAAAACAGTAATATATATTTATCCTCGTCTTGAGCAGTTTTTTTTCGGAAAGACAGTATAACAGAAAACAATTTAATATGTAAAAATGGCAGCCGGGAAATATGAAAGGAACACAGACTCAATCAATATTTAGAACGCTTCAGCTTCTGGAAAATAATAAACTCTCAGCAAATGAGCTCAACTGTCTTGCAAAGTATTGCTGTGATATTGCATACGTAATCGTGATGAAAAAAAAGTGGAAAATGTCGGCCCTGTTTTGTGACGGGGAGTTTAGTTTTAGGGATTTTGCCATCCGGGCCGTTACTCCCCTTTTTACTGCCGATGAAAGCAGTGAATATGCAATCAAAGTCGCCTATAAAAACTGGGATTCTCCTATCAGTTCGCAAACTGAAGCCATTGAATTCCTTAACAAGCTGATTGAAAGCAGGATCGAACAATATTTCTATTCATATTTAAGAAATTCCGATCCCTTGTTCAGCCGTCTGCTGAATTTTGTCCTGCGCCTTGGCAAAAAATCGGGTCTCGATAAAATAACCCGCAATGGAAGCATACTACTGGTCAGGCCCGGAACCCCAAGGACAAACCAGAGATCTGTAGATGAGGATAACTTCTGCTCTCTTCCCTCTTATCTTTTCTCTGACAGGAATACAATGCTGCTGGATATTATTTCTTACCTGGAAGCCGAAACCGACTTTTTCCCGGCCGTTCCTGTTAATATGCTAGTGAGAAGATTAAAGTCACTTAAAGAGAATGAATACTTCATCAGCAGCATGAACGTAATATCGAATTCCGGCTTTGAGATTGATGACATGATAAATATAAACGACATGGTTAGCTTTGCAGTAAAAAAATCCACAGCCAAGCTGGAAAAATCCTACCTGCGGAAGAATAAGCTGGACGTGCAGGAAACGGGTCTCCTTAAGGCGGTAATAAAGGATATGGCAACCGACATAAAGGATGGCGGCACATGCCGCGGGCTGCATAAGTATCTGGATAATTATATCAATAACATGAACAGGGAAACCTACGAATCCAAATACCAGAATATACTTGAGTACCTTCTCAAGACAATTAAACTGACGATTGCTGAAAGTATGGTAAACTAATAATGACTTATTTGTGGGAAAAAGCTATGGGCTGGGAAAGAATCGGGAAAAAACTCGCTGGACTTAATGCGAAGTACTTCCCCTGCGATGAGGGTTGGGAAACCAGTTATCTGAAACACCTTATAATGAGGGAATTCCCTCATTTCAAGGAATATAACGTTGAAAAAACAATTCAGGAGGTCTGCAGCAGACTGCCTTCTCCAAGAATAAGAAATGAAATTTTAAGGGACCTGGAGAATCAGCTCGGACGCTAAGGTTACGAAAACCCGGGACTGAAATAACTAAATAAAGCAACAGAGTCAAAACAACACATACTTAGGGTACAAAGGTAAGGATCAAATTACCGAGGAATAGAATGATGAACATTCAAGCCATATTAAATATCGATCTTCTGGGTGAGCCTACCCCCAGGCAGAAAAAGAATTTTTATCAGGAGCTTTCCTGCAGGAGCTGGAAGGAAGTGCCACACGCCGAAAATAAAAGGCTCGTGGCTTTTGACAACATTTATTCGGATGAAGAAGCAATTGAAAGGATAAAGAGGAATTTATCTGAAGTGGCTGCAATGACCGAAATCTTTAAGTACAGCGCCATTGTGCACTTTCCCGAAAGCAATCTGGTTGTGTTCTTCTGCGGGCAAAACGAAGGCAATGCATAAGCTCTCAGACTCTTGTCCGGGCAAAGCCTGGGCTCCGCCCGAAGAAGAGTTTTATTCAAAATATTAGTTCTCCATCTATCTGAGTGCTTGTATTATTATCTTACAAAGACCTTATAGCCCCAGGGTCCTAGCTTCACGTTCTCCTTTAGAGAGAATGTTTTCTTTTCTTTGGAGAACAATTCAGTATACTTTCCTTTTATTATATCACCGCTCAGTACAATATTTTTTTCCTTATCCGAGAGGTTAAGCACAACCAGTATTTTATCCTTTCCATTTTCTCTTACGAATGAGTAAACAGATTTTTCATCCACAGGAGAAACAAGCTTCATTGCCCCTCCTTCCGAACCATTCAGCAGCGTCTTATTCTTCAGCTTCAGTTGTATCAATGCCGTATAAAAGCCTCTCAGTTTTGAATCCTTCCAGTCAATAGTATCTTTTTCAAAGAATGAGAGTCTTTTATTCAGGCCAGCCTCCTGTCCGCTGTATAAAAGAGGCATACTGTTTTTCAGCGTAAATGTAAGCACTGAAAACGCCTCGACACCCTGTCCCATGCGCTCGAATTCAGTCCCGTTCCATGAATTTTCATCGTGGTTTGTTGTAAAATACATCCTGTAGGCATCAGCCGGATAAAGGCTGTCCTGCCTCTGTAGGTATGTATTTATTTCAGAGGCATTCCTCGTACCCTTTGCAATATTGTTCATAAGCTGGTGCAAATCCCAGCCATATGTCATATCAAATGCCTTTTCATGTGCTTCGGGAGCCTCCCATTCAGCCAGCATAAAGACAGGCCTGATTTTATCGAGTTCCTGGCGGGCCTGGTTCCAGTATTCCAGGGGCACCATGCCTGCCACGTCGCACCTGAAACCGTCTATTCCTCCCTCTTTAACCCAGAACTTCAGGGCATCTGTCATATATTTCCAGAGAGCCTTATTATCATAATCCAGCTTAATGACGTCTGTCCAGTCAGCTACCGGCGGCACAAAATTACCCAGGGAATCTTTCTTATAAAATTCCGGGTGCGTTTTTGTAAGAACGTTGTCCCACGAGGTATGATTGGCAACCCAGTCAATAATTACGTGCATACCGAGCTTGTGTGCCCTGTTTACGAGCGATTTAAAATCCCTCATGGTACCGAATTCAGGGTTAACAGCCATATAATCCTTTACGGCATAGTAGCTGCCCAGCGATCCCTTCCTGTTCTTTTCACCTATTGGGTTTACGGGCATCAGCCAGAGAATTCCTACTCCCATATTCTTAATTTTAGGCAATTCTTTTTCAAGATCCCTGAACTTTCCGCTTTTTGTATGCTGCCTTACATTTACCTCATAGATCATCTTGTTGCGGCTCCAGGCAGGATGCCCCACAGAGCTCTTAATGCTCTGGGCCGGTATATTTTGCAGAATAGATGAGACTATCAGAAACATCAGTAAAATATGCAAGGTAAACCTGAAAGGTTTCCACGACAGACTTTTTGGAATCATTGGCAGCTCCTTAGTTAGTTAAATGGAAAATTATTTAATGAATGGTCTAAAATTATAAAAAATGCGGATAGTCTCATAGCAGAAATAATAATTCCGGGGCCAGGGGCAGCCGCCGGTACGCCCTGATAACCGGACAATTAAGGCAGAAATCCCTCAAAGATTACATTGTCGCAGTATTTTCCGGCAAGTTCAAACTCCCGCCTGGATTTTGCAGTATAACCAATTACAGGAATCCCCCTCAGGCGGAAGTTATTGACCCGCCTTGCCGGCAGGTATTTAATGTCGTAGGCTATAAAATCAGGCCGGCTCAGGCGCGAAAAGAAATACCCCCTTAGAAGAGCCCTTCTGCCCGCGGATCTGATGCTCCCAAAGGCTCCAGAAAGCTGGCCCCTTATGATTTGAGGAGCATAGTTCCTGAACCACTTTACTGAAAGAGGGTTGAAAGATTCGATGGCATATTCCCCCTTGTAGCCTTTTAACATGTGAAGGAGGCGGCTTTCAAGAATCCCCACCTGTTTCCTGTTTTTTACTTCGATCAGCAGCGGCACCCTCCCGTTAACCAGCTCAAGTACCTCTGAGAGAAGAGGTATAGTTTCATTTGTGTCGAGGAGCCGCATGCGTCTAACCTCCCTGGAATTCTTTTTAAGGACGGAGCCCTTCTGACTGGTCATCCTGGATAGATACAGGTCATGAAAAACCGCAAGGTGCCCGTCGGCCAGAAGCCTTACGTCCAGTTCAATAGGGTAGCCCTCAGCCATGCTGGCTTTGAAGGCGGCCAGGGAGTTTTCCGGTACTGAGATATTATCATGCAGTCCACGGTGGGAAATAGGTATTTTTAACAGCCAATCCATAATATAATAAGGTAACCTGTAAATTATAATCTGACAAGTATCCTGATATATGCTGCCCGCATTTATGTGTTTCATACACCAGGGCTTTAAAATAAAAAGACACAGTTATATTTTCCAATATAACTGTGTCCGCGATAAATTTTACAGTAAAATTATCTGCCTAAAGTAGTGCCTTCACCACAAAGGTCCTTAACGGCCTGCATTACTCTTTCCTTCATTGAAGTCTCAGCTTTTTTAAGGTAAGTGCGTGGATCATAGAGCTTTTTGTTGCCAACCTCACCTTCTACCTTGAGCACACCGTCATAATTTTTGAAGAAGTGATCGACCAGTGGACGCGTAAATGCATACTGTGTATCGGTATCAACATTCATTTTAACTACTCCGTACTCAAGTGTTTCCCTGATCTCTTCGAGTGAAGAACCGCTGCCGCCATGGAATACCAGGTCAAAAGAAGCGTCCTTTCCGAACTTGGCCATTGTAGCTTCCTGTCCGTTCTTCAGAATGACCGGGCGCAGTTTTACGTTACCTGGTTTGTAAACACCGTGTACGTTGCCGAATGTTGCGGCAAACATAAACCTTCCGTTCTTTACTTCAGAAAGCCTTCTGTATACTTCCACCATGTCCTCTGGTGTGGTATAAAGTTTTTCGGCAGGAGTACCTTCGTTATTAACTCCATCCTCTTCTCCGCCTACTACACCGGCTTCAACTTCGAGAATGATTCCCAGCTCGGCGCAGTCCTTCAAAAGTGCAACTGCAACATCCATGTTCTCCTTTAACGGCAGCTCGCTTCCGTCAAACATGTGTGAGTTAAACAAAGGCTTCAGGCCTGCTGCCACTCTCTTGCGTGATTCTTCGATCAGCGGCTTTAAGAAAGTATCAACCTTTTTAGGGGGG
The DNA here is from genome assembly GCA_050258815.1 of Ignavibacteriales bacterium. GTDB lineage: Bacteria > Bacteroidota > Ignavibacteria > Ignavibacteriales > SURF-24 > JAAXKN01. Next base: position 5,622 of record JBLMZM010000237.1, read on the forward strand.
CAGTGGTCAGTATGCAATGCAACGTTTATGTCGTAGCGTTCTGCTACCAGGTGAACGTGCTGTGCAATTGAAATAGCACCGATAACCGAGTCCTTCAAGGCCGTACCAGAGGCGAATTCACCGCCGCCGGTGGAAACCTGTATAATACCATCACTTTTCATTTCAGCAAAAGCTGCTAAAACGGCATTAGCCGTGGCTTCAGAAGTAACGTTAATTGCAGGATAGGCAAACTTATTCTTCTTTGCATTGTCAAGCATTTCGCAATATTTTTTGTAATCTACAACGGGCATCTTAATACTCCTATGGAAATTTTATATGTTTTTATCTTATAATTGAAAATTCTTTATCCCTGGGCCAAATTAAACACTAAACTTAAATATAAATAGATATTTTTGCAAGATTGTTTCTTCCTTGCAAACATAATAGTATATTTAAATTTTATGAGAATAATTTCGGATGAGCATGAAAAACCTGCAAACAATTAAAAGCGTTGTTTTCGATCTTGACGGCACCCTGATGAGTTCAAGTTCCACGATTTACAAGTGTACGCTTAAAACCTTTCAGGAATTCAATATTGCGGCTGACCTGCCGGAAGAAGAGTTCAATAAGAAGATAGGATATCACTTCAAGGACATATTCGATGATTTCAATATTTCGGTGCCTGACCTTGAAAACTTTATTGACAAATATAAATCGCTTTATTTTGATTTTATAAACGAATCGGTAATCTATCCCAACGTCCTGGATACGCTCGACCACCTGAAGAATAAAAGCCTTTATACGTCGCTCCTGACCACGAAGGCGCAGGACCAGGCCGAAAAGATACTTGAACATTTCAGCCTTAAAGATTATTTTTTCATAATAATGGGCAGAAGAAACGGCATGGCCATAAAGCCGGCTCCGGATGCACTGCTGAGGATATGCGAGCAAACCGGCATTGCCCCCGGGCAGACATTGATGGTTGGTGATTCCGAACTCGACATACAGTGCGGGAAAAATGCCGGGGCACTGACATGCGGTGTAACTTTCGGCTACAGGGAAAAAGAACAACTGCAGAAAGAAAATCCCGACTTCCTGATCTCTGATATGAAAGAACTGATTGAGATCGTGGCTTAAACATTCCGGGACTCCGCAGTAAACCGTTTACTGACCATCTTTACCTTTTATAGATTCTGATATTGTTTAGGCAAGAGTAATAAACCTGAAGACATATATAGAAAGAGAGTATAAATATGGAAGAGTCGGGAGAAGTATCGGTCAAGATCAACAGCAATATTGCAGTAATAACTTTTTCTCACCCCAAGGGTAATTCCTTACCCGGAGCGCTGCTGAAGAGCCTTGCAGATGACATAAACAGTCTGGCCGCAAACAGGGAAACCCGCGTCATAATTATCTCGAGCAAGGGCGAAAAAGCATTCTGCGGCGGAGCCTCTTTTTCGGAGCTCCTTAACATTAACAGCTACGAGCAAGGTAAGGAGTTCTTTATGGGTTTTGCCCGGCTCATAATAGCCATGAAAAACTGTCCCAAGTTTATAATATCGCGCGTACAGGGCAAGGCAGTCGGCGGAGGCGTAGGCATCATTGCGGCTTCCGATTATGCACTGGCGCTCAATACGGCTTCCGTAAAACTGAGTGAACTGGAGCTGGGTATCGGTCCTTTTGTGGTAGGACCCGTAATTGAAAGAAAAATCGGGCCGGGTGCCTTCGGTGCACTTGCAATTGACACGAACTGGCGGAGCGCCTCATGGGCCGAAAACCATGGCCTTTTTACAGACGTATTTCAGGAAACAGAGGAACTCGACAAGGCGGTCCTCGAACTTGCGGCCAGGCTATCAAGAACAAACCCCGATGCAATGGCTGAACTAAAGTCAGTCCTCTGGGAAGGTACGGGACACTGGGATATGCTGCTTGAAACGCGCGCTGAAATCAGCGGCAAACTAGTGCTGTCTGAGTTTACATCCAACTATATTTCTTCTTTCAGGGATAATCCCAGGACCTAGAGAGTCCCGGTGCCCAGAATCTTTTTAATTATCTCATCCAGGTAGAAATGATATTTCTGCGGCAGATTCTTGTATTTTGAGCTAAGCCTGTTTTTTACCACCTCAAAGCCCTGGACTTTAAGGGGATTAACGTCCACCTCAATGTTTTTAAGGAAGGTAAGCAGCTTTGACTTTACCTTTTCTATGACCTGAACGTCATCAGTTCCCGAGATATTGGCTGCGGCCTTTTCAACGTCGTAGCCTGCATTATAATATGCCCTGAGGAGCATACCCCTGAAGTTTTCCGAAATGATAGTCCGGCTTACGTCACCCAGTTCACTGGCCGTTTCATTGATGGAGGAGTGGGAGAATTTCTTTTCCCTGAGGGATTCCAGTATCAGGGTTTCCATGCCCGCTCTGTCCTTACCCACAATTTCATTGGGCAGGTCACTTAGCTTGACAATCTTCCTGCCTGCGGCCCTGGCAAAGATGACGGCCCGCTTTAATACCGACTCCAGTTCGCGCACGTTACCCTTCCATTCATATTTATTCAGCTGTTCCAGTGCTGCAAGTGAAAGCTCCATTTTTTCGTTACCGGAATTCAGCAGGTATCCCGCAATTAACGCAATATCTTCCCTGCGCTCTTTTAATGGCGGCAGTTTAACTGTAATCACATTCAGGCGGTAATAAAGGTCCTCCCTGAATTTCCCCTCTTTTACCAGCCTCTCAAGCTCCCTGTTGGTTGCTGCAATTACCCTTACGTCTGCCTTTTGAGTTTTTGATGAGCCCACCTTCTCAAATTCACCGGTCTGAAGAACCCTCAGCAGTTTAACCTGGAAGTTTTCTGAGGTCTCCCCTATTTCATCCAGGAATATTGTGCCCTTATCGGCTGCCTCAAAGCGGCCGGTTTTGTCGGATATCGCATTTGTAAAAGCCCCTTTTACGTGCCCGAATAGCTCGCTTTCAAGTAAAGTTTCGGAAAGGGCAGCACAGTTGACAGCAACAAAACTGTTACCCCTCCTCCAGTTGAGCTCATGAATTGCGCGTGCAGCAAGCTCTTTTCCGGTGCCGCTTTCTCCTAGTATCAGGACTGTTGCCTCTTCGGGGGCTACTTTTTTTATTAAATCCACCACCGAAGCCATTACCCTGCTCTTATAAATTATACCGTAGAAATTTTCCGCCTTTGACTCCTCCAAGGCAGAGGGACCGGAAACTGTATCATTTTGCTTCTGTCTCAGATCCCCAATTTCATTTTTCAGTTCGGTTATCTTTTCTATTATATTCTGCTCTGACTGCTCGCCGTGCATATCCAGTTCCTTCTGAAGGTGCCTGAGCTCGGACTCTTTTTTCTCCAGCAGCTGCTTCAGTTTCCCGGTTTCCGTGAGCACCCCATTAAGATATGTCCTCCGCTGAAGGACCGATAGATAAAACTCAAACAGCGTCAGGAAGAAGAAGGGCACCAGAAATGAAGCATAATTCAGCTCTGTGTTAAACAGATTAAACAATAAAAAGCTAAAAAGGGCAAAGGCCAGGAACAGGATAAGATAACGGTAAAAAGGTTCTGTTTTTACCCTTACAAATATCAGCCCAAGCAGTAGTGCGGCAAAGAAAATGGATGAAAACAGGTCATATTTTGTATTAATCATCCTGTTATTAAGCAGGTTATCGAGTGCAAAGGCATGAAGTGCCAGTCCGGGCATTTCTTTGTCAAAATTAGTTGAGATCACCTGCGATATCTGCGGATGGCTGACGCCAATGATTACCGTCTTATTCCTGAAGTATTTCAACTCAGGGCTATCATTCTCCAACAGCGCGAAAAACTGAAGGAGCGTGTAATTACGGAAGTTTTTCCACGAAGAGAAAATATTAAGCTTTATTCTATCCCGTAAACTTTCCTTTAGTCCGTTCTTTTGCGCTAATACCAGGGCAAATGCCTTTTCAATAGTGCCATCCGGGGTGATCCTGAGGGGAATATAAATACCGTAGTTATCTATATAATTAACGTGGCCCGTTGCCAGTCCGGGCAGGCTTTTTTTGGGCTCAGGCAGCATTAGGCTGCCCGGACCCTGCTTGTCCGGGAAGTCTTCGGCAACTGAAGCCAGAACGACCCTGCCCGACCTGTCTATTTCATTATTCAAGAGGTCATTATAAACTGCCTGCGAGGCTAGTTTTTCTGAAAGAAAGACCTCCAGGCCAATTTCCTTTACACCAAGGGAGGTAAGCTTATTGATAAGCAGCGCGTAATAGCTCCTCTTAAGCGGCCAGGGACCCAGCTTATCAATGTCATTCTGATTTATCTCAATGATGACAATTGAGGAATCCGGCATCTTCTGCCCGTAGAGGCTATGGAACCCGTTTTCCACCTTCTGATTTATAAAACCAGGGAAATCAGCCACAAAGGCTACGGTCCCCAGCGCTACAGCAAGGATTATAACTTTAGTGTAAAGTTTATATCTGGCGAAAAAATTGCCCATAAATGATTTAATGCAAGTTGTTGGTTTGAATTTACGAAATCATTTGCACAGAATACAGAAACCGGGAGCGAAAAGTAAATAATTTCTACCCTTCAAATCAATTGAAAATAAAAAAAGAGCTTATTATTATTCTTTCCAATTATTTTTATTATTATTATTTTTAACAAAAATTATTCCAGAAATTTTATATGATGAAGGTGCATGTATTTAGATAATGTTATACAGATTGATGATATTTTAGTTCGCAAGGAGGTCGTAGAGACCCGTTTTGCGTGCGATTTGAATAAATGTAAGGGTGCTTGCTGTACAATGGAAAGCCAGTTCGGTGCTCCGTTAAAAAAGGAAGAAATTGAGGAAATAGATAAGATTCTGCCCATTGTGGTGGAATACCTGCCGGAAAAACACAGGAGGGCCATTGAAAAGAAGGGCTTCTGGGAGGAAAAAGACGGTGAACTTTTAACAAGAAGCATAAATGACCGTGCCTGCGTTTTTGTTTATTTTGAAGGTGACATTGCAAAGTGTGCAATAGAAAAAGCTTATAAAGACGGAAAAGTCGGTTTCATTAAACCAATATCCTGCCATCTTTTTCCCATCCGGGTTTCCAGATTCGGGGGCGATGTGCTAAGATACGAAAGGATTCATGAATGCGAACCCGCTCTGGAAAACGGTGCGAAATTAAACGTTACGGTTGCAAATTTCTGCAAAGACTCGCTGCTTAGGCTTTATGGTTCAGAGTGGTTTAAAAATTTAAGTATCGTCAGGAGGTAGGATGTTATCCCTAAATCAAAAACTTTCACAGCTGCAGAAGCTTTCCCCCCAGCAGATCCAATACCAGAAACTGCTGCAGTTGAATACACTTTCGCTCGAACAGAGGATCAAGACTGAACTCGAACTGAATCCAATTCTTGAAGAAACCCTGCTGGATGAATACGAGCTCGATACGAACCAGGAGGACGAGAAGCCTCAGGATGAAACGCCGGAAACCACGGATTCGGAAGATGGCGAAGAGGAAATGGCTGACAACAGCGATGATGAGTTCGAGCTGGAAGATTTTATGAATGATGCCGACGTGGATAATGACCACATTAACGGTGCGGGCGATGAGGAAAGGACACAGCCAATTGCCCCGCTCAGGGAATCACTTAACGAACACCTGACAAGACAGCTTTTTCTGCTGGACCTGAGTGATGATCTCTACGTGCTTGGGGAGGAGATCATTGGAAACCTGGATGAGGACGGATACTTAAAACGCGATCTGAACAGCATTCTTGAGGAGCTGAATATGTTCCAGCATATTGAGATCCCGCTTGAAGCGGCCGAAGGCCTGCTGAAAAAAATCCAGATGTTTGATCCGGTAGGCATCGCCTCTCGCAACCTGCAGGAATGCCTGCTCGTACAGATACGCCATTCTTCATTTGATCCCTATTACTCTTACCTGGCAGAACAACTGCTTACAGATTATTTCCATGACTTCACCAACAAGCGTTTTGATGCTATCCAGAAGAATATGAACCTTACTACCGAGACGCTTAAGTCAATCCTGACACTGATACATAAACTTAACCCCAAGCCGGGCGAAGGGAATATTGAATCCGACCAGGCAAACCAGATCACACCCGACTTTATCATCGAAAAGGTGGAGGATAATTTTATAATCTCGCTGAACGACAGGCACGTCCCCTCAGTAACAATAAGCAGCACCTACCTGGAAATGCTTAATTCAAACAAGAGAAAGAGGAACATTTCAAACCGTGAGAAGGAAACCCATAAGTTCCTGAGGGAAAAGTTCGAATCTGCCAAGTGGTTTATTGCATCCATACAGCAGCGCCGCGAAACACTGATGAAAATTATGCGCGCGATAGTGGAAAAACAGTATGCATTTTTTGAATTCGGCCCGAAGGCCCTGCGCCCCATGATCTATAAGGACATAGCAGAAGAGATCGGAATGGATATATCCACCATAAGCAGGGTCGTAAACGGAAAATATGTACAGAGTCCCGTTGGCATCCACGAATTGAAGTATTTCTTCAGCGAGGGCCTGTCCACCGATGACGGCGAGGAAATTTCCAATAAACACATAAAGGAACTTATAAAAGAAATCTGTGACTCGGAATCCAAGAGTGCACCCCACAGCGACGATAAGATCGCCGAACTGCTGAATGAAAAGGGTATTCATATTGCCCGCAGGACGGTTGCCAAATACAGGGAACAGCTAAGGATACCAGTTGCCAGACTCCGCAAGGAATTATGAGTATTGCCGGGGATATAATCGTAATAATTCTGCTCTTTGTTGTTTTTGGTATATCCCACTCTTTTCTGGCCTCCCGGGAGCTTAAATCCAGAATAGCCGCCAAATATGGGGATTATATCGCTTTCTACCGCCTTGGCTATAATATAATATCCCTGATTTCCTTTATGCTGATACTTGAGATTGCACCCAGACCCGATATAATTATTTATGACTTAAATGGGCCCTATGATATAATTATTTTTGCACTGCAGGCCTTGAGTCTGCTCGGCCTTATGTGGACGGCCTCATCTCTCGACTGGATGGAATTTTTTGGCATTAGCCAGATAAAAAGATGGTATCATGGCACATACAGTATTGCAGAGCTGGATGAATCAGGAACATTAATTACCCGTGGACTTTATAAATACAGCCGTCACCCGGTTTATTTGTTTTCAATACTTTTCCTGGCACTGCGCCCGGAAATGAGTCTGTTCTATCTGGTGTCTCTGGTTTGTATTATTGCTTACTTTTATATAGGTTCTCTCTACGAGGAGAAAAAACTGATAAGCAGGTTCGGCAATGAGTATGTTGAATATATGAATACCGTTCCCAGAATCCTGCCCTTCTTTTTTCGTAAAAAGTAAGCTAAGGACCAGACACACCTGCGTTTATTCATTTAATAACAATAAAAATTATGAAAAAAACTATTCTGCTTTTTTTTCTTTTTGCCGGTGCAGCACCCATAATGGCACAAACTGATAGCGAAGTGCTGGCCAGGACGGGAAAATCCGTCATTACACAGTCTGAATTCCAGGAGAGGTTTGAACTTACACCCTGGCCGCGCCCTCCAGTTAAGGTTACTTCCGAAAATCTTAAACAGGGCTTTCTCTACACACTAATAGCAGAGAAACTTTGGGCATTGAAAGCTCAGGCCATGGGACTCGATACCACTAAAGCCATTAGAATGGCCTTTAATACGCTGGAAAAAATGTACGTAAGGGACGCCCTCTGGAAGCTGGAAATTAAGGATAAGGTAAATATACCAGATGATGAATATGCAAAAGGTTACTTAAGACTCCGCTTCCTTTATAATACGGAATATCTCATCTCAGGCTCAGAGAAGGAAATTTCCTCCCTTTATGACATGTTGAATAAGGGAGCTTCATTTGATTCACTGATGATAGCAAGGGGCAGAAAAGGCAAAGATACACTGGGGGTTTCCTATGGCATGATGGAAGAAGCGGTTGAAGACGAAATTTATAACCTTATGATCGGTCAGTACACCAGTCCTGCTTTTACCCCCAACGGCTGGTGCATCTTCCGCCTTAATGCAATTACACAGCTCGGCCAGGATCCTAAGGATCAGCAGAAAGTAAATGAACTGGTAAAGAAAATTGCTACCGAAAGGGCAACTGCAAGAGTTTACCAGAAATTTTACCGCTCGTTTTTCATGAACCGGAAGGTAAACGTGGACAGGAATCTTTTCAGCAGATTCGCAGACAGGGTCAGTGCGTTGCTTAAGGAAAAGAAAGACACACAGAAGATATCCGACAGCGACATAGTATTCCTGCAGCCTCCCGACTTACTTAAAACAGAAGACCAGTTCGGACCCGATACGCTGAGGATGAGTTTTGTAAAGTTTGACCATAATCCTGTCACAATGAAACAGTTTATCGAGGAATTTTCTATGGAGGGCTTCAGTTCACAGAACATTGAACCCCGTTATATTAAATCGGTGTTGAATACTGTCACAAAAAAATATATTGAAAATGAGATGCTGACGCGTGAAGGCTATAAGCGCGGTCTTCAGAATCTGCCCGAGGTAAAAAGATCGCTGAACATGTGGAAGGAAAATTACCTCTCGCAATTGCTCAGATCAGAATTCAAGGATTCTGCCAGCGTAAACGATGAGGAGGCTCTGAAATATTATCAGCAAATGCAGCAGCATCCCGTCTTAAAGGAACAGGTAAATATTGTTGAAGTACTTACAGACAGCCTCGATATCGCAGAGAAGGTGCTTGATGCCCTGAAAAACGGAGCCGACATGCATGAACTGGCAAAAAAATATTCCAAAAGGGAAGCCGCACGCAATAGCAACGGGGAGTCAGGATTTTTCCCGGTAACTGAGAATGGCGAGATAGGCCGCATCGCCTCAGCAATGGCATTGGGTGACGTATATGGCCCGCTTCAGGTGCCTGGCGGTTATTCTATTTTTAAGCTCATTGGCAGAAAAGAAGACAGCACCCGCGTCTCCCAATCGTTTCAGGAAATGAAAGAGACAATAAAAAAGGAACTGTCCTCACGGAAACTATTTAATTCGGTAGTAAATTACACGGTCAGACTAGCTAATAATTATGGTATTTCAATCAACCAGAAAGCACTCACAGCCACCGAGGTAATTAATGTACCGATGTTTACCTACAGATTTATGGGCTTCGGGGGCAAGTTGCCGGCAGTACCAATGACGGCGCCTTTTGTTGAATGGGTGGGACCGTGGCTTGAATCCAGATCCAGTTTACCTTAAACCGTGAAAATCGTTATATTGTATAAATGTTAATTATCAGTTTACCTTTTATATTGAAGTAAAATCAATCCAAAACTAAAACTTGAAGTATTGCCGGGGTTCTTTAACCCCGGATGTTGAAATAAATAAACACAGGAGATTAATGGTGGGTCAAAAAATCAGGTCTACTACAATCGTAGGCATAATTCATAACGGCGTTGCTGCTATCGGAGGTGACGGACAGGTCACACTCGGAAATACGGTAGTTAAGCATAATTCAATGAAAATCAGAAAACTCTTCAACGGCAAGGTTATATGCGGTTTTGCAGGATCTGCCGCAGATGCTTTTACCCTGCTCGAAAGGTTTGAAGAAAAGCTCGAACAATACAGGGGAAACGTGAGCCGGGCCGCAGTGGAACTGGCAAAGGACTGGCGTACTGATAAATACCTGCGCAAGCTTGAAGCCATGCTGGCAGTCCTGTCGGAGGACCAGTCATTTATTATCTCGGGCACCGGAGACGTAATAGAGCCGGAAGACAACATTGTCGCCATCGGCTCGGGTGGCATGTATGCGCTGGCTGCCGCAAAAATGCTGAAAAAATACAGCAGCCTGTCTGCACCTGAAATAGTGAAAGAAGCGTTGAAAACAGCTGCGGATATTTGTATTTATACAAATGACAGAATAATTGTTGAGACAATTGATAAATAAAGCGGATTTAAAATGAAAAATGATATAATGAGAAGCCTGACCCCTACCCAGATCGTAAAAGAGCTGGATAATTTTATTATTGGTCAGGATGATGCTAAACGCGCCGTTGCCATTGCGCTCAGAAACAGATGGCGCAGACAGCAGGTGGAAGAAAAATTAAGAGAAGAAATACTGCCGAATAATATAATCCTCATTGGACCTACCGGAGTAGGTAAAACAGAAATTGCACGCAGGCTGGCCAAACTTTCAGGCGCTCCCTTCATTAAGGTTGAGGCTTCAAAGTATACCGAGGTAGGCTACGTGGGACGCGATGTAGAAAGCATGATACGCGACCTGACGGAGCTGGCAGTTACAATGGTAAAATTGGAAAAAACCGAGGAGGTGCAGGAAAAAGCCGAAAAGATAGCCGAGGATAAAATACTCGACCTGCTGATCCCTCCGGTAAAAAAACCCGCAGCCGCCTCTCAGGAAGGCAGCGAGGAAACAGATGAAGCATTCCAGAATCAGAAGACGCGGGAATGGATGAGACAGAAACTCCGCAGCGGAGAGATGGACGATAAGATGGTGGAATTCGATACCTCTACGGCCGGCGCAGGCGTCGGCATGCAGGTTTTAGGACCCTTCGGCTTTGATGATATGGGCATTAATATACAGGAAATTATGAGCAACATCATGCCCAAGAAAAAGAAGAAAAGGAAAACCTCCATCCGTGAAGCCCGCACCGTTATTGCACAGGAAGAAGCTCAGAAACTGATTGACATGGAAGCCGTGCAGAAAGAGGCCATTACGCGCGTTCAGGATTCCGGCATCGTGTTTATTGATGAAATTGATAAGATTGCAGGTAACCATGGAAAGGGACAGGGACCCGACGTCTCACGCGAAGGAGTACAAAGAGACCTGCTCCCCATAGTTGAGGGCTCCAGCGTAAACACAAAGTACGGCGTCGTAAGAACCGACCACGTGCTGTTTATTGCCTCTGGTGCATTCCACGTTTCAAAACCATCGGACCTCATTCCCGAACTCCAGGGCCGCTTCCCTATCCGCGTGGAACTCAAGAGTCTTACCGAGGATGACTTTATTAAAATACTGACGCTTCCACAAAATGCCCTGCTGAAACAGTATGCCGCATTGCTGCAGACCGAGGGGGTTACTATTGAATTTCGGGAAGATGGCATTAAAGAGGTGGCACGCATTGCTACTATAGTAAATGAGCAGGTGGAAAATATCGGAGCAAGAAGGCTCCATACTATACTGACCACTCTCCTCGAAGACATTCTCTTTAATGTCCCTGACAAGATCCCCGAGACAACAGTCAGCATCAGCGGTGCAATGGTGAAGGATAAACTGGAAAAAATAGTGACCAACAGGGATCTTACCAAATACATTCTGTAAATAATTTATTCGGAATTTCTGGAGCGGACTGCATAGTCCGCTCTTTTATCTGGCAAATCTCATAAAATTAAATATATTTCCTTAAAGAGATTTTTTAAAATATTTGATATACATGAAGACTCATAATTTTACCCTGAAGCATATTCCTCTGAAATATTATTCCTTCCTGCTGGTCCTGGTTTTCTTCTTTACCGGCTGCGCTTCCAGTGAACTCAGCAACCTGGGCAAAGTCAAAAAGGAAATTTCCTTTTATTACGAGTCGGGCAAATACAGCCAGGAGGTGCAGGAAGTAGTTGCTGATGCAATCCGCGAATTCAGCAAGCTGGATATCAGGGACAGCTCTGCCGTTGTCTTTGATATTGACGAGACCGTCCTATCCAATTATCCCCAGATCAAGGGGGTGGACTTCGGCTACGTGAGCGACATGTGGAATGAATGGATACTTAAGGCCGCAGCACCGGCAATCGAAGAGGTGAAGCCTCTTTACTACTATCTTTTAGATAAGAAAGTTCACATCATCTTCCTTACAGGAAGAAATACAGCGCAGTATCAGGCTACATACAGGAATCTCATGTCCGCCGGCTTTACAAAGTTTGATACGCTGATCGTCCGCTCTGATAATATGAAAGATTCTCCCGCCGAAAACTTCAAGAGCATTGAACGCCTCGTGCTCACAAATATGGGCTATAAAATTATTGGGTGCGTCGGTGATCAGCTTAGTGACATGCAGGGGGGCAATACAGGCATCCAGGTTAAACTGCCGAATTACCTGTACTATATCGAGTAATATCCCGCCTCATCTGAAACATATGGCAGGAGATTCTATACACTTGGGCTCAAAGAAACCATTTTCTGTGATCTTCATTATTGCATCAGGCCCGGATTTAAATTAGATTTTAGATACTGTGCATATAATGTGACATACCTGATTTACAAAATGAAATCCTGAAAACGATTTTGCCTGCATTATGAGGAGGAGCCGATGAAATATCTACTTGTAATAATTCTCCTGGCAGCATTTGCTGCCGGCTGTATCAGAAAGGAAAAACAGGACTTTAATCCTGAACAATTTACTTCTTCCCTTCCACACAAAATTCCCAGCAGTCTGGCACAAAATATATCCGGAGCAATAAAGAATATTCAAAGCATCAACGACAGCCTTAATATTATATCCGGTATTATCCCTCCTAAGCCTGATGAGAATTCACAGGAATTCTCCAAACAGATGGGGCTTAAACTGGATGAATTGAAAAGCCGCCTTATTATCTACCGCTCTGAGATCAAAAGCCTGGTACTTGTAAACAGAAGTTATATTAAACAGATAACCGGGATGCAGAAATTGATTTCACTTACCGAGAAGAATTTATCTGAACTGGAGAACAAATTGCGCCTGCTCGGGCACCAGCAGGACAAACAAGTGACAGAGATTGCAAAGGCACTGTAATCGCAGCGGCGAGCCTTAAATCATTTTGCGTGTTTTTGATGCTTCAATTTTCTAAATTGGTATATTCAGAAACTTAAACACGCACAATGAAAATTCAGAACAGAATAACCCGATTATTTAATATTGAATACCCTATCATCCAGGCAGGTATGGTATGGGTCTCCGGCTGGCGGCTGGCATCTGCCGTATCAAACAGCGGCGGACTTGGCCTGATCGGTGCAGGCTCAATGAAGACTGAACTTTTGAGGGAACACATCAGAAAATGCACTCAGGCAACGAATAAACCATTCGGTGTTAATATTCCCCTGCTTCGGGAGGATGCTGAAAGTCTGGTAAACACGTCTATTGAGGAAGGAGTTAAAATCGTATTCTCATCTGCAGGACATCCTGGCAAATTTATTGACCAGCTCAAAAAAAACGGCATAACCGTTGTCCACGTAGTTCCCTCGCCCAAATATGCAATTAAAGCAGAAAGCGTCGGCTGCGATGCAGTTGTAGGCGAAGGAGTTGAGGCAGGCGGACATAATGGAATAGATGAACTGACCACATTTGCCCTTATTCCACAGCTTGCAGCCAGCCTTAAGATCCCCGTCATGGCAGCCGGCGGCATTGCCAGCGGCAGGGGTATACTTGCTGCTCTTGCACTCGGCGCCGAGGGAGTACAAATAGGCACCAGGTTTGCCGTAACCGGGGAATCTTCGGCTCATCCTAATTACAAGGCACGCATCTGCGCGGCCAAGGATAACGACACAATTCTTATACTGAAAAAAATCGGACTGGTAAGGACACTGAAAAATAGTTACACTGAAAAGGTTACCAGTGCCGAAGCCTCGGGTGCAAATACCGAAGTCCTGAAGGAGCTTCTTGGTAAAAAACGCGAGCGCCTGGGAATCTTTGAAGGCAACGAGGAGGAAGGCCTGATGGAAGCGGGCCAGGGAGTCGGCCTGATTAACAACATCCCTTCGGTAAAAGAATTATTTGCCCAGCTGATAACCGAATATGATTCCGCCTGTAGGTCCTTGCAGTGCAGCTGACCTGTGCTGCACTTTATAACCCGTCTTAATACTCAGAAACTATATCCAGTCTTGTTGTGTTAAAATTAAGATAACAACAATGGTGGTCTGTAGTGAAAAGCTTAAGCATTTTATTCATGGCGCTGCTGTTCTCCGCCTTTAGCTGTACTCATGATAATAATAAGGAGAAAGACAATATGCCTCACATGTATAACAATGGAAATGCACCTGAATTTCCGGCAGGGCTGGACTGGCTGAACGTGGACAAACCGATAAAACTATCAGGACTGAAAGGGAAAGTTGTTTTATTAGATTTCTGGACCTTCTGCTGTATAAACTGCATGCACATAATTCCGGACCTGAAAAAGCTCGAAGAAAAATACGCTGGTGAGCTGGTTGTAATCGGTGTACACTCGGCAAAATTCCTCACCGAACAGGAAACCGACAATATAAGGCAGGCAATACTCCGCTACGAAATTGAACATCCGGTTGTTAACGACAGGGATTTTAAGATATGGACCGCCTATGGGGCCAAAAGCTGGCCCACTGTTGTTCTTATCGATCCCAAGGGGGACGTCGTGGGAATGCGCGCGGGTGAAGGCGTATACAATGCGCTTGACGGGACAATCCATGACATAATTAAGCTGAATTCCTCTGTCATTGACAGGACGCCGGTTAAGCTGAGCCTGGAGAAGTATAAAAAGCCCAAATCACTGTTGAGCTTTCCAGGCAAGATCCTTGCAGATGAAAAAACGGGCAGACTTTATATTACAGACTCAAACAACAACAGGATAATTATCACCGACCTGGAAGGGAACATTACGGGTGTAATAGGTTCAGGCATGCCTGGTCAGAAAGATGGCAGCTTTGAGGAAACTGAATTCTTTCACCCCCAGGGCACGGCCCTCGACGGAGATTATCTTTATATTGCAGATA
>JBLMZM010000238.1:0-75307 GCA_050258815.1 Ignavibacteriales bacterium
TCCGATGGCAGTATTGGCCTGTCAACTGCAGCAGTTGAAATGGGACAGGGTGTTAACATGAAGCTCCGGCAGGTAGTTTCCACAATATTCTCGGTTAATATTGATAAAGTTAGGGTTGAAACTTCAAATACAACCAGGGTTGCCAATACCTCCCCTACTGCCGCCAGCTCAGCTGCGGACCTAAATGGCAAGGCAACAGAAGCAGCCTGCATGGAAATCTTGGGCAGGCTAAAAAAAACTGCCGCTGAAGAACTTAGACACGCTGATTTCCATGACATTGACATAATAAATGAGGAAGTGCTTTTATATGGCGAGCCAACTGGCATCAGCTGGACACAACTCGTTAATAAAGCCTTTCTTACACGAAAAAACCTTTCTTCCCATGCACACTATGCCACTCCCGAAATATACTTTGACAGGGAAATAAACAAAGGCAGGGCTTTCAATTATCATGTTTATGGAACAGGAATAATTGAGGTTACACTTGACTGCCTGAGAGGTACTTACAAAATCGATTCAGTTAAGATAGTTCATGACTTTGGAAAGTCGCTAAACCCAATTATTGACAGGGGGCAGGCTGAGGGAGCCGTGCTTCAGGGAATCGGATGGCTCACTATGGAAGAGGTTTTGTATGACACTATAGGGAAATTGCTCACTGACTCGCTCTCTACTTACAAGATTCCCGATATCTATTCTGCTCCCGGGAACATTCAGATTGAATTTCTGCAGGGTTCGGCTAATCCTCTCGGCATTTTTAACTCAAAGGCTATTGGCGAACCGCCTTTAATGTATGGTATTGCCGCATATTTCGCCCTGCTAAATGCAATGAAAGCATTCAGACCTGAAAGGGATTTCAGTCTTGTTGCTCCGCTGACGCCTGAAAGAGTTCTGCTTGCACTCTACAGGGAGACAAAAGAATCCGTCCCCGTGTGACATTAGAAATTGAAAATTCTCACAATTTATAATTGACCGGAATAGTTTATGATTTTATTGAAAAACTGCTTCTATATCGCAACATTTGACGGCGATAAATGTATGTCCGGGGAGGATATCCTGATTGAGGATAACCGTATTAAGTCCATTGGTAAAAATCCCGGTACGCGGGAAAGTAACTGCAAGGTTATAGATTGCTCAGACTGCGTTGTAATACCGGGACTGGTAAATACACACCATCACTTCTTTCAGACACTAACCAGAAATCTCAGGCAGGTACAGAATGCAAAGCTTTTTGACTGGCTGGTATACCTTTATGAGATCTGGAAAAATATTGATGAAGAGGCAGTTTATTATTCCACACTCATTGCAGCCGGGGAACTTCTGAAAACCGGATGTACACTTACAACTGACCACCATTATCTCTATCCCGTTTCTTTCACAGGTGATCTGGTGGGCACACAATTCGAAGCTGCGTGCAAACTCGGCATACGCTTTTCACCTTCCAGGGGCTCAATGTCACTCAGCATGAAAAACGGCGGCCTTCCTCCTGATTCAGTAGTACAGGATGAGGACAAAATACTTAAAGACAGCCTGAGAGTTATCGAGAAGTACCATGACACTTCTGAGGACTCAATGAGGAAAATAGTACTAGCCCCCTGCTCTCCCTTTTCAGTAACCAAAGAGAATATGAAGAATACGGCCAGACTTGCACGTGAATATAATATCCGCCTCCATACCCATCTGGCTGAGACAATGGACGAAGAAGAATTCTGCAATAAAAAGTTCGGTAAGAACCCGCTTGCTTTAATGGAGGAGGTAGGGTTCCTGGGAGAGGATGTGTTTTTTGCACACGGAGTTTATTTTAATGATGATGAGCTGAAAATATTGGCAGAGACCGGAACATCCATAGCCCACTGTCCCTCTTCAAATATGCGCCTTGGTTCCGGAATTGCAAGGGTCAGCGAAATGCTCAAGCTTGGAATCAACGTGGGCGTTGCAGTAGATGGTTCAGCATCAAATGATACTTCCGATATGCTGGGTGAACTTAGAAACGCTATGCTGCTGCAGAGGGTCAGATACGGCGCTAATGCACTGACAATACACGACGTCTTTAAGATGGGTATTGAAAACGGGGCAAAGATGCTTAACTTTTCCCAGGTTGGGAAGATTAAAAGCGGCTGGTTTGCCGACCTGGCAATTTTTAACATCAACAAACTTGAATATACAGGAAGCCTCTCAGATCCGCTTGCGGCCCTGTTGTTTTCTGGCATCAGCCACCAGACCGAATATACAATTGTAAATGGAAAGATAGTCGTGGAAAATGGAAGATTGACAGGAGAGGATGAATCATTGATAATCAGAAAAGGAAATCAGATTGCCGGAAAGCTCCTTTCATTATCGTGAATAAGCATTGCCCGGTTTAAGAAGCTTTACGGAGTTTTACATTCCAGACCTGAACTGAAGTTATCAACATGTTATCAACATGTTATCAACAAGTTATCAACAAAATAATGAGTTCGGTTATGTTACCTGAAAACCTAAAATGGGAATTCCCTGATTCAGTTGATCAGGCTGTCCGGCTGATAAGCAAACCCGGAACAATTCTGCACGCAGGCGGCACAAGAATACTTAAAACGTACTCCGGATCAGTAAAATGTCTGGTGGATACGGGAAACCTGAATCTGAATTATATTAACTTTATCGACAACGCATTCTATATCGGGGCCTCTGTAACTTTTGCAGAAGTAATAAGATATTCCAGAGGTACGGGTAAACTTGGTTTACTAAGTAAGGCCCTTTCCGGCGCTGCCTCAACTCCCTTGAAGAACAGGATTACGGTGGGAGGATCACTAAAGGATTTCCCGTTATGGAGCAGCCTTTATGCCCCGCTGATTGCGCTTGATGCAAGAATTGAGATAGCCGGGGAACATAGCGGCATTTACCCCATCGAAGATTATGTACAGAATGGTATCATCAAGACCAGGCACCTGATCAAACACGTGATTGTTGATGAGACTGATAATGTTGTTTCCGGCGTAAAAAGATTTTCACTTCTTAAATTCGAATACCCGCTGTTTACAATTGCCGCCCTGTTAAGAAATGAAGACGGGAAAATTAAAGAAGCCAGACTGGTGATAACCGGCGTTAAAGGCAGATTCAAACGATTCAGAAAAGCAGAAAAAATTTTTGAGGGGAAAAACCTCGAGGAGCTTACGATCAGAAAAGCCCTGGCGCTGATAAAACCCAGGTTTGTTTCCGATTTCAAATACAGCTCTGAGTACAAGGAAAAAGTGGCCGGTATTTATTTCATGGATCTGTTAAATGAATTAAAGGAAGGTGCAATATGAAAATTCCTTTCAACATTAACTCCCAGATAAAGGAGTTGGAACTAAATCCGAATGAGACCTTGCTGGATGTATTAAGAAAGAATGAATACACCGAAGTAAAATGCGGGTGTAACGAGGGTGAATGCGGCTCATGCCTGGTACTGCTCGACGAAGAGCCTGTAAATTCATGCCAGGTATTGGCAATGAGTGTAAGGAACAGACAAGTCAAAACTGTAAAGGGTATTGGAACATTGCACCTTCCTCATATGATTCAGAAAGCATTTGTTGAGGCCGGAGCCGACCAGTGCGGATTCTGCTCCCCCGGGATGATCATTGCTTCCTATAGTATTTTAAGGCAAACCCAGAATAAACCCACACGTGAGGATATTGTGCGCGGGCTTGATGGCAACCTGTGCAGATGCACAGGATACGTTAAAATTGTTGAAGCAGTTGAAAACGCCGCAGTTAAGCTTTCAGAAAAATTAAATGAACCGGAGAAGGTATGTATAAACATGTAAACAAAGCAGCAGAAAAAATCGACGGCCTGGCCTTGGTAACCGGAGAAGAGAAATATACTGACGACTTCAGATTCAAAGACATGCTGTATGTATCAATTCTGCATTCCGGTTATGCCCACGCCAGAATCGAGGAATTCGACGATTCAGCTGCCAGGAAGATGAAAGGAGTAGTCGAAATCCTGTCTTTTAAGAACATAAATAAAATACTCTATACCACTGCCGGTCAGGGTTATCCCGAACCCTCACCTTATGATACGTGTCTGTTTAATGACGTTATGAGATTTGCAGGCGATAATATCTGTGCTGTGGCTGCTGAAAGCAAAGCAATAGCCGATGAAGCACTTAAAAAGATAAAAGTAAAGTTCAGTGTTCTTGAGCCCATCCTGGACTTTGAAGAGTCGGAAGGATCAGATATAATAATTCACAATAATGACGGCTCTCATGCAAAAATTCCGGTCTATTTTGATGCCGGACTGAATATCGCAGCCAGGGTTGAGGCAGAGGCCGGAAATTTTGACGAGGCATATAAAAATTCTCATGGGAAAATAGAAGACAGTTTCTATACATCTTATGCTTCTCACTGCGCACTGGAACCCCACTCTGCCGTATCGTACCTGGACAGCCGCGGCAGACTGGTAATTTACTCTGCAACACAGGTGCCGTTTCACGCCAGAAGAATCGTTTCCGCTGTGTGTGAGATTCCGGTATCAAAAGTCCGCGTCATAAAGCCCAGAATAGGCGGAGGCTTTGGAGGCAAGCAGGAAGTGCTGCTTGAACCCATTGTGGCAATGATTACCTGGCGCACCAAACGCCCGGCAAAACTGGTCTATTCGAGAAAAGAGGTCTTCAGATCAACACGCACCAGGCACCAGTATAAAACTACATTCCGGGCAGGATATGAGACTGATGGGACAATTAATGCCTTCAGCCTTGATGCTCTTGAAAATTCAGGAGCTTACGGTTCCCACGCACTCACGGTTCTGTCAAACGCCGGCGCGAAGACACTCCCCCTGCTGAATAAGATCCCAAATTTAAGATTCACCGGAAAAGGTGTATACACAAATCTTCCCTGCGGCGGGGCCTACAGGGGCTATGGCGCAACTGAAGCCTACTTTGGATTTGGTCAGGTTATTGACATGATTTGTGAGGATACAGGGACAGATATTATTGAATACTATAAGAAGTGGTGCATAAAGCCCGGGGAAGGCTCCCCGATCTTTAAAGCGCTGGGAGAAGGCAAAGAAGGGGTTGAGATGAAAATCGGCTCATCCTCACTGGTGGAATGCATTAATATTGGAGCCAGGGAGTCGGACTGGTACAATAAAAGAGCTAAATATGGCCCCGATTCCGAAGTTAACTCCGGCCGGTTCAAACGGGGTATTGGAATGTGCTCACTCATGCAGGGATCCTCAATTCCCGAGATTGATATGGCCTCAGCATATATGAAAATGAATGAAGATGGTTCTTTTAACCTGAATATCGGGGCAACTGACCTGGGAACGGGTTCGGATACTGTGCTTGCCCAGATTGCCTCAGAAATACTGGATACACCGTTGGATAAGTTCATAGTAACTTCATCAGATACCGATCAAACCCCGTTTGATACCGGTGCTTATGCCTCTTCGACTACTTACCTGTCAGGACAGGCAGTTAAGAAATGTGCAGAGGCAATCAGGCATCAGATCCTGACTACAGGAGCAGAGATTCTGGGCTGTAATATTGAAGAGGTTGAAGTCTCAGAAAACTGCGTAATCCTTAAAGAACCGGCCGGCCAGACCGCCCGTTCCAGTGTCCCATTTTCTGATATATGCTGTTACAGCATTTATAAGAAAAATCAGTACCAGATACAGGCTGCGGCTTCTCATGTTTCGCCTAAATCCCCGCCCCCGTTTGCGGCACATTTTGCCGAAATTGAAGTTGACACCTTTACAGGGATAATAAAGGTTCTGAACTATGTTGCAGCTGTAGATTGCGGAATTCCGATTAACCCCGTGCTGGCAGAAGGACAGACACAAGGAGCCATTGTCAGCGGTATAGCATACGCACTGTTTGAAAATTACTATTTCTCGCCAAAAGGCAAACTCCTCAACGATACATTCGGAAAATATGGCGTATATACGGCATCTGACATCCCTCCCATTAAGGTAATACTGGTTGAATCCTTTGAAGAAACTGGACCCTTTGGTGCAAAGTCAATTTCGGAAATAAACATTAACGGAGCCCTTCCGGCAATTGCAAATGCTTTTTATAATGCAACCGGCAAACGGCTAAGGAAAGCTCCATTTGCACCGGAAAATGTTCTGGGAGTCCTGCACGGGAATTAAGTCATGATATTATCAATACTTCAGGAAATTATAACACCTAACTACTAAAGCAGGGTTGTCTATGATACTAAAAAACTGTCATATATATGACGAATCTGGTTCTAAAGAAAGAAATGTTGATATTTTATTTAATGAAAAGATAAAAGGTTATGCAACAGGTCTTCAGGATGAACTTTCAGGCGAAGCCAGGACAGTTTATAAATTAAGTGAATTGAACGGAGAGACCGTAAGAAGAATAAATTCCGCACCGGATAAAGCTGTTATTGATGCCGAGGGAATTATAGCTGTTCCCGGAGGTATTGACCCGCACGTTCATTTTGATACCCCTGGATTTACCGACAGAGAGGACTTTTTTCACGGAAGTATGTCAGCGGCAGCAGGTGGTATAACCACCGTAATAGACATGCCCTGCACATCCCTGCCCCCTGTTACAAACGGTCAGAACTTCGACATAAAAATGCAGGCGGTTAAAGCTGAATCCTGCGTGGATTTTGCCTTTTATGGCGGAGTTGACAGCTCTGATTTTGTTAACTATAAACACAACATGGAGGAATTAGCCCATAAGGGAGTCAAAGGGTTCAAGGTCTACTTCATGTCGGGAATGCAGAGTTATCCAAGGGTAACAAAGTATCAATTCCTTAAAATAATGCAGCATGCCAGAGACCTAAAACTGCCCGTTTTAGTCCATGCTGAGGATTATGAACTGCTCGATGGCCTGGCTAAAGAGCTCAGGGATAGTCCTGATGATTATTTGCGGTATTATAAGGCCCGCCCCGCACTGGGAGAGATACTGGCAGCAGCAGATGCAGTAAAGATCACCAGGGCTGTCCATGGAAACCTGCATATAGTACACGTAGCCTCTGCAGCCGCCGCCCGCATCCTGAATGCCGCCCTGGACGACGTTAATGTAACCTATGAAACCTGTCCCCATTACCTCTACTACACATATGCCGACTACAAGGTCAAGGGATCCTCACTCAAGACGATGCCTGGCGTAAAGGACGAGATAGACCGGAATGAATTATGGGAGTTTCTTAAAAATGGATACTGCTCATTTGTTTCTTCAGACCATGCTCCGGCAAAATTGTGTGAAAAGAATACCGGTTCATTCTGGCAGGATTATGGCGGAATACCTGGGACGCAGACCCTGATCCCGGTTGTATTTTCTGAAGGGTATATGAAAAACAGAATTTCCTTAAAAAGGTTCGTAGAGATAACTTCAAAAAAAGCGGCACTCAGGTATAATTTATATCCCCGCAAGGGCAACCTGCTGGAAGGTGCTGATGCTGATATAACACTGATTGATAATCATGTAAAATGGAAGTTTAGCCTGAAGGATCTTTTGTCCAGGGGAGAAACAACCCCTTTTGATGGAGAGACCTTTAATGGGAAAGTGGCACTTACAATTCTGAGGGGAAAAATTATCTATTCTGCTATGGCCGGAATAACCGCCGAAAAGGGATATGGACATTACTTATAATAATTAACCCCGGCAAATAATGACCGGGGTTAAACTTTTTTGTTCTTCAGCTATTCTTCTGAATCCTTAATCAGACTTACTTTTTCTTTTCGACAGAATAAGTTGAATTTACAATTTTCCAGTTCCCGGCCATGTTAACCAGTGTAACATATTCGACCTGCTTTAATCTGGCATCTGTCAGTTCAATTTTTGCCATAGCAACATTGTCATTCATGTCAACTGAGTTAATTGTCAGGGTTCTCTCCCAACCTCCTACTTTACCTGATTTTACAGAATTGATAAAATCGCTGGCAGTAGTTTGTGTAAAATTGTTGTTAATTCTGTTAACAGCGGTAAAATTAGCTGTTGGAGCAAGAACCTGCTGGAGAGCAGCAACATCCTTGGTATCAATACTCTTTGTGTAGTTTTGAACGGTCTGCTTTACTTCATCTTCACCGCTGGCTGGAGTTCCGGCCTTTATTGCTACAGTAAGAAAAAGAACAGAAAAAATAACTGATAGAAAACGCTGAATTTTCATACACACTCCTGGATTATTTTTTTACAAGTGGTTGAATCTTCTAATCCGGAATCTTATGTAAAACCGTAACTGTTGCAGCTGATTGAGTTTTTATATTTGAGAAAAAACAGCACTTAAAAATTCCTCAAAGCAGATATAAATTAAAACAGGTATTGAGAAGTATTAATTTATAACTGACTCTATTAAACAATTCACCTTTACACAAAATCCGGGCAGTCAGATTCAGAAATTCCCTTTTTAATACAAATTAAGACGATTATGTTTAACATTTTGTTCCGTAAAGTTATGCATTTTTTTTGAAATCTTATAACTTTTCACAATTATTTTTAACTAATATATTCTGTTGCTTAAGGGCGTAAAGAAGCAGTTCCTGCTGATCCATGCCGGAAAAAGAAATGGCCCTTTAACCGGGCCATTTTAACTCTTACCGTATAATTTCATTGTAGTTCAGCCGAAGATGTTTTACCTCTTTACCATGTTGTAGGGCCTGGAGTTCAGCCAATATGCTCATGGCTATTTCATCCGGAGTATCACCGCCCAAATCGATACCCACCGGAGCATAGAGATTTGAAAGGTCAGGCCGGCCATTAAATCTTTCATGTATATACTCCAGACTTTCTTTTACTTTGCGCCTGGATCCTATTAAACCTATATATTTCATTCCGGGATAATTACGGTATAAATACTCCAGTACCTGCAGGTCATTTAAATGGTTATGGGTAACAATCAGCGCAAAGCCTTGTGTATTCAGCTCTAAAGCAATTTTGGTTTCATCACTCAGCTTTGAGAAATCGGAATAATGCCTTTGGTTGTAAACGTGTTCAGGCATTTCATTTAATACACTTTCTCTGTCATCATATATAACGACATGATAATGCAATAACTTAGCCATCCTAGCAATTGCCTGTCCCACATGGCCCGCACCGAATATGTATAATATGTTAACCGGTTTAAATACTTCATAAAAAAGAGTTACCTCTCCGCCACATAAAGCATCAACTTCAATGACGCCATCATCTCTTATAGTAAAATTATTTTTACTTATATCAGCTGTCATGGATTCTTTCATAATAAAGGTTTCTGTATGACTGTTAACATCTTTACGCAGAAGATCTATGGACTTGTTTATTGCATAATGTTCCACGCCGCCACCGCCAATTGTACCCTTAATTCTTCCCTCCTCTCCAACCAGCATCTTAAAGCCTGCCTTGCCCGGGGAGCTGCCTTTGGTACTGACAATTGTTACCAAGACCGAATACCTGTTTTCCTCGAATCTGCGCTGCAGCTCACTTAAAACTTCCATCATATACATGCTACCTCTTTATTAAATTCCTCAATTAAACCATCTATCTCTGGAGCCATGCTTCTTATTCTCTCCCAGTGTTCAGAGTCATACCACTGGGCATTTAATTCATTAATATCCTTGTTCTGCTGCTCAATCCATGTAAAATACTTCAAATTATGTATCCTCTTCCTGTCATGGTAAGATAATTCCTGCATATGTGAAATTCCCGTACCTGACAATGAACAATAAAATGCCTTTAGAGCGTCGTTTTCTGTGAATTCCCCGCTGGTTTCCCTCAATTCATTCAGCCGTGAGCCATAAAGCTGCATTGAATCGGTTAATATAGTAAATATTACGTCCTGTTCAGTCAGTTCAAAATACTTTGCAAGCTTGATTGAGGCAAGCAGGTTGGCAGCTCCTGAGATTCCTACCATATTAAGCCTGGAAACGAGCTCCTGAGGAACTCCTGATCTATGTAGCAGTTCTGTGCCTGCCTTCTCATTAAACAGGCGTATAAGGCTTATACAGTCGTTGTCATCAATATCTATAACCAGGTCGGTGTTTTTTACGTTATGGATCCAGGGAACGTGTTTATCCCCTATTCCCTCAATTCTATGTCCGCCAAAACCGTTATAGAGTAATGTTGGGCACTGCAGGGCCTCAGTAGCAGCAATCTTTACCGCTGGATACTTTCCCTTCAGTGCATCACCTGCGGCAATCGTGCCGGCAGATCCTGTTGAGGATACATAACCTGACATCCTGAGACTTGGGTTTTTAGCTTTCAGAGCCTCAAATATTTCGCTGATTGCACCCGATGTAACCTCATAATGCCAGAGATAATTTCCATACTCCTCAAACTGGTTAAAGATAACCGCATCCCTGCGCTCAGCCCTTAACTCCCAGCATTTGTCAAAAATCTCCTTAACGTTGCTTTCACATCCGGGTGTGGCAATTATTTCCCCGGCCAACTCCTTTAACCACTCAAATCTCTCCCTGCTCATTCCTTCAGGAAGTATTGCTATGGATTCGCATCCTAGCAAGGCGGAATTAAAAGCCCCGCCGCGGCAAAAATTACCGGTCGAGGGCCACACTGCCTTCTGCCAGGTAGAATCAAAGTTACCAGTTACCAGTGCAGGTACCAGGCATCCGAAGGAGGCACCTACCTTGTGTGCTCCGGTGGGAAACCACTTTCCGCTCAGCCCAACTATTCTTGCTTTAACTCCTGTAAGTTCCGATGGAAACTCTATATAATTTGCGCCAGAAAAAAGTCCTCCGAACTCCCGGGGTTCATTCTTCCAGGTAATTCTGAACAGGTTAAGAGGGTTTATGTCCCATAATCCGACATTCTTCAGGCTCTCAAGCACTTTACCTGGAATTGTGCCGGGATTTTTCATCTGCTGGAACGTAGGAATGACTATATTCTTCTCCCTGCACCTCCGGATGTTGTTTTTACGCGCATTCTCATTGATGTTCAGGTTGATCATTACATTTCCTCTATAAAGTTGGATATTTGTTTTCTATGTAATCCCAGGCTTTCTTCATGTCGGTCTCCTCATCAACATCGAAACATATACCCTGATCGTCTGTCGTACAAATGCCTGAATTAAAGGATTTCAGGACATCCCGGAGTATCATCCCTTCATCTGCCTTTAACACAGAGGCCCTAATTCTGCTGCGCATTAGAACCGGATGTCCTTTTTTCAGACGTATTTCCGGAGGGTTCTGCCGGTCCGGTGTCATGACCGCTGGATAAATAACATCCTTATCCGCCTCATTTTCCATACATTTGATCAGTTTTGTGTACGTTTCAGTCCTTACCAGCGGCATATCCCCTGGCAAAATGAATATACCTCCGGAATTCTCATCCACCAGACTTAAGCCTGACTTCACCGAGCTGAACATGCCTTTCTCATAACAACTGTTTTCCGTCAGGATGATCTTTTTCCTCTGCGCTTCTGATAAATAATCCGCACAATTGAACAATTCAGTTAACGCATTAAATTTATATCCGCCAACTATAACAACCTGCGTGCAGACACTTAGCATCGGGCTCAATGTATAATAAATTACCGGCCGGTCCTTTATAATTATACCCGGCTTCCAGGCCTGCATTCTGGAAGATAGTCCGGCAGCCAGTATAATACCTGTAAATTTTACAAATCCATCTTCAGAAATACTCAACCTTCAATCTCTCCCAAAACCCTTAGGCGTTTCATAATAAACTCCAGATCCGGCTGAAATATTTCAGGGAATTGCACATTCTTTGCAGCCGTTTCAATATCTTTTAATCCGTTCCCTGTCAGAAGAACTACAACATTTTTATTTTCAGGCAGCGTATCCCTGACTTTTGCAAATCCGGCAAATGCCGCCGCAGAAGAGGGTTCGCAGAAAAGTCCGGACTTTTCAGCCACCAGTTTCTGTGACAAAAGAATCTCCTCATCAGAAACCACTACAATATCACCATCCGCTTCCCTCAGGCTTTTCACTGCAGAATATGCATTTCTTGCCACATTTACGGAGATTGAATCGGCAATGGTTTCGGCCACGTATTCCGTATCAAACAAATTTTCCTTAAACGCCCTGTAAATATAAGCACTTTTCTCGGCCTGAACGCCTATAATCCGGGGGATCTTTGTAATCAGCCCTATTTGCTTCAGGTCACAAAATCCCTTTATTATGCCGTCCAGAATAACTCCATCCCCCACGGGTAAAAATACGTAGTCGACGTTCTTATTCCTCAGCTGACCGGCAATTTCAAAAGCCGCAGTCTTTTTCCCTTCGATAGTCAGCGGATTAAAAGCGGTGTTTCTGTTCAGGTAGCCCGTTAGTCTGGAAAACCCAAGGGAAAGATCGAATGCCTCGTCGTAATTCCCCTTTACAGGAATAAGGCAGGCTCCGTACTGAAGGCACTGGATAAGCTTTGCCCTGGGGGCCGATGAGGGCATAAAAACAAAAACCTTCTGGTCTGCCGAAGCAGCAATGCCGGCCATTGAAGAAGCAGCATTTCCCGTAGAAGCAACTACTATCTCCTTAATGCAGTTCTTTCTTGCAAAAGCTGAGACAAGGTATGAAGCACGGTCCTTATATGATCCTGTAGGATTCATGCCGTCGAACTTCAGGTATATATTTTCATAATTCAGTTCTTCTTCCAGCCTGCAGGCTCTGACAAGCGGAGTATTTCCAACCGGAATCCCGGGGAAATACTGTTTTTCAACCGGCAGATAGTCAAACAGGTCAAAATCTTCACCAGGTCTTTTTGAACCACTTAAATACTTTGGAAGAATAACTTTAAGTATCCCCCTGAGCGGTTTGCCGCTAAGATATTCCTCGCTGCAGTAAGGACACAGCATCAGGTCTGCTGTTATTGCGTAAATTCTTCCGCAGTCATTACATTTATAGTGAAAGTCCTTCTCCATTACACTCTTCCGTTCTTTATCAGGGGCATATTTTGCTTTTATTTACACTGCTTACATTGTAAGAGACATAATAGCTTTTGCAGTGTGCAACCTGTTTTCTGCCTCGTCATATACAATTGAAATTTCCTGGTTATCCAGGATTTCATCAGTAATTTCCCTTCCTCTGTCAGCAGGCAGGGCGTGCATTAGTTTTACCCTTTTATCAGCAAGCTTTATTCTGTTTTCGTCACAGATCCATGAACTGTACTTCTCAAGATTGCTATTCATTTCCTTTTTGCATTCATCTTCATTTTTCAGATAATCATCCACATCATAAAAACCAAAGCCTCCCCAGTTCTTGGGAATTACGATGTTAGCCCCTTCAAAAGCCTCATCCATATTGTCGGTAAATTTCAGGCTTCCGCCCCCCTCTTCGGCATTCTTACACGCCTTCTCAATGATTTTGGGGCTGAGAGGGAACTCCTTAGGATTGGCAACAGTGACATCAATGCCATACCTGGGAAAAAGCAGAATCTGTGTCTGCGGAACCGAAAGTGGCTTGGAATGTGACTTGGCATAAGCCCAGGAAACGGTAACCTTTAATCCTTTTGTATTCCTGCCAAAGTATTCGAAAATAGTCATCAGGTCGGCTAATCCCTGGAATGGATGATATACGTCATCCTGTAAAGACATTACGGGAACAGTAGCATACCTGGCCATTTCATCGAGATACTTTTTTCCTACACCGTAAAAACAGTTTCTGCACGCTATACCATGCCCCATTCTGGATAAAATTATAGCCGTATCCTTGGGTGCTTCCCCGTGTGAAATCTGCATTTTATCGGCCGTAAGGTCGTGTGCGTGACCGCCAAGCTGAGTCATTCCGGCTTCCATAGAATTTCTTGTCCGTGTGGACTGTTCGAAGAAGATGTTAAATAATGTCTTATCAGCCAGATACCTGTGGGATTCTCCCCTGGCAAATTTCTTCTTCAGATCGAATGCAGTTTCAAATACAGTATCCAGTTCCTGCTTTGTCCAGTCATCATCAGAAAGAAAATGCTTTTTATAAAGATCAGAAACCATTTTTTACTCCGGGTTTATTTTTAATTAAAGTTTACTGCAAAGGTAAGCGTAGTAAGCCGATGCTTTTATAAGATGATCAACCGGCACTTTTTCATCCGGAGCGTGCGCATAGATTTCGTTGCCGGGACCAAATCCCAAAACAGGAATTTTATATATACCGTTTATCACCGCAGCGTTAGTCGAAAATGTCCATTTATCCACCAGGGGCATTTCACCGAACAGTTCATAATGGGCCTGAATTCCTTTCCTTATATATACATTCTCTTCTTCAAGTTTCCACGTGGGGTAATATTTTTCCATTTCATACTCTTCCCCTGTATAGCCCTTCTCCCTGTAGGACAATACTTCAACTTTGGCATCCATATCTTTAACTATATTCTCAACCTGTTTTAAGGCCAGCTCCCTGTCTTCTCCCCATGTAAGCCTGCGGTCCAGATGGATCCGGCTATAGTCTGCAACTGCGCAAAGCGAAGGGCTTGAGGATATGAACTCCGTAACTGCAACAGAACCTTTACCTAAAAAGGCATCGTCTGCCAGAATGCTGTTCAGTTTTTCAATTTCAAGGGCAGCTCTGGAAGCCATATAGATGGCATTCCTTCCGCGTGCGGGCGCCGAGCCATGTGCCGACAGGCCAAAGAATGACACCTCAATTTCCATGCGCCCTCTGTGCCCCCTGTATATATTCAGGTTTGTTGGTTCAGTAACAATAACCAGGTCAGGCCTGATGCCATCTTTTTCAATTATGTATTTCCAGCAGAGGCCATCGCAGTCCTCCTCCATGACAGACCCGATAAAGTAAATCGTCAGGTCATCACCTATTCCATATTCTTTCAGTATTTTGCCGGCAGTAATAAAAGCTGCGGCTCCGCCTTTTTGATCCACTGCGCCTCTGCCATTCACGAAGCCGTCCTTAATTTCTCCGCCGAAAGGATCAAAGCTCCAGTTATCAAGATTCCCTGAATCAACTGTATCAATGTGCGCATCAAATGCAATTACTTTACTACCCTTGCCTATCCTGCCTATTATATTGCCCAGTCCGTCGGTTTTTACTTCGTCAAAGCATGCCTCTTCCATCATAGTGACAAGCTCACATGCTGCTTTTTTTTCCTTTGTACTTAATGATTTCTGACGGATAAGTTTTGAGAGATTTAGTGCGGTGGTATCACCGTATCTTGCTGCAGATTCAAAGATTTTTTTTGAAAGGTCCATAGTCATTTCCTCATAAAAAGAAGAATAATGCTTTGAGTATTGATGCCAAACTGACAATAATCAGCAGCAGCAGTCTGCTACCCGAGGAACATTGCCGCGCTCATCAATCCGGAACATCTGCCTGATAACCTGAACTTCCACTAAAAACGCTAAGGAAAAATAACAGTTTTTTCCACAATTTCAAGAATAAATGCGGCAACCGGACCAAGATATTTACAAAGCTAATTACATAAAATATAATTATATTGTTTTTCGGAATTTTATCTGGGTTATTAATCTCAGTGTGCTCGTATTTTCCTTCAGTTTATCAAGGAGCCGGTATGTCTGATAAAATTAGACCCATTGAATTCGAAGATCTTGTTAGCCGGATATTCAGCGAATATTTGAATCAAAGATCAATATTCGGTATCCCCGAACAAAAATTTTTCTTCAGAAAAAGACCAACTGCACCGAATCTTTTTAACGGACAGATTGACACTCCGCTCGGCCCTGCAGCCGGTCCCCATTCCCAGATGGCTCCCAATATTATATCTGCATACCTCTCCGGAGGCAGGTTCTTTGAACTAAAGACGGTTCAAATGCTTGACAAGCTGATTATTGATAAGCCCTGCATCGATGCAGAAGATGAAGCTTATAATGTAGAATGGTCACAGGAATTAACGCTGGGAGCCTCTTTCGCAGAATACTTAAAGGCCTGGTTCCTGATACACCTGTTGAATGGAATCTTCGGTTTCTCTAATACGGCCGAACGAGGATTCGTCTTTAATATGAGCGTGGGTTATGATCTCGCAGGCATCAAGTCACCCAAGATGGATAGGTTTATTGAAGGACTTAAAGATGCCTCAAAGAATGTACTGTTTAATAAATACAGGCAGTTCCTGAGATCGAAACCCGTGAAAACAGATATCATGCGGTTCATAAAAGCAGCAGCAATAAATGAAGATGCTATAAAAAGAACAGAATTCCAGATTGAAAATATAGTCCCCCAGATCTCAGAGTCGGTAACCTTATCCACAATGCACGGATGCCCTCCCCAGGAAATTGAAGCAATTGCAAAATATCTTCTTAGGGAAAAGGGGCTGCATACCTTTATTAAACTTAATCCTACCCTGCTGGGCTTTATGCGGGTCAGAGAAATTTTCCAGACCCTTTGCCTGGATGAGTCTGTTTTGGATGAAGGCTCATTCGAGCACGACCTGCAGTTTAGTGATGCTGTTCCGATGCTGAAAAGGCTGCAGGAATTTGCGGCAGTAAACAAAAGATCATTCGGGGTAAAACTTTCTAATACCCTTGGAGTAAATAATTTCCGGCAAAAGCTTCCCGGCAGTCAGATGTATATGTCGGGCAGAACCTTATTTCCGCTTACAATTAATCTGGCATATAAACTTGTCCCGGCTTTAGGAAGCGATATAAATATTTCTTTTTCCGGGGGTGCTTCTGCACATAATATTGCAGATATACTTCGTACAGGCATCTACCCTGTTACCATGGCAACAGAACTGCTGAAACCAGGAGGCTACTCACGCTTGCTGCAGCTGGCCGGGATTTACGAAGAACTTGAGCCAGATGAAAAGTTTTTGTCCGGGGGAATCAATTCCGGCAGACTAAAAGCACTGGCCGAAAGGTCACTAAGTGATCCTCAATACAACAAGAATTCAAAAATTTTCCATTCTGTAAAGCAGGCCCGGCATTTGCCAAAATTTGACTGCTATATTTCACCATGTAGTACTGCCTGCCCCATTCACCAGGATGTGACCTCGTACATTAGGCTCGTTGAGGAAGAAAGATACGAAGAAGCATTCAAGGTAATCGTTTCAGCAAATCCGCTGCCTTTTATTACATCTTATATTTGTGATCATAAGTGTATGGATAACTGTACCAGATGTGAATATGATTCATCCGTAAGAATACGTGAACTGAAAAAAATTGCGGCAGAAAAAGGAAGGGCTGAATACCTGAAAAGACTTTCAAGAGGTAAAAACCATCCTGCAGCAAACGGCATTAAAGCTGCAATAATCGGCGCAGGTCCTGCCGGTTTATCTGCGGCATACTTCCTTGCCAATGCGGGCTTTGACGTGCACGTTTTTGAGCAGTATCCAAATGCCGGCGGAACCGTTCAGCGCTATATTCCTGGTTTCAGGATTCCTCAATCAGCAATTGAAAAAGACGTTGACTTTATAAGCAGGCACGGCGTAAACTTTAAGTTCAATTCTGACCCGGATTTTTCTATCAGTAAATTGAAGGATGAGGGCTTCAGATACATTTTTCTGGCAATTGGAGCATCCAGGGCAAAGACATTCAGCATGAAAGAAGGTAAGGCTAGCTATGATGCCCTTGAATTCCTGAGAATGTTTAACAGAAAAACATTACCGCCGCCTGGTCCTGTTGTTGCAGTAACTGGCGGAGGCAATTCTGCTTTTGATGCCGCCCGAGCTGCTATAAGATCGGAAGGTGTTAAAAAGGTTTATATAATTTACCGCCGGACAAAGGAACTCATGCCTGCCGATAAAGAGGAATATGAGGCTGCAATAGGTGATGGAGTAATACTCAGAGAACTTCTGCTGCCGGAGGAACTTCATGGCAAAACACTTAAATGCAGAAAGATGACACTCTCCAAACCGGTTCCTGGTGTAAGAAGAGAAGCCATTCCGACGGAAGAATTTGAATATATGGAAATAGATACATTGATTTCTGCAATCGGGGAATCAGTAGATACAAGGGTGCTCTTTGATAACGGAATAATGACTTCTGCTGAAGGCACACTCAATGCGGATAATGCAAACGAAACTTCGGTTGAAAATGTATTTATTGGCGGTGATGCTCTCAGGGGTCCTTCAACTGTTGTTGAAGCAATAGCCGATGGAAGAAAGACGGCAGACGAAATTATAAGAAGAGAATCCCTGAGTTTTGAAAATAAGCATCATATAGTATTCGACCAAAATAAAAGATATTCTGATATCATAGTCCGTAAAGGCAATATCTCTTCAACTGAGCAATTCGAAGCCCGCCAGGAGGCTGCCAGGTGCCTTAATTGCAGTTTTATTTGCAATCAGTGCGTTGAAGTATGCCCAAACCGGGCGAACATTGCAATTAAGCCGTTTCACTATTATGACGATTTCAGGAACCAATACCAGATACTGCACCTGGATGCTCTTTGCAATGAGTGCGGAAATTGTGAAACATTCTGCCCTTACGAGGGTAGTCCGTATAAAAACAAAATAACTCTCTTCAATGATGAAAAGGACTTTGATAAAAGTCTTAACGAGGGATTTTGTATAATCAAAAATAAAAACCAGAGTGAGCTGAAGATAAAGGTAAGGTATTTGTCTGAAACCGGAACAATCATTCTGGACAAGAGTAATACAATAATTTATTCATCAATCCAGAATCAGATTAAAGATAAGACCTTCAATTTATTTATTGAATTTATATTTATAATTCTGGAGAATTACCGGTATCTTCTTCCAAAAGCAGCCAACTGATTTTTAAAACAGATCTGAGGGATGTAATATGATCGCCATCAAAAGCGCTAATGTGATCCACTTCTACCCGCCCGCTGTTACATATGACGTGGATATTATCATTGACAAAAATAAAATTGAGGACTGCGGCCATAACATCGCCGGGAAGTATAAAGCCGATAGAATTCTGGATCTCCACGGCAGATATGTTTCTCCCGGCCTCGTCTGCTCTCATAATCATTTCTATTCGGCACTCTCCAGGGGAATAATTGCCGATATAAAGCCTTCAGGTGATTTTGTCAGTATCTTAAAGAACCTGTGGTGGCGGCTGGACGTGGCAATTGATGAAGAGATTTTATACTACAGCGGAATTATTGGAGCGTTGGAAGCGATTAAGGCCGGAACTACTTCAGTCATTGATCATAACGCCTCACCGTCTTGCATCAGCCATTCCTTATCAACACTCAGGAAATGTTTTGAACGTGCGGGCCTGCGGGGTATATTGGCATACGAAGTGACTGACAGAAATGGTGAACAGGGAATGCTTGAAGGAATTGAGGAATCGCTGGAATTTATTAGATCTGTTGATTGTGAAAAGCAGCAAAGGCCATCATCCTGCCTTGTTGAATCTGCTGTTGGAGCACATGCTCCTTTTACATTAAGCGACAGGACACTGCAGCTGCTTTCAGACGCAGTATTAAAATCAAAACGCGGTATTCACATACACGTGGCTGAAGATACATTTGATGTCTCTTACTCACACCACTTCCATGGGAAAGATATTATTCAGCGCCTGGCAGATTTTAATATACTGAATAATATGGCACTGCTGGTTCATGGAGTTAGCCTGAACGAACACGATCTGGATCTGATAAACAATCACGATGCATTCCTGGTGCATAATCCAAGGTCCAATATGAATAACTCCGTTGGTTATTTAAATAAGCTCCATATGGTTAGAAATCCCGCACTGGGAACCGATGGAATCGGTTCGGATATGTTCGAGGAATTTAAAATAGGTTTCTTTAAAAATTCTGAGGCTCATGGGAAGTTGTCAATGATGGACCTTCTTAAAATTCTGCAGAATGGGAATATGATCCTTGAAAGATATTTCTCATATGGGTTCGGCAGAATTGAAAAAGGTTATGCCGCCGATTTGGTAATATATGACTATAACGCCCCCACTCCGCTGTTACCTGAGAATCTGGGGGGACATCTGGCCTTTGGAATGACATCACGGGATGTGGATACTGTAATTATTAACGGCAATATTGTCTACGAAAACAGAAAGTTCCCGTTTGATGTTGAACCTTTATACAGTGCAGCACGTGAACAGGCGGGGCGGCTGTGGAGTAAAATGTAGTTCCCGGCATATATATCTTTTTTATTTATTAAAGTATTTATAAATTATCCCCTCATAAGTTTAGTTTTATTTTATACTTTATAGAAAGAAAAAGATGGGCGACATTTCGAAATTGCGTGATGCTGCAGACCTGCTGTTAAATTCCGGCAGATATGATGAAGCATATGATGTTTATGATGAGATTTACTGCCAGATCTGGAGTGCGCTCGCAAATGTCCAGAATGGTCTTTCAGAATTTTCTTTCAGCTTTTTGACCCACAATATCAGGCAGGCAATGGATTTCAAGACCCATTTCATTGAACCTGCTGTCAATACAATATTCCTGAAATGGTTTAATCTGGATATTGACCAGACTCTGAATGAATTTATCTTTACGATTTACGGCCACCTGCAGTGCATCTGCTTTTCCAAATATCTTATTGATAAAATATCCTCTGAAACCGTTATAACCGAATTTCTTGTACTTTATAACCTTATAATTCATGAGACAGATGATAAATGGATCACTCACCTGCTTAGGCTGGTCACACCTGTTTCTGATGGCATCAGGTTAAAGAAATTGCGCCCGAATATGGCAGTTCCGGCCGCCACAAAAATGCTAATACAGTCTGCAGAAAAAATAAATGCGACCGATTGGAGTTCACTTAATACGGTAATCCTTGAATATCTTAATAAAAGCAATGAGAGTGGAAGTGATCTTTTCATATCAATTCAGAATGTAGCCGGAACCAGACCGGGCCAGTGGCATAAACATCAGAGGAAACAGGAGAAAAAGGAAAAATACGAGAAATACGAACGCTATGAGAAATACGAGAAGTACGAGAAATATGAGAATTCCTCTTATGAACAAAAGGAAGAGCCCAGGCAAGAACCTAAGGGAAACCAGGGACGCCGGGAGTTTGACATAAATTCTTCTACTGAAGAAGAAAAGGTAAGGTATTTTGGATCTGTGCTGGGATTAAAAGGCAGGGTTACAAAATCGCACATCAGGAAAAGATACCTCGAAGAAATGGCCAGGTACCATCCGGATAAGGTAGCAAACCTTGGAGAAGAGCTCATTGAGCTTGCTGAACGCAAGACAAAAGAAATCAATGCAGCATATGACTGGCTCAAGATAAAATTCAACCTGTAGGAATTACTGCATTAGTCTGCACCTGAACCAGACTCTGTTTCCAGGGCGTGCAGGTTATCCAGATCAAAAATTATATCACCATTATCATCGATAAAGAAAGCCCGCTTAAATCTGGCATTCCAGACGATCTCGTCAAATCTGTATGAGAAACGCGAGTGTACGGTCTGACTGAATGTGTCATCGAACCCCTTGATCAGTATCAGGAATTCTGCTTCGAGCCTCTGAAGATCAAGAGTAGTTTTACCAAACAGAGGACTTGATTCCTCAATAGGGTGCACAATTGTCCAGCTTAGGGGGAAGAAATAGATATATGACCTTTCCAGGTCGAGATTATAGTATCTTCTGACGCTCTGGCCATTATCCTTCTCCACAAAAGCAAGCATTATTTTAGCCTCTATTTCCATCAGCATATTACGCTTGCGGTTGGCTATTCTGAACTGGAAGCTGGTAATATTTTTATAAGGTGCAATAATGGCTTTCTGGCTGAAAAGTATCTTCGCCGTAGGTCTGGAAAACCTGCCATACAGCAAACCGGTTGCCAGTGCAAAGCTCATCAGTCCTGTTGCGGATTCAACTGTCATGATAAGGTTGGGGCCCAGGCCTTCAGGATACATATGTCCATATCCGATAGTTGTAAATGTCTGTACGCTGAAGAAAAAAATGTTGAGGTAGGAATTCATCGTATTTTTATCAACAGCCCACATAATTTTCTCGGGTCCTGCCATCATGAAAAGGGCAGAAAACAGCAGATTGAGGAGCAGGTATGTTGCAGCAATTATACCAAAGAATTTCGGCCAGGAAATATTAACCAGGTACTGAAAAACGTCTCTTGGAGAAAAGCCGGTTCCCTTTTTTATTATATTAAAGGAGCCGTCAGGATTAATCATCCTTTTGGTCTCGCTGAAATACCTTTCGCCAAATCCGGGATCATTTGTTCTGTCTTGCATTAAACATTCGTCTGATTGTTGATATCAGAATAATTTAGCCTTAATTGCTCACATTTGCAAAGGCACAAATAAAAAACCCCGACCGGCATTTTACTGCTCAATCAGGGCTTAATGAAGGCAATTATTTTCTAATTGGATTCAGATATTATTTCACTAGCATCATCTTTTTGTTCTGAACGAAGTTGTTAGTCTTCAGTTCATAGATGTACATTCCGCTGGTCAGTTTGCTTGCATCAAATGTAGCTTCATAGTTACCTGCATTCTTTGTTTCATTAACCAGAGTTGCAACTTCTTTACCAAGCACATCGAATACTTTCAGCGTGACAAAAGAGTTCTGGGGAATGGAGTATGCGATCTTTGTCGACGGATTGAAAGGATTAGGATAATTCTGATCCAGTTTATATTCCGAAGGTGCCGCTTTTGTTTCAGCAACGTCTGTTACTGATGAATTGGTTACCGAAAGAATTTTATCGATGATCTGATCTCTGATCTGGTCCAGGTCCTGGCTGGGGTCAATATTGTTTACCCATGCCTGCAGATCCGAAACATTCTGCCCTGCTTTTTTCATTGCATCAATTTTGTTTAACAGTGTTGATAAGAATCTTAAGTCATTTACACCATCACGGTATCCGTCCCACTCGATTGTACCGATAAGACCATTGCTTGTCGGGTAGGTGAATGTTTCTTCACGGTAGCGTGAGTTATCAAAGTCATTCCATTCGCTGTTATAGAACTTCTGATATGCATAGTCCATTGCTCCATCGTATCCGGCTTTCCAAAGGGCAAGACCGTAGTTTCTTCTGTAGAGTGCAGGATTTTCCTGGCCGCACTGTGGATTTGAATAAGAATAGACCTTGTTTCCTTTTGAATGATACTTCTGAGCCTGATCAGTTTTTAAGTCTTTCTGAATAATAGCTACGTCTAAAATGTCACCCATTGCATCATAAGTTTCATAATACCCTGCAACGAATACCTTTGCACCTGCCTGGTGAACTGCGTTCCATGCCGGTCTCTGGCTTGTCAAAAGATCTCCTCTGGCTTCGTCAATTCCGTATACATAAAGGTCCTTATAACCGTACTGTGCAATTTTATCTTTCCACTGCTTAACCTGTGCTTTCAGGTTATCCAGGTCTGACTGGCTGGTCGGGTTTCCGGTAATTAAGCCAAGAGTATATAATTTATCATTTGGTAATCCTACTTCCTTCCTTATTTGTAAATCAAGATCGAGGTTCTGAATGATCTGATAAGTCGTCGGATAAAGTACGCCATGATCCTTTAAGTCCTGCATTTCCAGTTTATACTGTTCGGGTGATTTTGTAGTATAAGTAAAGGGCACTTTTGTCCATTTGTCAGCATAGCCATTGTAATAAATTGAATGCTCAACGCGTGACTGATCCAGTTCGAAAGGAAGCACTTCAACCTCTACCGGGATTGTGGCAATACTTCCCTGATCACTTGTTATTGATATCTGGGCAGTGTACTTTCCTGTTGCAGCAGTTTCAGGTACGTGGATATTCATCCAGATCTGCCTGTTTGTTGATCCGTCCAGAGTAAATGGTAAGAGTGTAGGGCTGTCCTGTACGGTTACATCATTTGTAGGGAATGCGTTGCCGGGATCGCTGATATTCTGATAGTACTGGCTTCCGTCAGAATTTCTTGTTACGAGCAATGAGTTTGTCTGTGCGCTGTAATCAACCTTCACCAGATCATCATTTTTAACCAGTAATTCCTGTACCAGATGCTTGTTTTTTGCTTCTGTCAGATCTGAACCGTAACCGGCCTGATACCAGAACTTTACAATGGATATATCCAGATTCTTAGCCGGGATGGTTCCGCTGGTGCCCTGAAAATCTGTCCAGTTGAACTTAACGTTGTTAACTGTTCCGTGCGGCTGCAGGAACAGGGATAAAGAGTGAAACTGGCCTCTGCAAAGGCGTGCAGTCATTTTTGTTGGGGCCGTAATTCCAACCGGTGTATTCTTTCCTGTTAATTCATTGTATACATTAGTTGCCGGCATTGCGTAAACATCTAACAAAGCGGCAGCAGAATTACCTGCGGTTGATTTGTTATTGCTTACCTGCGCAAACATTTGAATAGTAGATACGATGAGGAACAATAGTGTAGCTAAACCTCGCGATTTCTTATTCATCATTTTGTCTTTCCTTATATAATTGAGCGTTAATTGTTAATTGATCGTTGCCATTACTAAGGCAACTGAGGTGCCACACGCGAGATTTAGCTTTTTGGGGCAAATTCCAATTTTTTAACGGTCAAATTAGTCCGATTGTTGGCTAATATTGGTCACTTGTTCAAGGGGTAAGGGGGCAAAAAAATGCCCTAAATAATTATTTTACAATTATTTAGCCTTCACATCACACCCTCGCATTTTGTGATTATTGCCGGAAAGATTTCTGCCGGATTGATGACTGCATACGGGAGTTTGATTCAGTTGCACAACCGGAACCTGCTCCTGTTTCTTATCCCCGGGAACAGATAAAGATTCTGAAAGGAGTGGACAGGTTATAAGTGTTGTCACAGATATACACTTCGTATACTTATAAATACACCATATGGAACGCCCCGCGGGAATACGCATTAAAATGGAGGTGTTTTTCAGGCATGGGATTTGACAATATAGATACAGACCGCATGAATCATGATTTGCATGATGAATAACGAGGAGGGTTTTATGTTTATTACTTCAGAAAAAGCAGGTTGAATTTTCAGGGCAATTTCTTCCTGCGGATAGTTTCAATAATTAAATTCTGCAGAAATGCAGTTCAGAGGAGTAAAACATGAAGAGTCTTAATAAGCATCTGTTATTATTTACCGCATTGCTATTAATAGCATCCTTAAAAGTAAATGCACAGGTCAATGCCGGGATCTCAATAGGCAATGGCGGGTTAAATTCGTTTTATTTGTCGATCGGCAATTACTTCAGTGTGCCTGAAAGAGAAGTAATTGTTGTCAGGGAAAGAAGAATACCTGATGAAGAGATACCGGTTGTGTTCTATCTGGCCAGAAGAGCCAGAGTTTCCCCACGCGAGATCGCAGGAATGAGATCAAACGGGTACTCATGGATGGAAATTACTTATCATTATGGACTTGGGCCCGATATTTATGTACAGGGAAGACCCGCTCAGGGACCTCCTTACGGAAAGGCCTGGGGATATTATAAAAAACATGGTGGTTACGGTAACAGGGGCGGATTGAGCGATTATGAAGTAATAAGCGCAGTAAATTCGAGATTCCTTTCAGAACGCCATCATTGCCAGCCTGAAGAGATCGTAAGATTAAGAAATCAGGGCTACAATTATGTTGACATCAATGACAGATACGTAAGAGGCAATGGCAGAGGCAGCCGCAATGACGACGAACAGTCCTACCATCAGAAGGGCTGGGAGAAGCACCAGGATAAGTGGGAAAAGAAACACGGACATGGCAGAGATGACGACTAGTTCTCTCTTACCGGGCAGCAGGAAAACTCAGGCTTCTGCTGCCCGTTCTTTTAGAGCAGATCCTTTGAGCTTAAATCTTTTATGGCGGTTTTCTGCGGTATCTTCATAAGCGAATAAACAGAAACCGGTTCTTTTTTCCCTTTAATTAGTATTCGCCTGTCAAAAAGGAAATTCCTGTTGTTCTTCAGACGTGACAGTGTAGCCTCAGTAATAAATATTGAATTGGGATTCACCATCTTTTCTACGTGTGCCGCTGTATTTACCACATCGCCAATAACCGTCAGGTCTTTTCTGGCTATGGTACCTATTTCAGCCTGCACAACGTTGCCGCTGTTGATGGCAATGCGTACATTTATCTCCTCCTTGCCCTCGTAAAGGTTCTTGGCATTCAGCTTTGCAAGCGCCTCAAGTATCTTTTCACCCGCCATTACTGCGTCTTTGGCATCAATGAAAACAGCCATAATGGCGTCCCCTATAAACTTGTCAATGTCACCATAGCATTCCTGGGTGATAAGTTCACATATACCGAATATTTCATTTAATCTCTGGGCAATCTCTTCGGGTGCATATTTTTCCGAAAGTGCCGTAAATTGTACAACATCAAGATAAAGGATGGTAAGATCCCGCTTTCTGGATTTGCCCTCTGTTCCTGAAAGTACCTGAGCCATTACCCTTTCAATTGTTGCCGTAGATACATATTTCCTTATCAGATTGTTGAACTTCTCCTGCAGCACGCGCAGCTCTTCTTCCCTGGAGATATCCCGGAAGACCTCAATTGCAGCTATAATATCACCTTCCCGGTTCCTGAGTGGTGAAACATGAGCCATCACCGGAAATCTTTTCCCTGATTTATGCTGCGGGTATATTTTTATTTTTGTGGACCTGCCTTCCCTCAGTGCAAGCTCAAGAGGGCAGTTTACAGAGCACAGCGGCTCGCCATTTTCATTAATATGATTCAGGATATCTTCGGTGCTTCTGTATCCCATCACTTCATCGGGTCTGTAACCTGTCAGTTTTTCAGCGCCTTCATTCCAATAGATTATCCTTCTTTGCAGATTTACGATGTACACCCCGTCTGCAATACCATTTAATACAGCGTCCAGGACAGTACCTTTCCTGCTAATAAACTCGGTTGAAATATCATCCATCACCTGGCATCTCCCTCTCATTATGGTAATTACGGCTGGTAGCTCCGGCCTATATTATGTTCCCATGCAGCTCACTTGAAATACCCGGAAATTAAGAACGCAACAGGTCACTATTTCCTGCCCTTTTTTATGATATAAATAATACTTTATAATAGCAATGAAACATCGGAAAAAAAGTAAAATATTTTTATTGCTGCCCGAATAACGGATGAAACAGGATTTGCCCGAGGCTATAACCTTGCCCGTTTTAATGCGTCTAAAGGGAAAAAAGAAGACGTTATGAAAATAAAAGTCATTCTCCTCCTGCTTCTTTTGCAGGGAGGCCTTAAGGCAAAGGTTACAACTTCTCCGGATACTGTACTTAATATAAGCAGAATTGAGGACGTATCCTTTACCTCCGGGAGTTTTCAAATTACGGGCAGCCTGTACATCCCGGATTTGAAGCGTGAAAGGTATCCCGTTTTAATATGGGTTTCGGGAAGCGGACCCAGCTTCAGGAAAGTTAAACAAAAGGAAACAATAAAACTTATCAACTGCATTCTCGACAGGGGTTTTGCATATTTCAGGATAGATAAGCCGGGCTATGGCGATTCCAGGGGAAATGTAAACGACGACAGCCTTTTTGCACGGCTTTCAGACGTAGTTGTTGAGGCAGGGAAAAAACTTAGTGGCCATCCTTCAGTCGACAGGTCCGCAATAGGCCTCTTCGGAAGCAGCCAGGCGGGATATATAATGCCCCTGGCAATCTCAAAATCAAAAGATATCTCTTTTATGATAGGCTCTTCATGCCCTGGTGAAAACTCCATAGAACAGTGGAATTACCTTCTTGAAAAGCAAATGATCTGCGAGGGAATAAGTCCTGAAAGAGCAGCAAATAATATTGAAATGTTTTCCACCTTAAGAAATACAACGGACAAAGACTCCTTCGACATGGCCATAAGTTACTTTAAGCGTAACCCGTTAATTGTAAGGTCTCTGGGCTACGACTCGTCATTTTATAAGAAAGCTGAAAGCTGGTGGCCCCGCATAATTAATGAAAAAGATGAAAGCCATTTTAATCCAATCTCAATAATGGAAAATATCAGGATACCTGTTTTTCTGGTTTACGGTAAAAACGACAAGCAGATTGACCCCTTGCAGGCTATGCAGGCATACAAAAATGCATTTGCCGGATCGGGTAACAGGCACTACCGCATTGAAATGCTGAATAACAGCGACCACAATATGAGCCTCAGCAGCGGCTGCTTAAGCGAGATATCGGAACTGAACAAAGCAGGAAGCTACAGTTATGACCCTGAGTACCTGAAGCTTATTTCCTCGTGGCTTGACGAATGGTACTTTATAGACTCGCATAAATAACGTTTGCAGATAAAAAAAATGCTTAGTGAATTTTGATTTTCACTAAGCAAATTTTTAATTCTGAGATAGATTAACAGTCCTGAAAGTTCCTTCCTGGCTGTTTTTGAGCCATCTGCCGGGATCGAACCGGCGACCTACGCATTACGAATGCGTTGCTCTACCAGCTGAGCTAAGATGGCCTAGACATGAAGTTAAATGGAAGATATTTACATAGCCTTAATCTTCCATTTTACATCAGACTGCTATTTAGCTATCTTAATTTTTTCTTATGTCTGTTCTTTCTTAATCTTTTTTTCCGCTTGTGCGTTGACATTTTATGACGTTTGCGTTTTTTACCACAGGGCATTTATACCTCCTTTTTAATGTGATTCTAATAACTCTTTTGCTTTTTTTCCAACTTGTGAATTCGGATCTATTTCGATCGCTTTGCGCCACCATACCTTTGCCGAATCCGTATTACCAGAAGAGAAATTTACAATTCCAAGATTGAAATTTGCAGTCTGGTGCCGGGGATTTATTGCCAGTCCCCTTCTCATAAACTTCTTTGCAAGATCATACTTCTGCATCGCAAAATAACATACTCCCAGATCCACCTGAACATCAGCATTCCCGGGATTTGCTCTTATATACATGCTGTAGTATGATACAGCCTTTTCATATAAACCCGAATCATTATACAAATTGGCCAGTTCCAGTACAGTATTCAAATTTGTGCTATCTTTTGCAACAGCAGCCTCAAGATCGTTAATTCTCTGTACGTTTTCCAGACTAATACCCGGTGCCTGCTGCTGCTGAACAGTATCATTACCGCCTGCCTTGGGCGAGGTGCTGAAAACACCCGATGCCCACAAAACAACTATACCCGCGGCAAGTATTCCCGCTATTAACATCCCTATCTGTATCGGACTAAGATTTTTCTGGGGACCGTTTATTTTTCCCGACCCCTTAGTATCACGCCTTCCCGATGAAGCGGACGTCTTTTGTCCGGACTGAACCCTGGACTTATTTTTAGCCGGAATAACATTATTCTTTTTAATGCTATCTTCTTTTTTCTTCTCTTTTTCAACAGGGGGAGTTTTTACCACCGGTTCTGCCGGACGGCTTGCCGCTGTTGCTCTTTTTTCGTCTCCACTGAGCTTTGCCCCGCATGACTCACAATATCCGGCTTCGGTACCGGTCTCTTCTCCACAGACATCACAAACAACTAATTCCTGAACATCCTCTTCATTTACGGATTCCGGAGAATGAGTCTCAGCAGCCTTTATTTCAGTACCACAGGAAGGACAAAATCTGTGCCCTGCCTCCAGAGGATAGTTACAATTTGGGCAGTTTTTCATTTATTTACTGCAAGCTTCCTTTCTTCTTTCAATCCTTTATCAACAATAGCCTTAAAATCTTTTGAAAACTTAAAACTGGGGACGTAATGTTCATCTACAAAAACTTTTTCACCTGTCTTTGGGTTACGGGCTAAACGCGCCTTCTTCTTCCTTATTTTATAACTTCCGAATCCTCTGATCTCTATGCCTTTTCCCTCTTTCAATGCTTCAATTACCGTGTTCAGAAAGCCTTCAACTATGGCTTCAGTCTCTAATTTTGTTACTCCTGTTCCTAACGCTATTTTTTCTACAATATCAGCCTTTGTCATTATTAGCTCTTGAATTTCAATTATAAATTTGTAAACAATTTTCAAATAAAGTGCAGTAAGTTATTAAAATTTTCAATAAAATACAATCTTTAATTGCCATTATGTTCAACTGTTACGGTCATAAGTCGTTCT
Organism: Ignavibacteriales bacterium; assembly: GCA_050258815.1. Classification (GTDB taxonomy): domain Bacteria; phylum Bacteroidota; class Ignavibacteria; order Ignavibacteriales; family SURF-24; genus JAAXKN01. Next base: position 29,720 of record JBLMZM010000238.1, read on the forward strand.
ACTTTTATTACTTATGGACCTGCTGCATTTAATGGCTGTCTGACCCGCCTGAAAAACTGTTTTGAAGCTTATAATGTATCAAAATGATATGAATCTCATTTTGAAATCACAGATACACTACAATATACGTTTTTTCCCACAAAATCCAGTGGCATAAGAGTTGAACTATATCTCCAAAATTAAATATGGAGTCGCCAAATGGGATTAATACCATTAATAGTTAAAGCATTGTCAGTATTTACGGTTTTGGTTCTTATAATCATCACTGTTTCATATACATTATATAAAATCAGAGCACAGAAAAGAAGATCCATGGTTCACCTGCAGCCAGCAATGCCTGCACGGGTAGTATTCCAGGAACAAAGTGTTTATCCCCCCGTTAATTATTCCATCCCTGTCTATCAGGCACCAGTTCAGGAAAAAAAGGTTACGCAGACCAGGAAGAGATTCGAAGTACTCAACTCGTCAATGGAAAGCAGCTCCGAATACAGATATTCACCGGCTGAATATAGCTTTAATTCTTATGGGAGTTATCAGGGGAACAGCAATAACTATATGGGTTCTGCTTTAAGATAAATACACGCAGTTTTAACAGAAAAAAGCTGCCGTTCAGAATTACTGAACGGCAGCTTTTGTATTTTAAATCGTACCGGACTAATTAACCTTGTTTCTTACGTCCTTAATAAGACCGCTCAGCTGCTGTTCAAGTGTCGGATCAATCCTTACAGTTGTTTCCCAATCACTCAGTGCGTTCCTGAAGCTTCTCATGTTGTAAAATATCATTCCGCGCAAAAGGTACGCTTTGGCAAATTTGGGACTGAGAGTGACCGCCCTGTTCAGATCGTCCATTGCTTCGTTGTAGTTTTCAAGGTTCTTATGGGCATTTGCCCTGCTGAAATACTTGGCAGGATCCTTTGGCTCGATAACTATTGCCTTGCCGAAATCTGCTGCCGCGCCATAAAAATCACCAAGACTATATTTCATCTTACCCCTGCACATGTAAGCTTCGGCATAGTTCGGATTTATCAAAGCCTTGGTATAATCACCAATTGCCCCGTAATTGTCCTGCAGGGCAGCCTTTGCATTGCCGCGATTAAGGAAATACACGGGAGTCTCAGGATTCAGTTCAAGTGCTTTTGAATAGTCCTGGATCGCTCCATTAAAGTCTTTATTTCGGTATTTTAGCAACCCCCTGCTGTTATATGCATCTCCTGAAGCCGGGTTGAGCTCAATTGCTTTATTCAGCAGATTCAGGGCAACGTCAAAATTCTTAAATTCTGTTTCCAGGCGTCCAAGGTTATAATAGATGTCAAATGAGGTGGAATTCAGTTCCAGAGCCCGGGTATAATCTGCCTTGGCACCTTCATAGTCAAACAGGATGCGCCTTACATCCCCTCTTTTGGTAAAAGCATTATAATCATCGGGATAATATTCGATTATTTTGGAAAAATCTGCCTCAGCCCCCTCAAAATCCCGCTGTGCAAGTTTGATGGAAGCACGCAGCTCGTAGGCTTTGGAATATGAAGGGTCAATTTCAAGCAGTTCTTTCAGTGTAGAAAAAGTAGCTTCAAGATCCTCCTGCTTGTGCTTAATTACGGCAACAGAGTAATATGCCTCTAAATTTTTTGGGCGCAGGTCCATGGCTTTTTTATAATCCTCCAGAGCAGCAGGATAGTTTTCGAGTTCAGCTTCTGTATTACCCCTGGCCTGGTATGAATTAATGTGAAGGGGATTTATATCAATAGCTCTAGTAAAGTCGATGATCGCTTTTTTATAATCCATTAGTTTAACCTTTACGCGCCCAAGTGCGTAAAAGATCTCAGCATTATCAGCCTGAAGATTAGACGCCGTGGTATAATCATCAATGGCACCATTGTCATCACCGCACTTCTCTTTTAACTCACCCCGCTTAAAATATGCCAGGCCGCTTTTGGGATTGGCCAATATAAACCTGTTAAGATCGCTCATTGCACCTTCAGTATCCCCGAGCCGGCTTTTGGCAAGGGACCTGTTGTAAAACAGGTTAGCTGAGAATGCAGGATCATATTCCAGCACCCTGCTGAAATTTGAAATCGCTTCTTCAAAATTCTCCAGATACAGATTGCACAAACCCTTTCCGTAAAAAGCCTGCGGATATTTGGGGTCAATTTCAAGGGCCTTGTTATAGTACTCAAGAGCAGACTTATGGTCTCCGGCTGAATACCTTTCGGAAGCAGCCTTTAGAAACTTTTCTGCTTCATTCTTAGAAAATATCCCCTTCAAAAAACTCATGACCTGCCACCGTTTTTATTTGGTTGAATCAATTATTTGCTGAACGCCCTGTTCCTTATCATCTGAGTCATGTCATAAGGAGCAGGATCACCACCCAGATACTTGTGAAACCAGTCCAGGTGTGCATTATAATATAACGGCATAGATTTCACATTATTAGGCCAGTGTCCGTCATTCTTAAAAACTATCAGCCTGGAGTCGATGCCCTTCTTCTGCAAAGCTGTAAAAAACTCCAGACTCTGTGTATAGGAAACCCTGTAATCTCTTTCACCCGTAACTATCAGTGTGGGAGTAGAGAAATTATTAACAAAACCTGACGGATCCCATTTTACATAATCTTTTGAATTCCAGGGCTGGCCTTTCAGATCATGTTCAGGGAACCATAATTCCTCAGTAGTACCAAAAAACGACTTCAGGTCGTAAAGGCCCATCATAGAGGCCAGGCATTTAAAACGCTTTGTATGCCCCTGGAACCAGTCCATCATATATCCACCATAGGACCATCCCATGGCACCCATCCTGGTTTTGTCCACATAAGGAAGTTTTTCCAGGGCGTCTGTTACTTTCATCAGATCATCAAAAACCTTGCCCCCGAAATCTCCAGAAATTTCTGCGGTATATGCTTGTCCAAATCCGGTAGAACCATGTGGATTGGGGAAGGCCACAACATAACCGGCTCCGGGATAAACCTGCCAGTCGCCTCTGAATGCATCCATCCACTGACTCTGGGGACCGCCGTGGACATTCAGGATCAGGGGATATTTTTTACTGGGGTCAAAGTTATGTGGTTTAACTATAAAGACCTGAACATTTTTACCGTCAGCACCCTTAACCCACATTATTTCCGCGGGTCTTACGTCCACCTGCTCCATAAATTCCTTGTTGGCAAATGTCAGTTCCCTGCTTTCTTTTGAGGGGAGATCGAGTCTGTATATTTCCGATGGCATACCGACAGACCTCTTATTGTAAATCATGAATTTGCTCTGCGGAGCCAGGGCAAAACCTGCCACTGATTCATTTGCGGTCACCTTGTCGATCTTTCCGGTTGTAACGTCTACTTTATATACAGGTGAATAGCCTTCAACATCACCTGTAAAGTAAATTTCATTGGAATTATCTGCCCAGGCAAAGTCGTTTACCCAATTATCGAATTTTTCCGAAATTATTTTACTTTTTCCGCTTTGACGGTCATAAATTGCAAGACGGAACCGGTCAGATTCATAACGGGGTATTATCTGTTTTCTGTAAGCAATGTACCTTCCATCGGGAGAATAGATCGGATTTCCATCCCAGGCCTCATTTTCAGCAGTAATATTTTTAGGTTCGCCGCCGCTTACAGGAACTATCCACAAGTCGGCATTAGTAGATGAAGCCGGATCCTTAACGCGCTTTGACATGAAGCAAAGCTCCTTGCCGTCAGGCGAAAAATTAAAACCAATACCCCCGCCCAGCATAAATGTAGGAGATTCCCAGCTGCCCGGGGTAAGATCGGTATAGGTTTGCTTGTCCAGATCATAAATAAAAATGTGGGTATATTTCCCATCGGCGTAATCAGTCCAGTGACGGAATAACAGGTTGTCCGCCATATGAGCCTGTATCGGGCCTTTTTCCATGGCTTCACTGTTCACTTTATTGCATTCCTGATCGGCTCCGCATTCCGGGAATACATCAGCTGAAAATGCAAGAAGCTTTCCGTCCGGGGACAATACAGGATCCGAAATTCCAGAATAAAAATCGGTCACCTTCTTTTCATCACCGCCTGTAACAGGAATATAATAAAGCTGAGAGCTCTTATCTTTTGAGGATATAAAATAAATGCCTTCGCCCTTTTTATCCCAAATGGGACTCGATTCTGAGGATTCACCGGTTACAAGTCCCTTGTCGTCGGTTCCATCGCTGTTAATAATGTAAATGTCTGTATTTGATTTCCCCTTCTCCAGATTGGAATTAGTAAGTGTGTAAACAATCTTACTTCCGTCGGGAGAAAGCAAAGGTGAGCCAACACCCTTAATTTTATATAGATCGGCTATTGTAAATGCCTTCTTCTGCGCAAAGGAATTTGTACTGACCAGTACTAAAACCAAAAAAAGAATAATTCTTCTCTTCATATTGCATGATCCTTAGTTGAGTTATATCATAATTTATGATTTCGTTAAAATAATGAATTTTCTTACACCTATCCAATATTTTCTGTGATTTTTGGGTCCTGAAGTCCCGGATTGAATGATTAAAGACTGAAAACAGGCATGCAAATGCTACTGAATGGTAAATTAATACCAGAATAAGTATTTTAATATTGTAATTCCGTCAATATATCGTACATAAATGGCGTTTACAGATATTTTCTCAGATTTATTTATAGTTAACACAAGGTTTTACACCTGATAGAAATAAGCAGCAAGAAACGGAGAGATAAATGAAATCGGAACACCTGGAAATTGAAGGTATGTCATGCAGCCACTGCGTCATGCACGTGAAAAAAGAGTTATCCAGACTGGACGTCAATATCAGGGATGTACAGATAGGCTCTGCGGATGTTGATTATGACGAAGATAAGATATCCAGAAAGGACCTGGAAAAAGCCGTTAAGGAAGCAGGATACCGTGTAATCAGCTGATAACCGGCTCTGTTTTTTGCAGAAACTGGTTGCTGGTTGGCACTTAAACCTGAATAGCTGACATGTAACTTTTTTTTAATAATACTGACTGAAACGTTCTTTTGAAGATAAATTATTTCTGATTATCTTTATCATAGATTTTGATAATGACTAGGATAATCAAATGCGGCCAGGCACACTTTTTTCACTCTCTCTTTTAATTTTCTCTTTATCAATTCCTCTTAAAGCACAGGAACAAAACGGTTCCGAAATTAACAGTTTCTTCCGGAGTCTGATCTCAGGTTCAAAGGACCTGGCAGGGTATGTTCTGCCCTCCGAGCTTGCAAAATCGCAACGGCTCGGCATCAGCTACAATGAGGCACCCGATAAATTCCTTATTTCCTTTGATATAGATGCCTCAGTTAAAGAAAAAATCAGGAATGGTAATAACAGCTACGAGGTACTCAAGGAAAACCTGGAAGATGGTTTTACAAAGGCTGTTTTTCAGGTAAAAAAACTCAATTACAAGAAGGACTTCTACTTCAGGAATGGGAAACTCGTTTCCGGCACACTTTACTTTACCCGGAACTGGAAAAATTACACAACCGGTTATTTTGATTTTTACATCAGTGATACCAGCTATTTCAATGATTATTCTGCCAGAGAGCTGGAAACATTTGTTGAAGGCTTATGTGATCTGCTTAAGCTGGATAACAGGGATAAAGAGATCCTTCAGAAAAATAAAATAATATACATACTGTGCAGAAATGCAGAGGAGATTGAAAGGCTTACCGGTTTTAACACGCGCGGAATATACCTGCTTGCCTATGATGAGGTTGTTTCGACATATAATTGCCATTTTCATGAACTCGCACACCTGCTGATGAACTTTAAGTTAAGAAACCTGCCGCTCTATACCCTCCCTTTTTTCCAGGAGGGTTTTGCTACTGCAGTGGGCGGAAGAGGTGGCATACGCAGAAGCGTGCTGCTGGATATCGGCTGCTTTCTGCAGAAATCAGGATATATACCCTTTAACTCAATTCTTACAAGAAAGGAATTTTCTTCTGAGGACGCATCAACGGCTTATTCAGTTTCAGCCTTGTATAACATGTATCTGCTGCAGGAATATGGGATTGAGCCTTACCTGAAGCTCTACAGGAACTATAGCGGAAGTGACAGTTTGGTCTCGGGCCTTAAGCCAGAATCAATTCAGCTGCCGCCAAATGAGCGGTTTAACTCTTTTCTGAACAGATATGAAAATAGGTCGGGCATCAGTTTCGAAGAAAAAGGAACTCCCGCAAAACTGATCTATGAGGGTAAATCAGGCAGGATATATGAAGGCGGGAATTTTTACAAGATAAGACTCAGAAGCAATATGCTGTTTTCGCAGCAGGACACGCTTTATAACTATATCAGCAAAAAATTCACCGAGCTGCTGCCAAAGACAACCTACAGGGGTGCAAAGTATTTAATAACGGCAGATAAAAAGGAAGTTAACGTTTACAACCTTTATACAAACGACCTGATAGCATTGTACAGCACCGGCTATTCATTGAATAATATGGATGTGCCGGTAAAGGATGGATATTTTGATTTTTATTTAAATAAAAGCGTCTTTGACGAAGACCTTGAGTATCTGCAGGTTTCTGATTTTTAATTAAAATTAATGAGGAGCGGTTATGGAAAAATACGAAATACAACTCTCGCCTTTTATTGTACCTACTATGGATGGAAAACTGATTGAGGAACACTTCGGCAAGGCCAGCATCAATGCGGGTGATTACAGCTTCGCTCACATGATTGCACCTCCGGGATGGGGTGAGCCGTTTCAGACTCCGGAGTTCGATGAAATAACCTATATTATCTCGGGTAAAAAAATGATAGAAGTGGATGAAAAGAAAATTCAGCTCGAGACAAATCAATCCATCTGTATCAAAAAAGGTACAAGGGTCAGGTACTCCAATCCTTTTGATGAACCGGTTGAGTACGTGTCTGTGTGTGTGCCTGCATTTTCAATGGATAAAGTACACAGGGAGTAATTATTCTTAGAATAATTATTTGAGTTTGTGGACATCAGGTAAGTATATTTGCTGAAGATCTTTCATTAATACAGGAATTCTTTTATGAAAAGCTCTCTCATTTTCTTTTGTATGTTTACCCTGCTCTTTACTATGTCAATATCCGGACAGGTAAAAACGAAAGAGACCCGCACTACCACGGATTCAACAGGTAAAACAGTCGTTACCAGTGCGGAAATCATCTCGGTTTCCGAAGATATTACGCCAAGGAACAACATGATTGTCATAAATCCGCTGAAGTTCTTTCTGTTCTATAATATTTCATATTTCACCAGGGTATCAGAGAATGCAGCAGTCGGAGCGGGTGTTCAGTTCCCTACCCTCTCCGGAATAGATGGATTTGGAATTAATGCTGAAACCAGAATTTATCCAAAGGGGAAAACTCTCCGCGGCTTTTATGTTGCTCCTAATATTTCCTATAACTCGTTTTCCAAAGGCGGCAGTACTTTTTCAATTGGAGTCCTGCTTGGATGGCAATGGTTTCCGGGAGACGATTTTGCAATGGGTCTGGGTATAGGAATTGACAGATATTTTCTTTCGGGAGGAAATGGTTATTTAGGAGATTACGAGGGAACCCTGCCGGCAGTCAGGTTTGATATTGGGTATGCCTGGTAAGTTTAGGAAGATTTAACAGGGCTCAGCCCCTGCGTTTTGAACGGAGGGGCTGATAAGCAATTAGATTTTAGGCAATCTTTCCAAAAATGAACTGTTGCTGAGTACGGCAAATGTTTCAGTTTTGCGCAGTTCTTCCAGTGAAAAACAATTCATATAGCTCATTGCACTTTTCAATCCATCCGAAATGCTGTCAACTATACTTTTTACAGGCCCCTTGTAAGGAACCATCGTCTCCTCACCTTCAATGAATTCATTCCTCATTTTTACTCCGAATGAAGCTGAGCCGCGGTACTTCTTCCATAACTGCCCGTTGTACTTGATTACTTCGCTCGGCGTTTCCTTGGTACCGGCAAGCATTCTGCCCAGCATAACAACATCAGCACCGAGTGCAATTGCTTTGGCAACATCACCGGGACTCTTAATTCCGCCATCGGCAATAATCTTTATTGAAAGGTTATCCTTTTCCCTTGAGAAATTAACATTCAGCAGTGAAGAAACCTGGCCAATGCCTATTCCGGTCTGTATTGATGTGGTACAGACACTGCCGCTTCCTATTCCCACTCTCACCGCATCGGCACCTGAATCCTGCAGCTGCTTCAGAGTAGCACCATGGGCAATGTTCCCTACAATAATCTTTACATCGCTGAACTTCTTTTTAATTTCTTCTGTCTTGCTTAGTACCGCTTTGTTATTGGCATTTGCAGTATCGATGCAGATAACTTTATTCCTGCAGGCCAGCTTCTCTATCACTTCCATTTCAGTGTTAAGTGCAACAGAAACACCGCGTATTAAAGAATCATCAGAACTGTTCATCACCTCATTTAATGATGAATCAAACCTGTTCAGTATGCCCAGGCATCCAAGGCCGGTAAGTTCCTCGGCCATCTTGATTCCGGTTACGGTATCCATCGGACTCGATACGATCGGGACACCCAGTTCAAGCCCAAGAAACCCGCACTTGGTTGAGGCTTCAACACGGCTTTTGATTCTTGATACTTCAGTCGGGATCAGGCTGATATCATCATATGTTAATGAAAAATGATAAGCGTTCAGATCTTTTTTAGAGTAAATCTTCATTTTATTCTCTGGTTCAATTTAATAGTTTATACATAAAGAAGGCGAGATTATACTCGCCTTATAATTCCTGTAACTAATATATGAGATTAATTATTTTTCGTCAAGAAGCTTTTCCATCTCATCCAGCAGTTCATTCATTTTCCTTATTGTCTGCAGTACCGGTTCGGGTGAATTCATATCCACGCCGGCAGATTTCAGAACATTAATAGGATAATCAGAACTGCCTGACTTTAGGAATTTCAGGTATCTTTCAATCGCAGGCTGCCCCTCTTTCTTGATATTTGCAACAAGTGCCTGTGAGGCTGCATATCCTGTAGCATACTGGTAAACATAAAAATTGTAATAAAAGTGAGGAATCCTGGCCCAGGTATAATCTTCCTCCTCATCTATTACCATATCAGGGCCCCAGTAATTTTTGATCAGCCCGTGATATAACGAGCATAATGCATCAGGAGTCAAAGGTTCACCCTTTTCGGCCTTATCATGAACCATCTGCTCAAATTCGGCAAATCCGGTCTGCCTGTAAAAAGTAGTAGTAATGTTGGTTAGATATTTTTCTATTAATGCCAGCTTTTCTTCCCTTGACTGTGCATGATCGATCAGGTAATCCAGCAGCAGTGCTTCATTGGCTGTGGATGCTACTTCAGCCACAAAAATCGAATAGTCGGCATATGGATATGGCTGATTTAACCCTGTGTAATATGAATGCATATTATGCCCCATCTCATGCGCCAGGGTAAATACATCATTTAACTGATTATTCCAGTTAAGCAGTACGTATGGATGCACTCCGAAGGTTGTACCCGAGGAGTATGCTCCGCTTCTCTTGCCTTTGGTTTCGTATACATCCACCCAGCGGTTATCGAAGGCTTCTTTCAGATGCGTAATATAGTCAGAACCAAGAGGTTTCAGTGCATCAAGAACAATTGCCTTTCCCTGTTCATAGTCATATTCTTTTTTTACTCCCGGAAACAGGGTGACATAACTGTCATATATATGTATTTCTTTCAGACCCAGGACTTTTTTCTTGATCCGGGTCCAGCGGTGCAGTGCATCCAGATTTGCATCAACATTTTTGACAAGATTATCATAAACTGAAACAGGTATGTTGTTAACATCCAAAGCCGCTTCCCTTGAGGAGCCATAATGACGTGCTTTTGCATAGAATACGTGCGACTTCAGGTTCCCATTGAATAAGGTTGCTATAGTATTTTTATATTCCTTAAACGGAATATAGAACCCTTTGTACACCCTTTCCCTGTAGGCTCTGTCCGTGGAATACAATGCTGCTGAATACCTTCCGTGTGAAATCTGAACATCTTTTCCTTCCGGATCCTTTACAACCGGGAACTGCATTTCGGCATCCGTAAAAACGTTAAACGTACTGTAAGGAATGCGGCTTATTTCGGAGCCCATTGCAAGCAATTCCTCCTGGTCTTTTGAAAGCGTATGCTCTTTTGTACGGAAGAGGTTATCGAACTGATGCATGTAAAGTCTCAGTCCATCGGAAGCCTTAATAAATTCATCAATTTTTTCTCTCGGGACACTCAGTATCTCAGGACGCATAAAGGAACTGGCAGCAGCAGTTTTTGAAGATAAGGCGCTGATCCTGTCGAACCTGGCACTGTTCTCTGAATTTGCCAGATCCAGATCCTTGGATAAAGAGGCATACAAGTACAATCTCGAAATCTTTATCTCTACTTCATCATCAAACTTTAATGCAGCTAAAAGATTATCTGCGGAGTTTACCAGGTTCCCCTGAAACTGGGAGTATTTTGATGTGTTTTCCTCGACCCATTTAAAATCCTGTTCCCACAGGTCATTCGAGGCATAAATATCAGACAGCTTCCACTTGTAGTCCGCTTTAATTTCATCTCTGCCGGGAAGTTTTCCCCCACTGCCCTGGGCAAAAAGATTTCCTTGTTCTATATTTGCTGAAGGAAAAATCATGGTTAATAATCCCATTGTTATTAAAAATAAATATCTGAATTTCATTTTATGCTTCCTATTTGATGAAAAAGTGGAATAAAATTACTCCAATTATTAATCAAAATCGAGCATATTGTTAAAATAAAAACAGCATGCTACCCCTGCAAGTATTAAATTTTTGCTTTAAGTTTTGCAATTAAAATATCCACCATTGCTTTCATAAAGCAAAAGCATGTTTATCCGATTAAATAATAAATCAGGAAATTTTAATAAATCTATTGAGTTTTAATTTCTGTTTTCATATTCTAAGTGTTATAAAAAAATACGATTACACATATCGGCCATATTATGCCCCAGAAGAACATTAACTGTCTTTTATTTGAAAGCAGAAATGAAAAGGTTTCTTTTATTAGGGAATTAGATTCTTTGGGTACCGGTATTTATTTTTTGATAAAACCGGATTTAAAGGAACTGCCCTCTTTAATTGAAATTCAGGGCTATGATGTAATTGTATTTTCGATAAAAAAAGATGAATTAAACTTAGCAGAATATACAGGTTTTCTTTCAAAAATATCTACACCCGTGCTTTTTCTTCTCGAAGAAGAAAACTATAAACTCGCTTATTGCCTTCTGAAATCAGGTGCCGGAGATTGTCTCTTCTGGAATGGACTTAACAGGGAAACTCTTCTGACCTCAATAAAAAGTCTGGCCTCGCGCAATAACACTCTGGCCGAACAAATGACAGAGGACCGGCTTACTATTGCTGAGACTATAGCCTCACTTTTCGAAAGCTCAAAGCTCGGTTTTGCTATTTTTGATATGTCCGGTTCAATGTTGCACTATAATTCAGCATTCCAGTCAATACTCGGTTTTGACAAAGTTATCCTTCTGCAAATGAAGCTAAGGGAGATATGCTATTCCGACTATGTAAATGAAGTCTATTACTATGATGACCTGGTTAACGGCAAAATCAGTCATTTTGAACTGGAACGCCCCCTGTATAATCATGAGGGTAATCTGATATGGTGCAGGATTTTGGTCTCTTTAATTAAGGACGGCAAAAATATACCGCAGCTGATGAGCATGACAATAAGCAATGTATCTGAAAAAAGGCGCATTCAGCATCAGCTTGACAAGGAAAGATACTTTCTCGAAAGATTGATGGATAATATTCCCGACGCCATTTATTTCAAGGATTCAGAACATAGATTCACAAAGGTAAGCAGGTATGTTCATCTGCAGGGTATCGATGACCCCAAGGATGCCGTGGGTAAAACTGACTTCGACTTCTTCACAAAAGAACACGCACAGGAGGCCTTTGATGATGAAGAAAAAATCATCAAAACCGGCAGACCTATCATTAACAAGGTCGAAAAAGAAACATTCCCTAATGGGGAAATTGCCTGGGTTTCTTCTACAAAAGCACCATTGTTTGATGCCGAAGGCAACGTTTCCGGGATTGTAGGAATTTCAAGAGACGTGACTGAAATGAAACTCTCTGAAGAGGCTCTCCTGAAATCAGAAGAACGCTACCGTAAGCTGATTGAGTATTCTCCCGATACAATTGTAGTAATATGTAATAACAAACTTGTCTTTACTAATTCCGCCGGACTGGCTTTAATGAAGGTACCGGACAAAAAGCTTGTATTGAATGAGAATATACTTCGATTTGTGCCAATTCACTACAGGCCTGTTGCTAAAAGACTACTGGAACAGATTACAATCTTAAGTAAACCGGTAAGAGCCTCAAAAGCAAAGCTAGTTACTTTTACCGGGGATTATATTGATGCTGAAATTACTGTTATTCCAACCACATATAACGATAAACCCGCTTTTCAGGTAATCATCAGGGATAATACTGAACAGAAGCGGCAGGAAAAGGTCAAACAGACCACACTAAAGATATTGCAGGCTTCAAATTACCTGAAGACTACTGAGGATCTGTTCAGGTTTATTCATCTGGCAATAGGTAATCTGATGTCAGTTAAAAATTTCTATATTGCCCTCTATGATGAAAATACACAGATGGTATCATTCCCCTACTTTGTTGATGAAGAGGATGAAAAACAGCAGCCCAAAAAACTTGGCAAAGGCCTGACTGAATACATACTAAGAAGCGGTAAGGCTCAGCTGATAACTGAAAAGAAAGATATTGAATTAAGAGATAGCGGCGAGGTGGAACTGATAGGCTCCCCGGCAAAAATCTGGCTTGGCGTGCCGCTCCAGATCAAAGACAAAACTATTGGTGCCCTGGTGGTTCAGGATTACTATAATGAGAATGCCTATACCGAGAATGACAAGGAAATGCTGGAAATGATTTCATTCTCTGTATCTAGGGCAATTGAAAGAAAGAAGGCCGAGGAAGAGATACTGAATTACAACAAACAGCTCAAGGAAATTAATGCCACGAAGGACAGATTCTTTTCGTTCATCTCGCATGATTTGAGGGGACCCTTCTCATCACTGCTGGGATTCTCTGAAATGATACTGGAAGATTTTGACAGCCTTTCTTCTCAGGATGTCCGCAAATATCTTGGAATAATTAACGGTACGTCAAAAAATCTGTATAATTTATTGAATAACCTGCTGCAATTCTCCAGGTTCCAGACGGGGCACATACAGTTTAATCCTTTCAGGTTTAATATTGGGGAGCTGGTGGAAAAAAATGTCGACCTTCTGAACGGCAGCGCCTTTAAAAAAGGGATTGAACTGATTAATGCTGTTGATTCCGTACAGAAGGTATTTGTCGATGAGGAAATGATAAGCTCGGCTATTCAGAACCTGATTACAAATGCACTGAAATTTACGCCCCGCGGCGGCAGCGTAACCATCAGCAGCTATGAGAATCTTTCATCGGGTGAAGTTACCATTTCCGTGAAGGATACGGGACTAGGGATGAATAACGAAACCCTCAGCAACCTTTTCAGAATAGAGGTAATTCATTCCACGTGCGGAACCGAAAAAGAACCGGGAACGGGACTTGGACTTATTCTCACCAAAGAATTTGTAGAAAAGAATAATGGAACCATACACGTCGAGAGCACACCGGGACTTGGCAGCACATTCAGTATTACTCTTCCTATTGTGAAGTAAATTTTACTGCTTCGCTAAAACCATTTTTTCCTTTTAAAATAGACCAGCAGTATCAGCGCCACCATCAGCATCACCCCAATTACCATTGGGTACCCGTAATAATAATTTAGTTCAGGCATATTGTATTTGCTTACAGCAGTATTAAAATTCATTCCATATAGCCCTGCAATAAAATTAAGAGGTATGAAAAAAGTAGATATTATGGTAAGAACTTTCATTATTTCATTCAGCCTGTTGCTGATACTGGAAAGATAAATGTCCATCATTGCCGCAACCATTTCCCTGTAATTCTCATTCGTATCAATCAGTTGTATGATGTGATCATAAAGATCCCGCAGGTATGGGAACGTTGTTTTTGATACGAGCTCCGACTCTGTTTTTTCAAGTCCGCTGATGACTTCCCTTAGCGGCCATATTGCCCTTCTTATTATTATCATATCATTCTTCAGCTTGTATATCTTCTGAAGCGTATCCCTGGTAGGCTTCTCAATCAGCTCATCTTCAAGCCCCTCTATCAGTTCTCCCATTTTTTCCAGTACTGCGAAGTAATTATCTATAACTATATCCAGCATCCTGTATGACAGGTAATCAGCTCCAAGCTCCCGCGTCCTGCCCTTGTTCTTTCTCAGGTTATCCCTTACCACTTCAAATTCATCGGTCTCATTCTCCTGAAAGGAAATAACATAGCCTTTCCCGATTATCAGACTTACCTGCTCAACCTGTACTGAGTTACTCCCCCGTTCAAATCCCAGCATTTTCATCACAATAAATATATACTGCCCGTTATCTTCAGTTTTGGGGCGGTGTGCATTATTTAAGATATCTTCAAGCGTAAGGGGATGAATATCAAAGATACTGCCTATTTCCTCAATAATGCCGGTCTGATGAATGCCATCAATATTTACCCAGAGATTTTCAGATGTATTAACATACTGCTGTATATCCTCTATGTTAATGGACTTCTTTTCAATAAAGTCTTTGCTGCTGTAGGCCGTCAGATTTATCCTGACCTTCTCATCCCTTTTCTCTCCCATATAAATAAGCGAGCCCGGAATTTGACCGGCCTTTTTTCCGGAATTTTTTATTAATTTTTTCATTCAGCACCGTTTATTAAATTTCATCAAACTATTCAGTAATTTAACAATTGTTGATTATATTTGCTTTTAATTTTTCATTCACAAAGTCCGAGGTAAAATTGTCTGATGCTTCAGCTGTTACTCATGAAAAAAAGCAGAACTGGAATTTCCCGTTTTCTTTCTGGACAGCCAATACGGTTGAATTATTCGAAAGGTCTGCCTATTATGCCGTATTTATTGCTATTACTTTATACCTGACGCGTGTAGTTGGTTTTAATGATATCTGGGCAGCATGGATCGGAGGATTTTTTTCTGCTGGCTTATACCTGCTGCCCGCCTTTACAGGGGCATTGGCAGACAGGATCGGGTTCCGCAAAGCAATCCTGCTAGCATTTTCGCTGCTGACAATAGGATATTTTACACTTGGTGCCCTGCCCTATAAATCGACAGTACTTCCGGCCATTGTAGTACTTATGTTCGGCGGTTCATTCATAAAATCCATTATAACAGGTACAGTAGCAAAAACTACAAACCAGGATAACCGCGCTCGTGCTTTTTCTATCTTTTACGGAATGGTAAATGTAGGGTCATTCCTCGGGAAAACATTCGCTTATCCACTAAGACTTAAGTGGGGACTCGAGTCCATAAATTTCTATGCGGCGGCCATGACGTTTCTGGCTCTGGTTGTTGTGTTCATTTTTTATAAAAATGTGGATTCAAATGGCGAAGGTAAAAAATTCAAAGAAACGTGGAGAGCTTTCATTAAAATCCTTACTAATCTGAGATTGTTGATATTGATCCTCATTGTAACAGGATTTTGGATTATTCAATCACAGCTTTATGCAACAATGCCTAAATATGTACTCAGAACCGTTGGTGAGCACGCCTCCCCCGAATGGATAGCCAACGTTAATCCCTTTGTTGTAATGACTACAGTTGTTTTTATTACCTCACTGATGCGCAAAGTCAAGGCTATCACCAGCATGACAGTTGGCATGTTTTTAATGCCCCTTTCGGCATTATGCATGGCATCAAGCCCGATATTAAAAATCTTTACCGGAGATGAAGTCTCCTTCTTCGGTTTATTCACTGCTCATCCGATTTCTGTCATGATGATAATCGGGATCATTTTTCAGGGGCTTGCTGAATGCTTTATTTCTCCCCGCTATCTTGAATTCTTTTCACTTCAGGCACCCAAAGGTGAAGAAGGGCTTTATATGGGTTTCAGCCACCTGCATTCTTTCTTTGCATACCTGCTCGGATTTGGAATCTCAGGTTACCTGCTGATGGCTTACGCCCCTGATCCAGCAACACTAAATCCTGAACAATTGAAGACAGCTTACGATCATGCCTACTATATATGGTACTATTTCGCTGCAATAGGCCTTACTGCCGCTTTTGCACTGATCATATATAATAAAACCGTGAACTATATTGATAAAAAGAAGACTCTTGGCGCCAAAGAAGCTCTGTCAGGCGAAACTATTTAAACAATTATTTATTAAAACCCCGGGAATATTCTCCGGGGTTTTAAGGGACCAGCATTACTTATTCTTATCCTAAAAGCCAGAATAACTCTGACCTTATTATTATTTAACCCCAAGCCCCCTTGTCTGTATTATTCTGGTAATAAATAACTTAAATATCTGATATTTAAATAATTTTATTATATTACCGATAATAAGTAGTGGATCCGGTTTTTCCAGTCTTCACAAATCCCGCTAACCGGAATCTTAAAGTTTTATGAGGGTTATCCCGGAATACTTATGACAAACAAAAAATATTTGAACAGTGATGAGGCAGCTGAACTGATTACACAGCTGGGACTTGAATTTGCAGTTGTGCATAATTCCGGGTCAGAATATCCGCCTGCAGAAATCTATCCTCTTGCCCCCAGAGTCCTGACTCCTCAGAATGAACTTGCAGCAATTGTTATGGATATGGATGGTACCACTACAACGACAAAAGAGCTTTGCATGCATTCGCTGGAATTCACTGTCAGAAGTATCAGCGGACGCGATACAAAAGAGCTGTGGCATGGTCTGGATCCAATCATAGACTATCCGAACCTGCTTAACAATGCTCCTGAAAACCAGGTCAGGTTCCTCGTACAGCGCTACTATAATTTTATTAAACCGGATTTCCTCAAAGAGGCATACGTAAATGCTGTACTCTGGATGCTCATACTAAGTCATAATGAGGACCGGAAAAAAGAAGTAAGAAATAACCTGATCCTATTGGGAGGCGGAGAAATGCTTTCCGACGGCAAGCTGGAAGAATACATTGTGCAAAAGGAATTCAACAGGTATAATTCTAATATAATTACAAACTATTTCCTTCATAAATACGGGGAAAGACTGCTCCTGAACAACTTTGCCAGTATTTCTGTTGCTGCACTGGCAATATACTATAAGCGCTATCAGCAGCTGCTCGAAATAATTAAATACGGTGAGGGGGCTAACCTGTCAGAAGAACTACTGGGCAGCAGTGAAAGATTTCTTATCGAACCTATGCCGGCCATCCCCCTGTTCCTGTGTCTGATCAAAGGCTGGCTTGGAGATGATATTCTTGATCTGTTCGGGGATCTGAATGAAAAGTTTAAGGCAAAGAACAGTCAGGTCTATCTGATACACGACATTGAAGCAGCCAGGCAAAAGCTCCTTAACCTGAGCAGAATATTCGCCCGGAAACCAGTTAAGGTTGCAATTGTTACTTCAGCCACGGGTTATGAGGCAAATATCATAATGACCGAATTGTTTAATGTTGTTTCACATCAGATCAGAAGATGGAAGATCCCCTCAGAAAAAAAGAATTTCATACTCGAAAAATTTTCCGATTACAGAAAAGTTTACGATATCTTCATCACGGCTGATGATGTCAGCAAGATCCGGCTAAAACCGCATAGAGATCTTTACAGTACTGTCTTAAACAAGCTGGAAATTCCAAAGCAGAATCTGCACCAGATTCTGGGATTTGAGGATACTGAAAGCGGAATCATTGCCATGCGGGCCTCAGGCATCGGATTGTCAGTTGCACTCCCCTATTCCAAGAATATTCCCCAGGATCTTTCCCAGGCAGCTTTTGTTCTGCAGGGCGGTATTCCCGAAGCGTTGCTGAATTATAATCTGTTTATTACGAAGGAAGTTCAGGAATAAAATAATTGTGGTTTTTTTCCTGATTTGTTGGTAAAATAGGGCATAATAAAAAATATTTGGAGCTTTTTTTGAGCAGATTTATTTATTCAGAAGGGAAATTCGGCAAATTCGAGACCATAATACTCAAGGATACCGCACTGGGTACTACTGCCGAAATCGCCTTGAGAGGAGCAACTCTTCTTAATTACTTCATTCCTGTAGCTGGAGGCCTTTTCAATATACTTGATGGATATGCTACTCCCCAGGAACTCGAAGAACAGAGCGGTGCCCGTTCATGCATCATGGCTCCCTTTTCAAACAGAATTGAAGATGGGTTTTATGAATTCGGAGATATGCAGCACCAGATGGTTAACCCTGTTAATCCCGCAAGAGAGGTAATACACGGTTTTGCAAGAGTGATCAATTTTAACATAAAAAACGTTGAACCGGGTGATGAAGGTATTACACTGACACTTTATACAGATCAGATAAGATCGAATTTATTCAAAGGATATCCGTACTCAGTTGACGTGGAAGTCAGATTTACTCTTTCTGTGGATAAGCTGAATGTGGAAATTACAGGGCATAATAAAGGCGAGGAACCGGCACCCTTCGGCTGCGGATGGCATCCCTACTTCAGGACTTCTGAAAAGGGTGTCGATCATCTCATTCTTAATATTCCGGCCGATAGCATCATTGCTGTAGATGAAAGATATCTTCCGCTAAAAGGCAACGATGCTTATTTGCCAGTAGATGAAGATCCCGAAGCTGATTTCCGCCCCTGTAAGGATATAACTAAAAATGTTATTGGTGACAGAGAAGTAAATTATTGTTTTGCTTCTTTAAAGGCTGATAATGACGGTTTGATAAGATCATCGATCAAGGATCCTGAAAATGGACTGCAGATTACCGTATTTCAGAGGGGAGGCGTATTTTATGCTTATTCGGCTGATGGCGTAAAGTTCCGCCCGAGAAAATCGATTGCCCTGGAACCTGTTCAGTTTATGACCAATGCCTTTAACCGCCCCGAATTGAAAGACAAGCTTTCTCTCAATCCGGGCTCATCTGTTACGTTCAGTTTTGGCGTTCAAATCACTAGCAAAAAATAAATTCCGATTATACATCCTTCAGGCCGGATATCTTATCCGGCCTCTTTCAATAAACTACTTTAGCTTTTCAGATTACATTTGGTCTTTAATTTACAATCCAGTAATTTAGGATACTATTTTTTTCCACTAATGGAATTATAATTTTTTCCCATAAATTTGACGCGTTTTTGCGCGTCATACTTTTACAAACGGATTAATAATTAACTTTAAGGATAATAATTGAAGAAAATTGCTGTAATATTTGGAACCCGGCCCGATACGATTAAAATGGCTCCCATAATTTTGGAATTAAAAAAGCAGAATAAATACTTTGAATTACTGACAATCGCAACGGCACAGCATCGCCAGATGCTGGATCAGGTACTTCAGGTTTTTGACATAAAACCCGACTATGACCTGAACATTATGCAACCCAAACAGACACTCGCTTCGATAACAAAAAATACGATCGAAGAACTGGATAAGGTCTTTGAAAAAGAAAAACCAGATATGGTGCTGGTACAGGGTGATACAACCACAACATTCGTTGGAAGTCTTGCCGCATTTTACAGGCAGATTCCCGTGGGACATATTGAAGCGGGCCTGCGCACAAATGATAAAGCCAACCCTTTCCCTGAAGAGATAAACAGAAGGCTGACCAGTTCGATCACCGAGCTTCATTTTGCCCCCACCGAAACAGCCAAAAAAGCCCTGCTCAAGGAAAACATTAAACCTTCGGATATCTTTGTAACAGGTAATTCTGTAATCGATGCTTTAAAGATTTCAGTAAAGAAAAACTATAATTTTTCGATAATGAGACTAAATGACCTGATTAAGCAAAAGAAAAGAATAGTATTACTTACTATGCACCGCAGGGAGAACTGGGGAGTTCCTATGCAGGGGGCCTGTAATGCGGTAAAAAAACTGGCGGAAACGTATCCTAATATAAATTTTGTTTTTCCGGTCCACCTTAATCCCATTGTAAGGGATATTGTATATCCGACTCTGGGAAATACCGGGAACGTACACCTGATTGAACCGCTGGACTATATGGATTTTGTCAATTTAATGGCAAAATCACACCTGATCATAACTGATTCAGGTGGTGTTCAGGAAGAAGGTCCTCATTTCGGTATCCCCATTCTGGTTTTGAGAAAGGTTACTGAACGCCCTGAAGCCGTAAAGTACGGAACAGTAAAATTAGTTGGTCTGGATGAAAACAAGATTTATTCTACCGCTAAGAAACTACTGGATGATAAAACATCATACGACAAAATGGCCTCGGCAGTTAATCCCTACGGAGATGGACTGGCTGCAAAGAGGACTGTTCAGATAGTCAAGAACTATTTTGGTTTATCCAAAGCTGCCGTTAGCGAGTTCACACCCCGTGGCGGTAAGTAACAGGTAAGTCTAAGATTTAAAGCATTTTGTCCCTGATTCTTTCAGGGACAAGTTTTTTTTAGTTATTCAGAGCCGGCATATCAGGAATAATTTTTGCAGACGTTTTAATTGCATGTTCAGTCACTGACTGTCATTAAAGCTACTGCTATGCCCTTTATTAAATTGTATACCTTCACAAAAACATTGAAAATATGAAAAGTCACAAATTATTTATTTTACTTTTATTTGCCCTGTTTATTACTTCGATTCATTCTGCTGCAGAAAACGGCCAGCGTAAAAAAATACTGATCCTTGCACAGGGTAATACGGATTTAAGAAATTTTGCAATGGGCGATGCCAGACAACTGGGGGCCCTGCTGGGGCATTTTAATACTGAGACAACTATTAAAGGGGTAAACGACTATAAATCCAAAGAATTAAATAACTATGATTATACTTTCTATATAGGATTTTATGTCAAGAATTCAGTCCCCCAAAGATTCCTTGATGACGTAATAAAAACTGATAAGCCGGTTATATGGTTAAATACGGGAATGATCGAATTCTCAAAAAGTTATAACCTCAAAAGCAAATATGGATTCAGTGTTTCACGAATAGACTCACTTAGCGAGTTCGACATTGTAAGATCAAATAAAAAGAGTTTTACAAAAGGTGAAACCAAGAATAACATAATTGATATTTCAGACCGGAAAAAAGTAGAGGTTCTTGCAACTGCAACCTCTACAAAAAAACGGCTGGAAACACCCTATATCATCAGGTCACAAAACCTCCTCTACTTTGCCGATTGCCCCTTTTCTTATGCAAATGAAACAGACAGATATCTTCTGTTTGCTGATATGCTGCATGATATATTACATGAAGAGCATGAAACTTCACATTCGGCCATTTTAAGAATTGAAGACATTAACCCGACTGACAGTCCTGATAAAATCCGTGACGTCGTAGATGTATTGTCTGAACGCGGCATACCTTTCCTCATAGGTGTAATCCCTTTCTACGTTAACCCTGGTGATGGCACCAGGCTTAGCCTTTCTGATAAACCTGATCTGGTTGATGCCATAAAATATGCGGTCAAAAACGGGGGTTCGATCGTAATGCACGGATCCACACACCAGTACAGGGGTATTACGGCTTCCGACTTTGAATTCTGGGATGAGAATACCGATAAACCAATTAAGAACCAGAATGAGGCAGATATCAGAAAAAAAATTGAAATGGGCATTCAGGAGTTTATGAAAAACGGACTTTACCCAATTGCATGGGAAACTCCTCATTATACAGCCTCTTTCCTTTTATATAAAACAATTGGAAGCTATTTCAGTGCTTCTGTTGAACAAAGACTCGCACTGGAAAATTCAGAATACAGCCAGTACTTTCCATATATAATCAATAAGGATCTATTCGGACAAAAGATTTATCCCGAGAACCTGGGATATATTCCCCTGGACAAAGATATTAACGTCAGCAGGAAATATGTTCAGAATATAATTAAGGGTGCAAAAACAAACCTAAACGTCAGAGATGGTTTTGCAGCATGCTTTTTCCACTCTTTTCTGGATGTTGAACTACTGAAGGAATTAGTGGACGGTATTCGGGGACTCGGTTATACCTATATTGATCTCAAGGATCAGAATAACTGGGTTAAAACGAAAGACAGAATAATTCTTACAGGAAATCAGAATTTTTCACTTAAACTTAATGACCAGTATCTCACTGAATCGTATTTCGATGCCAAGGGAGAAATTCAGAAGAAAATTATTTCCGATAAAAAGCTCAGCGGAAATTTTTCCAAAACTGTAAAACTTGCTCCGGGAGAGCTTTATAAGGCCGAACCAATTGAATTTAAGGAATATGAACCTACTTTCACTGAAAAGCTTTACAATACCGGGGCAAAATTTTATAATAACTTGTTCAAATTGGAGGAACACTGGAAAAATGCTCACGTGGCGGTTCTGTGGAACCATTACGCAAAAGGAGCGGCATACAACGACCAGTCCTCCATGACATCCGTTTTTACCAGCGTGAATATCAGCGTGGATACAATATTTACCGGAGACCCGATAAACCTATCGCGCTATAATCTTCTGCTGGTCCCCTATGCCTCTGTTGATTCCCTGCAGCCGAAGGATTATGACCTTATCACACACTTCGTTGAGAATGGCGGAAACCTGATTACTGATACAAAAAATGAGCTTGCCTCAGAATTAGGGATTAAATTCAGTAATACCCGGGTCAAGGTTCATGGTATAAGAGATAAGTATTTCCCGGAAGAAAGGATATTCTGGAAGGAAGCTGAATTAATAAATAAATTTGATGCCGACAAAATAGATGAGGTTTTTTCAGTTGATGACCTCAACGGGACACCGGTTGAAATAGGAAGAAAATTCGGCAAGGGAAAAGTGATCTTTATAGCTTCATGGTTTGATCCCCATTCACAGCATGGATACAGTCTTTATCCTTTCATGCTTGAACACGTCAGGAAATATTTCCAGATCCGTCCCTCCGTCAGAAGGGATAACATGGAAGTATACTTTGACCCGGGGTTCAGACACACTATCAGCACGGAGAACCTTGTTAAACAGTGGGTCCAACAGGGTATCAGAATTATACACGTTGCAGGCTGGCATAAGTATCCCAAATATACTTACGATTATAAAAAACTCATCGAACTGGCTCACGCAAACGGAATATTAGTCTATGCATGGCTTGAACCTCCCCAGGTCAGCCTTAAATTCTGGAAGGATCATCCGGAATGGAGAGAAAAAAACTTTAAGGGAGAAGACGTCAGGCCCTCATGGCGCTACCCTGTAGCATTAACCGACCCTGAATGTGTTAAGGCAATGACAGAAGAATTTAAAAAGTTTTTGTACTCTTATGATTTCGACGGAGTAAACTTAGCAGAATTATATTTTGAAGCCGCAAAGGGGCTGGATAATCCCAACTTGTTTACACCAATGCATATCTCGGCTCAAAAGGAACTCAGGCAAAAATATAATATTGACCTTAAGAAAGTATTTACACCAGGATCCGGTTATTACTGGAAAAACAATTCTTATGTTAAGAATACCATTACCGAATACAGAATTAATAAAATAAATGAGGTTTATTACACCCTGCTGAATGCATTTTCTGAAATTGCGCGCTCAAAGAAAGGGTTCCAGCTCATTGTTACAGCAATGGATAGCTATGGCTCACCTGAGCTCAGAGAATATATCGGCGTGGATATGAACAGAATCATCGGTCTGCAGAAGAAGTTTAATTTCCTGCTGCAGGTGGAGGATCCTCAGAACCTCTGGTCAACCGATCCCATGCGCTACGTTGAGATCGGCAGAAAATATAATTCCCTGATCGGTGACAGCACAAAACTGCTGCTCGACCTGAATATATTATCCTTCAGATCCAGGGATTCGCTCTTTACTCCTTTCCCTACTTTAATTCAGACAGGTACAGAAAGCTTCCTGATGGTAAAAGCCGCTTCAATTGGCGCTCCCAGGCTAACCATATACGCTGAATCAAGCGTTAATCCGCAGGACCTTTTCTTCTTTCCTTACGCGTTGGCCAGCAGGGTCGAATATCATTTTACAGGTGATGGTTATGATGTGAACTCCCCCTACTCTTTTAACATGAGACTGCCTGATGACGTGAAGGAAATACTTCTGGACGGCAATCCTATTGCGCCTTCAAGAAATAACTCTTACCTGATTCCTGCGGGCAAACATTTAATTAAACTGAACCGGGATATTACCAATACGTTCTCAACTCATGAACTGCAGACAAGAATAATGTCCTTTACCGGGAACCTGCTCTCGGTATCATATGGCATGCAAGGCATTAAGTTTGAATATGAATCTGAAACCCGTACGCTCATATCCCTTAACCGTGAGCCCACAAGCGTCAGAATCGACGGCAGAGAATATCAGTTTTCGGTTATGAAAGGCAGCGACTGCTATAGCATTTTCCTGCCCACCGGAAAGCACAAGATCGACCTTGTTGCAGGTAACGCTTTTTCTTATGGTATCAATCTCACCAGCTTGTGGTCATCAACGGGAATAGCCATTTTTGGCTCTGTTGCAATCATGATGCTGGTAGTTATGTATGTTTCATTAAAAGTTTATAAACGGAAATACAACTAAGAGGGAAATTAATTTATTATGTCAGTATTAGAAGTCGATTTAAGCTTTTTGTTTGTTGTAGCAGTCATTCTTATATGGTTTATGATCGCTTACCAGTTCATATTGACTGTTTATGGCTATTTTAACTATATAAAATCGCTCAAGGAAAAAAAGGAAGTAGACGAGAATGATTATGATCTTCCTTCGTGTACGATTCTCATCCCGGCCCACAATGAAGATAAGGTCATAGGAAATACTATTGAAGCCATGCTTAAGCTGAACTATCCCGAAGACAAGCTGGAAATAATAGTGATTAACGACGGATCCAAGGATTCTACCAAAGATATCATTGAGTACTACGCAGCCAGGGATAAGCGCGTCGTTTTATACGACGTACCTAAAGGCGAAGGCGGGAAAGGAAAATCAAGGGCTCTGAATCTGGGAATTAAACAGGCTAAGTCTGAAATCATAGCAATCTATGATGCCGATAATACTCCTGATCCGAATGCCCTCAGATATCTTGTTATCCAGCTTATATCTCATAAGGAGCTGGGAGCAGTTCTTGGGAAATTCAGGACAGTAAATAAAAATACTAACCTGCTTACCCGCTTTATTAACATCGAGACTCTTAGCTTTCAATCAATGCTCCAGGCCGGAAGATGGCAGATGCACAGGATCGCTACTTTACCTGGCACCAACTTCGTGATGTGGAGTTCACTCATAAATAAACTGGGAGGCTGGGACGAGGATGCTCTTACAGAAGACTCTGAGCTCAGCATCAGGATTTACCAGGAAGGTTATAAGATAAAATTCATTCCCTACTCCATTACTTATGAACAGGAACCCCAGGAATGGAAAGTCTGGATCAAACAGCGTATGAGATGGGTACGGGGCAACAACTATGTTATAGCCAAATTTTTCAAACATATACCGAAGTTCAAGAATAAGAGACTGGCCTTTGATCTGTTGTATAATCTTTCGTTGTATTATGTATTTTTTGCCGCGATACTGATTTCAGACGTTCTATTCATTATTAGTGCGGCAAATCTCGTAAGTATTGCACTTCCCGGGCCTTATACTTTCGTCTGGATCATGGCATTCTTCCTCTTTATTCTCGAAATCACTCTGGCAATATCCTTCGACGAGGAAGAAAGCTTCAGTAAAGTATTTCTAATAATACTTAGCTACTTCTCCTACTGCCAGCTGTGGATATATATAGTCATCAAGGCAATATGGTCGGAATATATTAAAAAAGAAAAGAGAACATGGGATAAAACAGTCAGATTTGACGTAAAGAATGCGCCAAAGCTGCCTATAAAAGAGGAAGCAAAAGATGTTGAAAATGAGTTACAGACTAAATGAAATTGTAATATTATTAATGGTAATACTGGGCTGCAGCAATAACCTGCATGCCCAGTTCTCTTTGTACGGAAATACCGGATACGGCTATAATCAGAACCCGCTTTACAATTACCAGAAAAAACCTGACCAGATCCGCCAATCTTACCTGGAACTAAACTACCTTAAGGAACTTGATAATTCCAGCTTTACATTTAGTTATGTCAGCGGACTCATGTTATTTAATGAATTTCAGGACAGGAATTTCTACGAACATAATTTCTATACAAAATATAATATCAGGTTTGCAAAAGTTCATACTATTCACCTGTCTGACGGAAAGCCGGAATCTGAAGATTCCACGGCTGCTCTTCAGGAAGAAGCCATTCAGGATGATTCGGTTCAGGTAGATCAGGAAGAGGAATCAGTTGAAGACTCAACCGACAGCTATCTTAGTCTCGCCTTTCAGGCCGGTGCACGGCATGACAAGGAGGTATTCAGGGAATTTGATAACTTCGGTACAGGACTGACATTGTCTTATAAAATGATGATGGGAGATTCTTATTCACTGCGGCTTGCAAATTCAGCCGTATTCAGGAATTATAATAATCTTTCTGAGCTATCTAATGTAACAGACATTACCTCGCTCCAGATAGCCAACAAATATAACGGATCGTTTACTTATGGTATTCTGCTTACAGGAGGTTTCAAATATTATACGCAGTCGATATATGACACTACAAAGTTTGAAACCAAAAGAAGCTTTAATCAGAAGTCACAGGGCAAGGGTAAACTCGGATCTAAAATAAATGTGCCTTCTGCTAAACAGATTCTCATTCAGCCTCAGGCAAACGGTACTTCACAGTTCGCAGCAGGCTTATTCTTCGGTCAGAATTGGGGCAGCAGCAGCTCTTTAAGAGCCGATTTCTTATACAGGTACAATCCCAGGACCCAGACCAGGTACCTTGCGCAATATGCAAATACATCCATGCTTTCTGAAGACATCTATAACGATTTCTTCAGCTATCAGGGACCTGAGACAAAGCTTCAGCTAAACCAATCACTCCCTTTTAATATTCAGATGAGCATTGAATACCTTTTCATGCACAAATTATTTGAAGCACCAGCCCTCAACCTTGAAGGTGTACAAACCGATAATAAAAAGAGAAATGATATTTATAATTCAGCTGATTTAAGTTTTTCAAGATCTTTCAATTTATTTAAAGGTTTTGAATTCAATATATCATTAACCACGGGGATTATAAGAAACCAGTCAAACGATGATTACAATGATTTCTCCTCTTATCATTTCTCAGGAGCAATCGGAATAGGATTTTAACTTGAAAAGGAAAATACAATTCTTACTTTTAGCTTTCTTTGTCAGTTCTTCCCTGTTTGCTTCAGGATGGAACTGGCAGAATCCGAGCCCTCAGGGAAATACTCTCTGGGCCGTTTCATTCTATAACCAGTTTTATGGTTATGCAGTAGGAGAATATGGTACAATTATGTTCAGCCCTGATGGCGGCCATTCATGGGATGTCCAGTATGAGGCAATTACAGACCACCTGCGCAGTGTTTCAGTCGTAGATTCAATTACTGCCTGGTTTGCGGGTGACTACGGAACAATATTCTCTACAACTGACGGAGGCTCCACATGGACACAGCAGAACAATAAAAACGGCACCCCGCTTAATACTAACGGTCTGAACACGATATTTTTTACCGATAAATCACACGGATGGGCAGGGGGTGATAACGGCACCATACTTTATACCTCAAACGGAGGAGCCAAATGGACCCAGCAATCAGCTGGTGTTCCGGCAGGTGTAAGCATAACCAGCATTTATTTTGTTGACACAAATAAGGGCTGGGCAGTAGGTACCAACGGAATCATACTCTATACTTCCAACGGCGGCACCAGCTGGAGCACACAGAAAACCACGGGACAAACGGCGTCAATGGTGAAGTTTATCTCTTCAACAACCGGTTACGTCGTTGGTAATAATGGCTCCATTTTCGTTACAAAAAATTCAGGATCAGTCTGGAATCAGGTAACTGTTAACGGAGTGACCTCAGGACTTAATGATATTGCTTTCGTTTCATCTTCTGAATTCTATATTGCCGGGGATAACGGGACGCTTCTCCACTCAACTGATGCCGGACAAAGCTGGAATTCCGAACCTATGAATACTTACGCATCCATACACGGTTTGTCAGCATTTTCTAACTCTGTTTATGCTGTTGGTGAATTCGGGCTGACTGCCCTAAAGGCTGGCTCAAATCCCTGGAAATACAATTGTAAAGGTACTATTCCAAGTCTGAACTGGATCGTCTTTGCCGATAAGCTCAATGGTTATGCAGTAGGACAATATGGTTATATGATTAAAACCACTGATGGAGGAAAAAGCTGGACTGAAATTACAAAGGGTATTACGGGTGACTCGTTTTTTGGCGCTGATGCAACTGACAAGGATCACCTCTGGGTAGTCGGTGACCTGGGCATATTGCTCTACACACCCGACGGAGGCAGCAGCTGGACACAACAGATAAATACTGCACTTGATCCAATTACAATATTGTCTGTTAGTTTTGTGGATCAGAACCATGGCTGGGCTGTTGGCAGTCAGGGAAAAGTTATTCGCACGGTTGACGGAGGGAAAAACTGGGTTAAACAAAATCCTAATACCACAAAAATCCTTTTCGGCGTTAAGTTCAAGGATCTTAATAACGGCTGGATATGTGGCGAGGATGGCATTATACTGCATACAACTAACGGGGGTGATACCTGGACACCGCAAGCAAGCAATACTTCCTCAGCAATCCTTTCGGTTTATTTTATCGATAAGCTGAATGGATATTGTTCCGGTACAAATGGAACAATACTAAAAACAACTGATGGTGGTGGGAAATGGACTGCATTAACCAGCTCAACTACCCTTAACATAAATTTTGTCGGCGGTACATCTGTAAATTCACTTTGGGCAGCCGGTGACAGCGGTCTTTTGCTGCGCAGTACCGATGGTGGTTTAAGCTGGTCACAGCAATTTGCAGCTACGGGTTACGATCTTTTTTCTCTTGGCATAGTTGACGAGTCCTCTGCCTGGCTCTGCGGTGATTTAGGAACCGTAATGGCGCTGGATAATCCTTCCTCATCTACAGACGTAAATGCCGGGAAACTTAATAGTGTTCCACAGAACTTTAACCTTTTCCAGAATTACCCAAACCCATTTAACCCGTCAACAGTAATAAGCTATCAGTTATCTAAAGCTGATCATGTGAGCCTAAGGGTTTATGACATACTGGGAAGAACAATTGCAACGCTTGTAAATGAATATCAAACATCCGGCAGGTACTCAGTAGATTTCAATGGCAGCTATCTTTCAAGCGGAATATACTTCTATGAACTTAAAGCAGGGACATATTCTGAAATCAGAAAAATGTCTCTGCTTAAGTAGTATGCCACAATATTGACAGAAAGGATAAACGATGTAATTATTCGATTTCAAAGGAAGCCGAAACAACGGCAGTAATTTCCTTTTCAATAGAACTTACATCGTTTATACCGTAATCAGCAACCATGTTTGAAAATTTGGGAGTAATCTGGAGAATTCCCATTCTTGCATTTCTTAATGGCCCCAGCGACCTGCTCGTAGAAGCCGCAATTTTTTCAGCCCTGTTCATCGCATCCCTGGCTGCCTCGGCCTGAATCTGAATCTTTAAGTCAGCAAGTTTCGTGTAATGATACTCAGGCATTTCTACCATAAAACTTACCCCCTTGTTGATTAGTGAACTGATATCAAGGGAAATATCCTTTATCTTCTGAACTTCACCTGAACTAATTTCAATGCGCTGACTGTAAGTATATCCCAGAATTTTATTCGTCTGAATTCCGTTGGACCCTATTTCGAATATTGGGATTGAAGTTATTGTAAAGAAATTAATCTTTTCCTTTGGAAATCCTTTTTCAGCAAGATAATTAATAAGTATAGGCTTTTGCACACTCAACTCATTGTATGCAGCTTCTGCTGTAAGAGCCCGTGTGGTAATGGTGCCCCGTAAAAAACCCAGGTCAGAAACTATTTCTTTTTTCGCAGAACCTGTAACCGTAATCATCTGTCCGGATTTGTTGTTTGAACGCCACGTAAGTGAAAGTATAAGAGCACAAATAATGAACCCCGCCGCCAGAACTGCAGCAGGCCAGATATAATAATTCTTCTCTTTCATGATCGCTCCTGATATTTTAATCCGGAATTCCGGAATTCAGAGACTATATGCTCAGACCCCGGAAGTCCGGACTTAAGGGTTAAATGGCAAAGAACTTTTCTTCAAATAGCATTTGTCCGCTGTTTATCACTCCAATTGACTTGCCGGTTAACAGACGCTTGTCAAAAGGTGAATTCTTCGACCTGGATCTGAAGGACTTAACGTCAACAGTCCATATTAATGATGGATCGATAATTGTCATATTCGCTTTTTCGCCAACAGCAAACTGAGGGACAGGAATGTTAAGTATTTTTCGCGGGTTTGTTGACAGTTTTTCAACCAGCTGTTCAATCGAAAGTATCTTTTTGTGTACCAGCTCGCTTAAAGCAAGGCCAAGTTCTGTCTCAAGTCCAACAATTCCATTGGGCGCGTAAATAAACTCCATCTCCTTTTCTTCAATTGAATGAGGAGCGTGATCACTGGCAATGCAGTCAATTGTTCCGTCTTTTAATCCCTCAAGTATTGCCTCCACATCTTCCCTCGTTCTAAGGGGAGGATTCATCTTGGTATTTGTATCATAAGTCTTAAGGGCCTCTTCAGTAAGCGTAAAATGATGAGGTGTTACTTCAGCAGTTACCTTAATCCCCTTCTTCTTAGCCTGTCTTACCAGTTCCACAGAATTTTTTGTACTGATATGAGCAATGTGAATCCTGCCTCCGGTATATTCAGCCATGAGTATATCACGCATTACAACAATATCTTCAGCAATCGATGGCATTGCAGGCAGACCCAAAAATGTGGAAGTAAGCCCTTCATTCATTGCCCCGCCGGAAAGAGATTCATCCTCAGCATGTTCAATAATCGGAAGGTTATACATACTGGCATATTCAAATGCAATTCTTAGCATTCTGGCGGTCTTTACTGCATCTCCGTCATCCGAAAAAGCAACAACGCCTGCTTCATTCAGTTCAGCCATCGGAGAAAGGGACTCCCCTTTTCTGTTCATAGTTACGGCACCCACAGGATAAACATCAACAAGATGGGCTTTGGCCTTTTCTCTTATAAAATTTACCACCTCTGCAGAATCAATAGCAGGATTTGTATTAGGCATACAGGCAACCCCGGTATAACCGCCGGCAGCAGCACTGTTGCATCCTGTAACTACCGTCTCTTCGTCCTCGCGTCCAGGTTCTCTTAGATGAACGTGCATATCAAAAAGTCCAGGCACGCAATACTTATCGTTTAATTCATATATCCTGGCGTTTTTAGAATCCTCAGCCGTAAGTCCGCCGATTCTGGTAATTACACCATTTGTAATCAGTACATCAGTTTTTTCATTTAGTTTCTGCTCTGGGTTAAGCAGAATCACATTCTTAAGTATTATTTTCATCTTCCATCCGCCTTATTTAATGTTCCTAAAAGGTAAAGTACAGCCATCCTTACAGCCACACCGTTTGTAACCTGATCAAGTATTATTTGATATGGTCCGTCAGCTACTTCCGAGGATATTTCAACTCCCCTGTTAATGGGTCCCGGGTGCAGAATAACTATATCCTTCCCGTGTTTCTCAAGCCTTTCTGAAGTAATTCCAAAATAGTTATGATATTCCCTCAATGAAGGAAAAGTTCCTCCGGCCTGGCGCTCCAGCTGAATTCTGAGCACATTCAAGACATCATTCTCACTAATGGCCTGGTCAATATTGTGGATTACCCTGACTCCCAGTTTATCAATATCGCGCGGAATCATTGATGCAGGTCCGCAAAGGGATACTTCGGCACCCATTGCCTTAAGGCCGAAGATGTTTGAAAGCGCAACACGGCTGTGAGCTATATCTCCGACAATACAGACCTTCAGTCCCGTAAGCCTTCCAAACTTTTCCCTGATGGAATACATATCCAGCAAAGCCTGTGTAGGATGTTCATGAGTTCCGTCACCTGCGTTAATTATATTCGCATTTGAGATGCGGGTTAAAAACTGAGGCACACCGGCAGATGCATGCCGTATGACTATCATATCAACTTTCATGGCTTCGATGTTTTTCACAGTATCCTTGAAGGTCTCCCCCTTTTTTGTGCTGCTTGTCGAGGTTGAGAAGTTGATGGTATCAGCTGAAAGTCTCTTCTGTGCTAGTTCAAACGAAATCCTGGTGCGCGTAGAATTTTCAAAAAACAGATTTACCACCGTTTTCCCCTGCAGTGTAGGCACTTTTTTAATTGGCCTTTCCAACACCTCTCTGAAAGTAACGGCAGTATCAAGTATCAGTTGTATATCTTCTTTGGGCACACCTTGTAAACCTAACAAATGTCTGCTTGATAAAGGCATTTTATTCTCTCTTAAATTTTAAAGTATTGTTATAAAAAAAAAGGCGAAACACCGTTCGCCTTTAAAAAAAATCATTCTTTGGAAACATCTACCAAATAGATGGCATCTTCATCGTCTACTTCTTTCATTTTAACTTTTACTTCCTCATTTATTGAGGTAGGAATGTTCTTCCCTATAAAATCTGCTTTTATAGGAAGCTCACGGTGACCCCTGTCGACCAGAACACAAAGCTGTATTGTACTTGGCCTGCCCATGTCCATAAGGGCTCCCAGAGCTGATCTGACGGTTCTTCCCGTATAAAGAACGTCATCAATCAGAACAACATCCTTCTCGTTGATATCAAATGTAATATTGGTAACGGAAACCTGAGGCTGTTTTAACCGCTTGCGGAAATCATCTCTGTAAAGTGTGATATCCAGTACGCCAAAAGGAGGTTCGGTACCGTCAATCTCATTTATTTTTTCAAGGATCCTTCTGGAAATAAACTCTCCGCGGGTGCGCATACCTATCAGCACCAGATTTTTTGTACCCTTGTTCCGTTCCACTATTTCATGCGCCAGACGCGTAATGGTACGGTTCATACCTTCCTGGTCAATTATTTTGGCTTTTATGTTCATATACAAAAAATCCCCCTTGACCATAATAGTCGCGGAGGTTCTCCTATTTTATTAAGTATTATTTAGTTCTTTGTTATACATCCTTTTTTACCTCGCTGGATAAAGTTAAAAGATTCAATTTCACTGCTTAAGTTAAAACATTTTTTTAATAAAGTAAAGCCGGATAGATTTTTTGACAATGGTATTTTTCAACTGCTATTTCCCAATACCATTTGCCCGTAATTTATCCGCTATTTCGCTGAATTTTGAGTTATCTACGCTGCCATAATGCTGTCCGGCCTCCAAAAATACGAGCCTTGCATAGGATGATGGATCCATGTAATCCCCATTCGTATCCCTGAATAGTACCGTACTGCCGTCCTTTAACTTACATTCGGCTGATATAAAGACGCCCATTTCTGAACTTTCTTTCGATAAGTTGAACATTTGTAACGGGACTCTGAATCTGAGTATAAGATCATCGGAGTAATCATAGCTGAACTTTAAGTCCTCAGCTTCCGGATTTATAAAATTTTTGCCTATATTGGGAATAATACTGGTTCCTGAAAGCTGATTCATACGGAACCGCATCACAAAACGCGCAACGTCCTCATCAATGCTCTCCCTGAATCTAAAACCCTTCCTGGATTGTCCCGGAGCCTTTAACAGCCTCGTTGTTGATCTGTCGAAGCATAACTGGATTTCATTTACACTGCTGGTATCGAGGAGACTGCTGAAAGACCTGGACAAAGTTAATTCCAGCAGGAGGTCAGTTCCGTCCCTTGAAAACTGGACACTTCCATAGTGAGTTTCTGAATTTGGTGTCTCATCGCTCCACTTCCATACATCACTCACAGTTATGTTTCTGCCATAACCCGGATAAACATTCCTTTTTTTATCATATACAGGATGATAAAAGAAAGTGCTTTTCTTGAATTCGTTCAGCGTTACAACGTCATAAAATCCCACAAACGATTGGAGGTTACTGTAATTATCGTAATTTTCTGTGCCTATCTCCTGTTTCCTTCCGAGGTTTTGAACATCTGTGGTGTAATAATCAACAAGTGTCAGTTCATTTTTTTTGAAAGAGTAGCCGGTAATTGCCCAGTTTCTATCACGCAGTTTTTGTGTAATATAACAGACATTTTTAGCAATACTGAAGCCTATTTCAATGGGAAGTTCAAAGAATTCCAGCGTATCGGCGTGTATCATTACATAGTTCCGGAGTGAGTCGCAAAAAAGATATACATAGATTTTCTTGTCGTGCCTGTTCAACGGTCTTATGGCAATTGCGATATCATTCTTATTGTCTCCTGAAAAATCGGCATAATCCAGGGCCGTGATTACAAAATTCTTTGGAAAGATATCCCTGATCTTAAGCAAAGCCTCCCTGTTCAGAGAACCCTTGCTGATGGTCAGGAACTCATCAAAGGTAATAGTCTGCGCATATGAAATTGCAGTCAGCAGAAGTAGTATGTATATAATTTTTTTTATCATAGTTATAAAAAAGGGTTACATTATTGTAACCCTTTGCTCAATTTATGAAAAAAGCCGTTAATTTAAAACCTTAAATTCAATCCTGCGGTTTAACGTCCTCCCTCCCGGGGTTCTGTTGTCACCAACCGGATTCTGGGATCCGAAACCCACAGTGGTCAGCCTGCCATCGGGAACGCCGTGTGTCACCAGATAATCCTTAACGGCATTGGCACGTTTTAAAGAAAGTGACAGGTTATATGTATCTGAGCCCTGATCATCAGTATACCCCTGGATCTCAACCTTCAGTTCCGGATTTTCGAGCAGAACCTGAGCAGCGTGGAAGAGTATCGGATAGGCCTCTGTTTTGAAATTTGCACTGTTGGGAGCAAAATTAACGCCAATTAAAACCCATTTATTCTTTTCCGGAGCGACTGCAGTCTGCTGATTTCTCCTGACTATATCTTCAATCCTGTTATAATCCACGCCTTCAGAAGGCTTTTCCATGTATTTTTTTATTATACTTTCAATTCTGTCATAGTCCACTTCCGGAACCTTTGGAGTAATTCCGTTATACAAATCACAAAGCTTTGAAGGCTCACCCTTTGAAAAGTAATAGGTAATTCCGGCCTTTAATGATCCGTAAGCATCATCACCGGCACCCAGGAGCCCATTGCTGTCATTGTTATAAGTACCGTCAAGTTTTCCCGTTCCGGTAGAATGATAATTTAATTCGGTCTGCAGCTTCCAGTCGCTGCCCAGCGACCACTCAATTCCCAGTCCCAGGTTCAACTGATAGCCGGAATAGAATTTATTTTCAAGTGTGGGATCAAGTTTTTGGTTAAATTTATAGAAAAGCCCCCCCATTCCAAACAGTATATAAGGTGAAACTGGTTCGCAGGGGACCATATAAAGAAGCATGTCCAGATTTTCAGAGATCAGATTTGTTTCCTGAGTAGTTTTGTTAAGAGTTCCTTCCATGTGGCTGAAATTGCCTAGCAGCCTGATCCCAATATGTTCGGAGAAATGTCTTTGAAAAGATACATATATCCCGTAGTTGGATTCTTTAGGTGTAAGTCCTGAGCTTATATAGCGGGGATATGAGCCTCCAATACCAAAGCTCCAGCTGGTCTGAGCAAGCTGTGGGAAAGTATTGTTAGTAAGAATGAGTGAACACAAAATGACAGGAAGTAACAGTCTAAACCTCATGACAACCCCTCGAAAATTACAGCTTTTGTTACCTGAACTGGACTGATGAAAAGCTATGCTTTCATTTTTGTCTCTTTTAATATAAATAATCGGAACTTCATAGTAAAATCTTTAATTTTTATTTTTTAATCTGACACATAATTTTTATATTTAAATGTCAATTTCAGAAATAATATATCGGGGCGTGGCTCAGCCCGGTTAGAGCGCCTGGTTCGGGACCAGGAGGTCGGAGGTTCAAATCCTCTCGCCCCGACTATCACCTTCTTTTCTGGTAAAGTATTTTACTACCTCATACCATACAAAGCAGCTAGCATCTGATCTCAGTGTACCGGAGTGTACTTGGAGCGGGCCTTGGGAATGTCAAAATGTTTCCGAATGATTTCCGAAAGTTTTTTATTGTCAAAGGGTTTACTTACAAAAGTAACGGATGACAATTCCATTTCAGGAAGATAAACGTGCAGGTTTTCAAATGCAGTCAGTATGACAAGCGGAATATCTTTTAGCCTTCTGTTTGATCTTATTCTCAGTAAAAATTCCCCGTCAGCTTTCAAAAGTTCTGCATCAATGAGTATCAGATCCGGGATTGGAAATGCAATGAACTGACAGCCGATGATCAGATACTTAAAGGCATCGGAGATACTTTTCTGAATATGAACTTTAACGTTTGAACTTACTAATCCGAATAAATTTTTAAAGCAGTGTACTTCAGTTTGGTTATTGTTTACCAATAAAATATTAATGTCTTTTCTTCTTCTCATTGCTCATCCCCTCCATGGCATAGTGAATACAGACATTTAAGACTTATATAGGTTGACATTTATACAATATTAAAATTCAAACTTAATGTCAAACGCAACAATTGATAAAAATAAAATTTTTCCGTCTGTGAGTGTAGATTGTTAGCTGGATCATATGAATGGCAGCAAGTGCGGCTATTTAACACCTGAACTCTTAAAATCAGAACTCGTTTCCGCTAATTCCTTTGTGAATAAAACTGGCCGATTTAAAATTGTTAATTGCTGATTGATCTTGGAAGTGTAAAATAAAAAGTTGTTCCCTTACCAGCTTCCGAATTAACCCAGATCCTTCCCTTATGTCTTTCAATAATCTTTTTGCAGATTGCCAGACCTATACCCGTACCCGAATATTCAGTTCTGTCGTGCAGGCGCTGAAATATTTCGAAAATCCGCTGGTAAAACTGAGGATCGATTCCTATGCCATTGTCACTGATAGAAAAAAACCATTCCCTATCTTTATCCTCGCTTTTGATCATGATTTCAGGCTTACTGTCGCTGTGGAATTTCAGGGCATTGCTTATGAGATTCTGAAACAACTGAATCATTTGGGTTCCGTCAGCAGTTATTTCAGGCAGCTGATCACTTACTATTGATGCATCAAATTCAGTAATTGTAAACTGCAGGTTTTTAAGAACTATTTCGATAGTTTCATTAAGATTGACTCTAGAAAAGGGTTTCCCTTTAGTTGTCACCCTTGAATACTCAAGAAGGTCGTGTATCAGATGCTGCATTCTGCTTGCGCCTTCTACTATGAAATTCATTATCTGACCAGTTTCCTCATCGGCATTCTTACTATAACGCTTTGCCAGTATCTGTGTAAAACTGGAAATCATTCTCAGAGGTTCCTGCAGGTCATGTGAAGCCACATATGCAAACTGTTCAAGTTCTTTATTGGAACGTTCCAGCTCCTCCATAGTGATCTTCAGCTTTTCTTCAGCCTTTTTCTTATAGGTAATATTAGTCATTTTAAAAACTGATCCGTCGTAATTCCCATTTTCATTTATAACCGAATCTACACTTATCAGATACCAGTCATTTTCCAGGTATCTCTCCTCCCGGTCACCATCCAGATTTTCACGAAAGAGACCTTTAAAATATTCTTCTGTAAATTCACTGAAGCCTTTGAGTTCACATATTTTACGCCCAATCAGATTTTCCTGCTCTACTCTGACTATATTCTGAAAAGCCATATTACACTGATTGATCCCACCCTGCAGGTCAATCAGACATACACCATCGTTTATAGCATCAAATGTAGTCTGCCACTTAATTGCGGCAGCATGAATCTTTGCTTCCGCCTGCCTGATCCTGAGCATTGCATGTATTGTTGCGCTTAACACTTTCGGTTCTACCGGGTGAGTTAAATAGGCATCAGCTCCCATTTTAAGTCCCTGGACTTTTGACTCGTCGTCCAGATATGTGGCAGAAAGATGAATAACAGGAATATTGGAAGTATCAGGATTAGCCTTCAATATTCTGCAAACCTCGAAACCGCTTATATCCGGAAGTTTTACGTCAAGGACAATAACGTCAGGTTTCTCCTTAGCTTTCTGGAGAGCCTCATATCCTGTACTGGCAGAGATTACGTCAAAACCCTCACGTATTAGGGTCTTTGATGTTGCATATAAACCTGCAGGATTATCATCCACTACAAGAGTAACGATCCTATCTAATAAAATGTCCATATTATTTACCTTTGCGTTCTTTCACGGCCTTTATCAAAGCCTCTTTGATTTCACTGGAAACTTTACTCCTGGATAAGCTTTGCTTTGAAAGAATTGCCGATGCAGACTGGTTAAGCATTCCCCGTTCCTCCTCGGTAATATCTTTCGAAGTACTTATAATAACCGGAATATCTTTCGTAACTGAGTTTGCCTTTAATTTTCCAAGCACTTCAAAACCGGTTTGATCTGGCATGATTATATCAAGAAATATCAGATCAGGTTTGTACTCAATTGCCTTTTGAATTCCTGTACTGCCATTACTTGCTTCAATTATCTGATACTGATTCTGGGGCAGTATCTCTTTAAGTATATAGCGTGATATCTCCTCATCGTCAATAATCAGTATTCTTTCAATTTGTCTGACTTTACTTAATCCCTGCAGTTTTCTCAAAAGCCATTCACGTTCAACTGGTTTTACGCAATAGTCATCAGCACCAAGAGCAAACCCCTGTTTCTGCTCGTCAAATACCGAAGCCACAAATACAGGTATATGGTGAGTATTTACATTTGACTTTAACTCAGTGAGTAACTTCCATGTATCCTCACCCGATAAAAGTATGTCAAGTATGATTGCAAAAGGCTTTCTGATTTTCAAAAATTTGCTTGCCTCTTCCAGGTTCTTTGCCGGAACTACCTTAAAGCCGGTGCCCATCAGGTAATTGCCGTATGTTAAAACCGTAGCCTCGTTATCTCCAATTACAAGCACTGTTTTTTCTTCTTCAATAGATTCTGTTCCTGTAACGGTTTTTTCAATATGCACATCATCACTTTCATACTGAATTGGGAAAGACGCATAAAACACAGATCCCATGCCCAGATTACTCTCTACGTGTACTGTGCCTCTAAGCAGTTCTGCAAGCCGTTTTGATAATGGCAATCCCAGCCCTGTGCCTTTGGCTTTCTTCTGGAGTTCACTATCCACTTGCCCGAACTCCTCAAAAATAATTTCCTGATCAGAATAAGCTATACCGATTCCGGTATCTGCGACAGAAAATATAATATTCTTTTTATCCTCACTCAGAGCTGCACTTACCCTGACTTCTCCTTTCAGGGTAAATTTCAGTGCATTGGAAATGAAATTTCTGAGCACCTGCGAAATTTTTCCCTCATCATTGTAAATCAGGGATATTTCCTTTGGCTCTTCAAATATAAGATTGACATTTGAGTTTACCAGTAATGGGCGCATCATTCCGCGCAGTGCAGCGAAAACGTCTGATACAGCAAATTCAACTGGTTTAACGGTTATCTTTCCCGATTCTACTTTTGCTATATCCAAAAGATCGCTCACAAGTTCAGAAAGATCTTCTGCAGATTTCTTAATAAACACAATCTGTTTTTTCTGTTCGTCATTTAATTCACCATCAATCTGATCAAGCAGAAGCCTGGACAAGGCCAGAATAGAATTCAAAGGGGTCTTAAATTCATGGCTCATATTCGACAAAAACCGTACTTTAACGTCATTCATTCTCTTTAAGTGCTCAGCTTTTTCATCCAATTCAGCATAAAGGGCAATAACACCCCGGTTTGTTTCTTCTAGCTCCTTATTTAATTTTAACAGTTCATCCTGTCTTTTCCTTATTTCTTCAAGAGTTACCAGCAATTCCTGATTCTGCTGCTGAATTTCTTCCATTGGGTTTTTAGTACCCTGCCTGGCAAGCTCTTCACTGATTTTGCTTACAAGCTGAGAAGTAATACCACTTTTGTCCAGAGGAATTATTTTTCCAATAATTACTGTCGTACCTTTGCCTGCTTCAGTATCAATAAAAAAATTGTCCATCAGTCTGCGGGTTCCGATTATGCCAAGCCCCATACCCGTAGCAGATTTATATCTGCCTTCAAGGATTGCGTCCAGGTCATTTATTCCCGGACCCTCATCAGTTATTCTTATGCTAAATATTTGAGGAAATGATTTTTCTTCAATATAGAATTCAACGCTGCCTCCGCCCGCATAATTAAAAACATTGCGCACTAATTCTGAAACTGAAGTTGCAATAGCAGTCTGTTCCCTGGACTCAAATCCCAGCAGCTCAGAGATCTGCCTTGCCC
This sequence comes from Ignavibacteriales bacterium, assembly GCA_050258815.1. GTDB lineage: Bacteria > Bacteroidota > Ignavibacteria > Ignavibacteriales > SURF-24 > JAAXKN01. The sequence goes on from JBLMZM010000238.1 coordinate 69,898, forward strand.
TCTGTCGCGCAAAAACAGTATCTTCTTCATGCTTAATTCTAATTTTTATTATTGGTATACTCATTCTTACACTATCGATTATAACCTGTTTTATAATATTGCACAGGATTTGTTTGTCTTACTTCTGAAATTTATTTTGTGCCTTTAATGCAATGACAGTAACATCATCATTACCCCTTTGGAAATCCCTGTAGAGAACACTGCTGATAATAGATGATGATCTCTGAATTATTCCGGGATATTTATCCAGGTTCCAGCGAGTCCCAATCCCATCAGAATGCATAATCAGCAATGATTCGTGAGTCCATGGATAATTAAATACATGAATCTTCCTCACCTCATGTCCGACAATACCATTATGTGAAACCATGCTCCTGCTGGCATCAGGAGAAACAACTGCCGATGTAATATTCCCAATTCCGCAATACTGTACAGAATTTTTATCCGGATCGATTTCTGTCAGTGCAACAGCCGCTCCTCTTGTATGTTTAAGTCCCAGGTGAATTGCTTCCATTATTTCAGGCAGCACAACACTTTCACATTTATCAAAAGCTTTTACTGCCTCTAATGAAGCCTCGGAGGCGTTAATGCCATGCCCCAGACCGTCTGAAACCATTATTAGTATCTTTCTGTCATTATATTTCATTGCCCATTTATCTCCTGAAACATCTTCTCCGGGTTTGGGTATTGCAACAGCGCCGAAATCGTAATCCTCAACCGGAGTTCTGTGGCGGTTCTTGTTCAACCAAACCCGTGACAGAATAATTGTTCCATGTGCCGGCGAAGAAAATATCTCGAAGTAATCGGATAGCCTGCTTACTGACCCCAGGCCTGTTCCGGGACTTCCTGCAGTTGAATAACCATCACGCATACATTCAGCAATGTTGGTCATACCAGGACCTTTGTCAATAGACAAAATTTCCAGACCCTCATATTCTCCGGTGCCTCTTCTGTAAAGCTGAAACTCGCCACCGCGCGCGGCGTGCTTAACAAGGTTTCCGGCAAGCTCGGTAACGAGGATGGAAATCCTGCCTCTGTCGGTTTCATTAAAACCCATGGCAGTGGCAGCATAGTTTGTCAATCTGCGGGTTTCTGAAATCTGACTCTGTTCATTAATTTTTAATGCTAAAATATTTTTCATTTCCACCTTACTATTATAATCCTGGTCCCTTCTCCGGCTTTCGAGCTTATGTAGAATTCGTTGGATAATCTTTTGGCACCCCCAAGCCCCAGGCCCATTCCTCCTCCGGTAGTATATCCATCTTTTAGTGCAAGGTCAACGTCAATAATTCCGGGGCCCCGGTCTTCAAAAGTAAGTCTTAATCCGGATTTGCTTCCATCAATAATATGTTCCAGCAGGACCATGCCCCCTTTGCCATAATCAATAATATTTCTGGCAAGTTCACTGGCTGCGGTAATTATTTTTGTTTGATCAATCAGATTCATCCCAATTGCCACTGCCCACTCTCTAACAGATTGACGGACGGTAACTATATCCTCTGACTGGCGAATATATCTGAGCTCACTCCTCTGAACTATCATCTGTACTCCCGGGCCCTTCTGAATCAAGAATTGAGTGAAGCATTTCTATTCCCCTATCAACATTCAACGCAGTTCTTACGCCTTTCATATTTAACCCAAGTTCCACCATTGTAATGGCCACAGCAGGACGCATTCCAACTACAACAGTGCTTGCGTCAAGTATCTTTGACATTGAGGCTATATTACTCAACATACGACCGATAAATGAATCAACTATTTCAAGGGAAGAGATATCAATTAATACACCTTTTGATTGGGTCTTCACTATCATTTCCGTCAGATCATCCTGAAGAGCAATGGCAAGGCGGTCATGCATATCAATCTGAATTGTCACTAAAAGAAATTCCCCGAATTTCAGGATAGGAATTTTTTCCATCTATTTCTCCCTGGAAGTGTTACCGGCAATTTTGGAAACTGTCAGACCATTTCGCAGTAAAGCTGTCTTAAATGCTTCGGCCATTGTAGCTTTAGTCATTACCTCTTCAAGATTTACACCCAGGTGGACAATTGTCTGAGCGATCTGGGGTCTGATCCCGCTTATAATGCACTCAGCACCCATTAACTTTGCAGCAGCAACTGTTTTCAGCAGATGTTGTGCAACCAGTGTATCAACCGTTGGAACACCGGTGATATCAATAATAGAAACATAAGAACCTGTCTCCACAATTTTAGTAAGAAGGTTTTCCATTACAACCTGAGTCCTCTCGCTGTCAAGCGTTCCTATTAACGGGAGAGCAAGGATTCCATTCCAAAGCTGAACAACGGGTGTCGATAATTCAATCATCTCCCTTTGCTGCCTGATAATAACTTCTTCCCTGCTCCGAAGGTATGCCTCAGAGGTAAATAGCCCCAGCTTGTCCAACATTAACGTAAGATTCCACACTTCATTAATTAACTCTCCGGAATTATCCATCAGTTCCTTTTGCAGCCTGTTAAATAATGGTTGTTTTAAAGAAAAGATGAACATGGCGGTTTCAACAGGAGTGAATCCTTGAATAGCACGGAAACGCGAAATGCTCCAGAGCAGCTCCCTCACTCTGGACCATTCTGGCAGACTAATATCAGAGACCGGGTCTGTTCTCAGTACTTCTTTAAATACATTTAGAAATTCTGAAGATTGCTGCCTCAATTCAGACTCATTCATCAGATCAGTACGGACAGAAACAGATGCAAGCTGTTCTTTCATCCAGTCAGTCAGTACCTCAGTTTCATTTCGTTCAAGTATTTCAAAAACTTTAAAAGTTTGCTTTTTGGCCATGGATTGCTCCTCCTGGAAAATATGTTGCGGCAAAGTAATGTTTAATATATATAGTTTTTAGCAATAACTGCTTTTCATAGCACGGACTAAAAGAATTAGAACAGGTCAAGTATCCTGGAACGTTTCGATGGGTACTGTGGCATCAATAGAGTCAAATTTCATTGTATAAAATCCGCTTCAAATGGCCTGAATATTTGCTAGTTAAAATTCACGGGGGAGAATCAGAATCTTTTCCCATTTTAATAGTTTAAACTTTATCATCTTAACTGAATCTTTTCATAAATATATACAAGATTTCAATTTTACCAGAATACTCATCATATAATAAAGGGCAAAACCCCTAACGGGAAAAGGATAAAAATTTCCGCATTATCGTGTAAGTTAGGAAAAGTTAGGTTAATTAAAATGAATATGCAAGTAAATACTTTATTTTTAAATAGAGGGCATTTCTGGATTGCCAGGACATATATAGTAAGTATATGCCGGAAATATTATGATGGAATATTTTTCAGTGCCGTAATTGGCTTTCTGACTAAGGGGCATTGCTGCCCCTTAATTAATTTGACTATAGCATTTCCTGTTGCGGCGTATGTGAGCGGACGTGTTCACAAACCTGGTCTATTTCGTTTTTGAACTGATCGTAAGGAATCTGCATTCCGTTTATATATGTACTCCAGCCAGCAGAGTTTTTCGCATAACGAACGGCTGCTTCAATCTCTTCATTAGTGGCACCAAATAGTTTTGCAGCCTCCGTGTGGAAATAAGCACAGTAACGGCACTTTGTAACTCCGGAAATAGCAATGCCAATTAACTCACGGTATTTCTGGGGAATTGGTCCGTCATCCAGTTCTATGTTCTTAAACACTTCCCATTCCTGCTCAATGTTTGAATCCGGTATATTTTTGAACATACTTGGGACAATACCAAGCATTTCTTTGATTTCATTGTTTATCTGGTTCCTGTTCATTTTTAACTCACTTTCTTTACCATAGCTGTACTATGGAATTTTATAATTATATATAATTATTTTTGTTTGTGGGCTGATCCAATGTCCTGAACGTAAACTTCCGCACTTCAAATACTTGCGCATCCTTCCTTTCTCCCGCTGGAATCATATCCAATGCGGCTTGTGATTTATCAATTTGTTGATTAAAGACAATATTTTTCAGCTGTGCTGAAAATCCGAAGAGTTTTGCTCTCTTTGCCTCAATCAGTTGCGGTATAACGAAAGTTAATTAATGGGGCAATCAGGTTACATGCTTAAACCATTTTCCTTTTGTCAGTTGTAACAAGGCTTAAATAGTTTTGTAACCGGTCAGTAAATATTATTTTATGTTTAACTTATTATTTTTCCCGAAAAAGTCAATCATTAAATCGTGTCATTTATGTGTCCATGCATTTTTCATGCCCCTGATTTTTCATACATTTTCCTGAACTCCTTCTTGCCTCTATAATTATAATCTTGCCTGACAAAAATGAATAATAACAAAACCAGGCCACAATATGTACTGGGAAAACATTCTAAATTTTTTCAAATAACAATCGATAGTATTTAAAATATTTTAATCGAATTAAGATAGTATAATAAATAATTCAGCAGGATAAATATGTCTAATAAATTTAACGTTAAATATGTACTAATTATTTTTATCACTTCAATCCTTGTAAATATACTCGGCTTTTACTTTTCCCAGGGAATTATTTCGGGTACTTTTATAACAATTACTACCACTTTAAGCATAGTTGTTGCGATAATGGCAGGAATGCTAAACGAGATTTTACTAATAAAACCTCTTGTTTCCCTGCGTGAGGATATGCGTGCTGTTTCAAAAGGGACTCCGGTTCAACACCTTAACACTACCAGAAATGACGAATTGGGACTCCTGCAAAATTCATTTATTGAGTTAACTGATTACTATCTGAATGAAATTTCTGTTGCCAGAAGTTTCCAGATGGGACTACATGCAGGATTCTTTATTGCCGATAAAAATAAAACCATAATTTCTATTAATGATGCTGTTTGCAAACTTATGGCCTTTAATAAAAAGCCGGAAGAGATAATCGGCAAATTCAAGGTTAAGGACATATTATTACAGGACTCGCTTACAACTCGCGCACTGAATGGTGAGTTTATTGAGAGCTTAAAGGTTACTTTGACTAACCACAATGGCCAAAAATTACCGGCATTGGTGCAAACGGGCCCTATTTATAACAGCAAAAAGGAACTAGTAGCTATATTCGGATTTTTTGAGGACCTGCGCGCAATTGAATCAAAACAGAAGGAATACCTGAATGAGCAGATGGCTCCGGTTGCAGGAGTAATAAATAAGGTAGCCAACGGGGACCTGACAGTTTCACTGGAGCTGGATGAAAAAAGCGATCTTTTTGAATTATGTAAAAACATAAACAGAATGATTGGTGACCTTCATAATACACTTACAATGGTCAACGCCTCGGTACATGCCACAGCCAGTGCCGCAAACGAGATATCCAGCTCAAGCGAGCAGATGGCCTCAGGCAGCCAGGAACAGACACAGCAGACAATGGAAGTAGCTGGAGCAGTCGAGCAGATGACGAGGACCATACTGGACAGCACAAAGAACGCCAACC
>JBLMZM010000239.1:0-4655 GCA_050258815.1 Ignavibacteriales bacterium
CCAAAGTAATCGAGACCCGTCTCGGAGTCTCTTTCCTTCGAAGTAAACTTGTACTTTTCACCGGCTGAACCCGTGGTAAAGCTTGAGAACAGCTGCCCGAAAGCATAATAGTCAAAGGCAGATACAGGAACGCCATTGACGTCAAAACCCAGCCTTATGCTTCCAAGGTGATCCTTTACATAATAGATTTTCCTGTCTGTCCTTGTATCAACGTACTCATCTGCCTCCGGATCATACTGGCTTGTATAGTTAATATCAATTCTTCCTATAAGATCATTTCCATATAGGTTTACCAGGCTTAATCTGTCCATTGCTGCGTCATAAACAGCGAGTTCAAGACCTTTATCATCCCTCAAGTAATACTCTTTCTTCCCGTTTGCTTCCTTATATGTTCTTTGCCCTTCATCATCATATCTGTATTTTGCTGAGCCCATCCATAGTGGCAGGTTTCTATGATCATACTGGCTGCTTAACTGATTAAATTCATCATAGGTCACATTTCCATTAACATCATAACCAAAGTACTTTTTCGTTCCATTGAAATATATATAGCTTAATCTATTTCCGTTATAATAATATTCGATTTGATTATATGCTGCCCCGCCGCTTGGCTGCGTATTATACTGCCTCTTTGTTGGATTACCATCTGCATCATACAGAAAAGATTCCATCAAAGTTGAGCCGGAGTAAACAGAAGCAAGCCTGTTCATCCCGTCATAGTTATAGCTTAGTGTCTGACTTCTTAAGGATATATTCACCACCGCTTGACTTGCTATGTTTCCATTGTTGTAAAACCCCAGAGTCTCGGTGAACATTCCGCTGCCGTTATTAATATTTTTAAGCCATCCCCTGTTTGGCTCATATCCAAAGGTTGTCAGGCTTCTTGAACCTGACACCTGGTTATTTGTAAGCGTACTGCACTGATCGGCTTTGTTGTAAGTGTATGTAGCTTCAACTTTGGCAGTATTGTAATCATATACCGAGTTCGATCTCACATCCTTTAATCGTCCCAAATTATCGTAATTGTACCATGCAAATTGTTCCCCGATCTGACTGCCACCCCCTACCTTACAGATACCCTGTAGTTGCTTATTCCCTATATTATCAGTTTGCGTAAAAACAAGTTTCCAGGAATTCCTGCCGACTTTAATATACATATGGTTTACTCTACCAAGCTGATCGTATAGGTAAATCTTATAGTTCCATCCCTGCCCAGGTTTATCCCTGAATGCAGTTGCAACCAGATTTCCTCTCAGATTCCTGCTGCTGTTGGCATCATATTGCAGCCACGTAAAAGGATCAGGCATTTGCTTAAAAACACCCTCTTTTCTGTATACGTCATACATATTTACAGTTACAAAATTTGCTGTATCGGTTTTTACATCCTCAAAGTGACCTACTGAATAACTTGTGCTATAGTCTTTATCTGCCTCAAGGCTGTTGAATCCGTAATTTGACGGCAGAGTTCCCACCAGCAGTACCCTGTCTTTTGAGTCATACTTTTGAAATGTAATTCCCCTTTCAGTAGAAGGGGCAGAGGCATTCATTGAAAACCTCAGGCGGTTATATCTGTCGAACTTAGTCATTGTAGTTCCCTCATCTGCGGGAGACTCTTTCTTAGACAAATTCCCCAGATCGTCATAGTAGTAATTAACCGTTTTTCCCGCAGGGGAAATAACCTGAATTAACCTATAGGCGTCGTCATATTTGAAAACCGTAGGTTTATTGTTCCCTATTTTCTCGGCAACTTTATTTCCCACAAGGTCAAAATATGTATAAACTGCAAGATTTTCATCTTTATTCTCATCAACAGCTTTGGTATATTCGGAATAGCTTGTCTGCCACAGTGTTCCGCTTTCAAGTGTATTCGATTGTTTGAAGTATTCAATTGTCTTATTCGTTAAGTCCCCATTTTCTATTTTAATCGGCCTTTGCAGATAGTCATAATAATACTTCTTAATTCTTCCTTCCCCGTCTTTTTCCTGTGAGACAAGTCCCATGTAGTTATAGGTTTTATCACTTTTTGTTTCATATGTTCCGGATTCATTTTTCGCCTGATCCAGGCGGAGATTTCCAAAACTGTCAAAATAAGACTTCCTTTCCACACTCAACAATGCCGAAGGTGTATTGTTAATCCTGACCGTCTCGGTTACAGTATTGTTTACGTCATCATAGGATGTAATGGATGAATAATTCGTATTTACGCCGTCATAGAAGCTTAAGGGCATGGCCGTATTGGTTGGCCTGCCTAAGGCATCGTAATAATACTCAGAGTATATGGAATTTTCGTCTACCTTGAACTTAAGATTTCCTCTTTTATCAAATGCCGTATAAACCTGAAGTGTATCGTTAGTAACAGTAGTATATTCAAGCACGGGATTGCCTGTAAAGGTGTAGCCCACCTGCCCATCTTTTTCAATTTTACCGCATTTGAAGCCGAATCCATGCAACTGATTATTGCTGTTTTTTATGGCATCTATTATTGGAGTAACATCAATTCGCATGTTTACGTAGTTGGAATTATTTGACATTGTCACGAAAACCGAAGAGGCCGCAATGGAAGTATATGAGGTGCCTGTCAAACCAGATATTGTAATAACAGGATATTCCGGATTAAAAGCATCAACTTTTACGGTGAAATTTAGATAGGCTTTCTTTGCATATGTTTTTACTACATCAACAGGTGACTGAAGATATGTGTAGTAATTGGCATAATCAGTAATGGGCTCCCTATAAGGAGGGTTGGTAATTTGGTAATAAATCGGGTACAAATTTGCATTTTGATTGCCCTTTATATTTGATTTGTTGATAGTAAAATTATTCGTCCCGTTTACAGTATTATTAATCTCACTGCAATGTTCATTCTTATAAAAGGATACTGTCTTAAAGGGATTCATCTGAAACATGTTCTGTGAGAAACTTGAAGAATAGTTTGAATAATCAAATTTTACCTTTTTCCCAGTAACAGACGCCTGAAAGATACCATATGCATTTCTTTGTGGATAATAATAGTTATTTGCTATGCCTTTGGGAGAGTTATTTGTGCCTTTCAACAAACCCCAATTGGCCGGATCTTCAGTGCTTGAGTAATAGGAAAATTCCTTTGTTACAGCTCTTGAACCGGGAAAGTCTATTATTTGTAGGAGCTTACCAATTTGCTGACCACTTTCATTATAGGTATATTGTTTGTTTGTTTTTAGAATTCCGGAATTACTCTTGACCTGTTCCATAGCAATATTTCCGATTTTATAATATTCACAAATGCTCTCATAAGAAATCACATAAGGAATAAAATTCTTGTAAGAATTGTCATAAGTCAATGACGATGGATCATGCCTTATTATCCTATGCACGGGCTTCTTTGTAAGTGCAACTATAGTATTGTTAACAAATGAACTAAAATTAACATTATCATATTCATAAGTAAAGGTTTCGTTTTGCGGCTCAGAATTAATGCCATTTAATACGGTCCATTCTTTTGTCGCTCTTAGATCCAGTAATCCATTATAGTAGAAAAAGCTAGGACTTAAAACTGTTCTACTGCCCATATTATAATCATAAGTCTTTACCGACTGTTCATTCTGTCCGTTACTAGTCGTTTCTTTCATTAATTTTATCGTGATATTCGCGTCACCCATCCTGTAATCATATGCTTTTGTTGCAATTCGAGAATAATTCTTGAAAGTGACTATATTTGTAGGCATGGAAGCATCCTGTAGTCCACTTGTTGTTGTTATAGTCGTCAGAATATTGTTTACCGGATAAAAACTGCCGTTTTTAAGAGAATCCATGCCATACTCATAACTCTCTGTCAAAGTCAGGGTCGGACTTGGTGAATCAGGGGTATATTTATTATATCTTTCCCTTTTCTTCAGCATAAAATTCGTATAACAATCCCTGGAAGTCTTACTAACATTACTATTCATATATGTGTAATCCCTGTTTACCATCATAACTGCGGAAACATTTGAATCAAAGAACTTTCCATAATATGAGAAAGCTGACTCCTGTCCTGTAGGATACTTGATTTTATTGAGAAGATAAAAATTATAATCGATTGTAAACCATATATAAACAGGGACTCCTCCAACCGAAACATTTGGATTATCGGAAGCATAGACTCTATTTACAAGATCATCAGTAAGAGGATAATATTCAAATGAATGGTAATTTCCTTTAAAGTCAGTTAAACGGTCAACATAAAGAATTCTACTGGATGTTGTCTGGCGGTTTGTCGAATCAATAAGATGCGTATTAGGATTTGCAATATTAAGCGTTAATTTGTCATCCGCATTTGAATTATCTACAACGATAGATCTCAGGTTATTAAAGTCATAACTATAGGTTAACGATAATTCTCCAAGGCTATTACTTTGAAAACGGTTATATTTTATGGATTTAAATACTTTTCTTCCATAATTTGTTCTTGGTTTGACATAATTAAACGATAAAGTATCCCCGGAACTTGCACTCGAAGTAATTTTTTTAAGATAAATAGCTGTAGGATCAGTAGCTGTCCAGCTTGTGCTGCCATAATACACTGTTGGTTCTTCTTCAAAATAATATACAAATCCGTCACCGGGATAAAACCAGATTCTTCTGTAATGATTATCACAACCATTAGTTGGCATATCCGAATTTATTTCAACCTTTGC
>JBLMZM010000240.1:0-6177 GCA_050258815.1 Ignavibacteriales bacterium
TGATGGTCGATGTTCTAGATATTTTACAACAAAAAAGCCCTTAAAAGTTAGACTTCAAGGGCTTTGAATTAAATATCGCTTGTTGCTACTTAATAAGGAGGAGTTTCTTGGAGGCTCTGAACTCTCCGGCCTGGAGGGAATATACATACATTCCGCTGGGCAGGGAAGATGCGTCGAACTGAATTTTATACTCACCCGCACTCTGGTCTTTACTGACAAGTGCTGATACTTCACGGCCGAGCATATCATATACTTTCAAATCCACATGGGACAGATGGGGAAGTGCATAGGTTATAATCGTTGAAGGATTGAAAGGGTTTGGGTAATTCTGTGAAAGGCTGTAGCTTTGAGGCGCATTCGCATTGTATGAAACAGCACTGATCTCCGGGAAAAAGAACATGGAGGATTTGGTAATCACGGAATTAAATGCTGTATCATTAGCAGTAGTCTCAAGAGGAAAACCAAGATAAATTAACTTTGCGGTATTCGTGGAGGTCCCGAACGGGCCTGAATATTGGATTCCTGCACCTTTGCCATTTGCATACTGCATGCACATTGTGCTGCCTTCAGAGGTTCCAATCTCATCCGGGTAACCGATCTCATATGTCTGTGAGAAATTAAAATATGTTCCGTCAAGTGCTGAGCCGGCAACACCGGCTACTAATTTTGAAGATGCATTGTCATTTAAATAACTTGCTTTCAGGTAAGTGCTATAGAAACTCTTATCAGAGTCACTTCCCCTGGTTGACAGGTCCCAGCCTATTTCACTGCCTGAGACGAAAAGCTTTCCGCCGCCTTCAAGATAGCTTTGTACCAATGCCTGCTCTGCAGTACTGAAGGTTTCATTAAGAGTGCTCTCATCGCCCGAGATCCAGTAAACAGCATCATAATAGTTAAGGCCGGCCGGTAAATTTGTTAGCTGAGAACTTTTTACCGATTCACATGGCATATTCAATGCTGATAAGGCATTGCCATACCTGCAGGTGAAGACAGTTCCATTGCCCCTCCAGCCGCCGGCATCACGGTCGAAGCCGTCAACTATCAAAATGTTTTTTGCTGCTGCTGATTTTCCAGTACCGAGGGCGTTTGACCAGCTGCTTTCAGTTAAAGCTGAATTGTTCAGTACGCTCGAAACACGGTAATATTCGGTATTGCTGCTCATCGTAACCGTTGTACTGAATGACTTTAATGTATTTTCATTTTGGATCTGCTTCCAGTTTGCGCCGTCTGCGGAGCTATAAAGCCTGAAGCCCATTACTCCTGCAGTATCGCAGCTGAATGTAATATTTGCAGTTCCGTCTGATTGCTTTAATACGCTTAAGAGCAGAGGCTGCTTTAGAGAATAATCATTTACCATTCCGTTATAAGACCTGGGTGTATAGGCAGTCAGATCTGAGGGAGTATAGGACCAGTAAGAAACTGCCCAGTCGCGGCCGGAGGCTTCAACGACTCTCAAAGCACCATTTGAAGCTTTATCAATAAACATTCTTACATGCCCGTTTGTAAGCACAGCATCCCCAGGCTTCATTTCATCCCAGCTCGAATATTGCGTTGTAATATTAGGCATACCGGATGTTGTACAATGATAGCTTAATGACCAGCAGCGGCTTACAAATCCGGAACAATCAACTCCGACTGCATAACCGGAAACACCGGCTGTGTTTATATCACCGGAATATCTGCCATTTAGAAGCCCGTATGAGAAATCAGAGAGTGTACAGAATCCACCCCACATATAAGGGACCTTTGCATTCATTCCAACGATAAGCCATGATGGTGTCCTGACCAGGTCGCCATCGGGGCCGGTTACATTTGAAGGAGCGAGGTTGTTTTGTTTGCATTGATATTTATAAAGGACATAACTTTCTGCGAGTCTTAAAGCAGTATTCCTGCTTACAGCCTGAATCCCGAAGTTTTGTTTTCCGGAAATTTCATTCAGGCTGGTTGAAACAACTGCTTCAGCATGAGGTACAATATTATTATAATGCAGTTCATAATTATATTCCGAAGGATATGAAATTTTTCTGGAGGCCGGAATAGTAAGGTTGCTCCATCTGATCAGAGTAAGTTTGTCTTTTTCTGTTAGCAGGTGATAAAGGTTCCCATCAGCATCTATCTGGAAATCGCGCACCATATAAAGGTATTTAATTGAAGGTATTTCCAGTATTGAAAGTATACTGCCTTCAGGAGATAGAGTATAAACCTCACGCTTAACCTTCAAAGGAATTTCAGATAAATAAGTTTCAACGAGGACAAAAGAATTTCCTTTTGAATCTATTCCTATCAGGTCAGAATATGCCAGGCTGGAAGGGAAGTTCAGCTTAAATGTTTTATTGAAATTTTGTATTTCATAATTTAGTACAAGCTCATTCCGGTTTTTAACATTAACTGTCACCTTTTCTCCCGAAGCATTTGAAAGCACACCGCAGTCATCTGCAAAAACATCCTGCTTATTAAAGAGGAATGATCTTTTTAAGGTATAACGGTTGTCCGGGGCTGAAGTGATCTCATTATCTGGCAAAGCACATTGAAGCTTATCACCGCCCGGAATAAAGTCCTCTGCGGATCTGTTTTGGACAATTGTCTTTTGAAGACGATTGCTTGTAATGCAGTAACTTACGGGGGAATCGAAAGCATTAAGCCATATATCATCTTTATCAAGGTCAAATGATGAAATGCAGTAGATACCTGAATTTTCAATTCTTAAATTTATAGGAAGATCAGAATATTTTTTTTCTGCAAGCTTTGTAATAACTGCCTGCCCGGCAACAGAACCTATCGAAAGGATAAAGCACAAGAACAGTAAAAGATACTTCATGAAAAAGCTCCAGGTAATATTTAGTCTAAGGAATATATTTTTCTTTAACCGAGATGATTTCGCCATTCATTATTTCAAATGAAAAGGGTTTTTGCCTGAATTGCGCATAATCTTTCCAGCTGAAGATCGAAAGGAATTTCTGCAAACTGATGGCTTCGTTGAACTTAAAATTTCCGGAAGTGTCATATGAAAGTGTCTGCATAATAATTTCAGGTTTGGCGGAAATCTTAATTTTTAGCGAATCTTTTTTAGGATTTCTTATATAGTATCCCTGCGGAGGATCAGGAAGATTAGTAATCTTTTTCTTCTTATCTTCCGAATATGCCTTTAATGCATCATCACCGCTGAACCATTCCACGGTATCAATTAAAACGTAATTTGCATCCATACCGGTAGATACCGCTTTAATATAGCCCGTGCAGTTAAAGTTAGGCAATGTATTTACAGATGGCTGTGCCGAAGAGTGCAAGGAATCAGTCTGTTTTTGATCGCTCTGTTTATTTTCACTGCAGCCGCTACAGATAAATGCTGCAGATAAAATTACCGTAGCAAACAAAATTGATGCAAGGTATTTATTCCAAGGCTGGCAGAATGTTTTCACAATAAAAAATCTCCGGGAATATTTGTTTATTCCAAACTTTACGGGTACAAAATAAACAAATATTATATAAATACGAATAAACAGAAATTAATTTCATTTTGCATGAGTGTTGGTACCGACACCTGGATGTTTATGACAGGCCTTAATGCCTTCCCTGGTATAGCCGTTTGAGCCGACGTGAACTAATCGCCGCGCAAGCTGACCGGGCACAAATCGGATGAGTTTGGCCCCTGACTGGAATGCTTAGAACCAGGATTTGTTGTATGGAACAATCGTGATCATTGTGTCTTTTTAAGTCTAGGACTTATATCCTGATACAAAAATCATTGATTATTCCTGAATAGTCAATTTCGCCTTCCTGTTGGACAGGGAGGTACTAAAATGCAAAAAGCTCAAAAACATTTTTATTTAGTCTTTGAGCTTTTGTTAGCAGAAAGGGGGAGAGAAGGCGCCCCCCCCTTCAAAATATTTAGAATTTAGGCTGATTTGAGTATTTCTGACAAAGCGATGTCCTAAAAGTGTCCTAAATTATTTTCAATGAAAAAGCCCTTAAAGGATAAATCTTCAAGGACTTTGGATTAAGTACCGTTTGATCCTATTTAATAAGGAGGAGTTTCTTTGAATTTCTGAACTCTCCGGCCTGAATAGAATATATGTATATCCCGCTGGGCAGGGAGGATGCGTCAAACTGAACCTTATACTCGCCTGCATTCTGCTCTTTACTGACAAGTGTTGATACTTCACGGCCGAGTATGTCAAACACTTTCAGATTAACAAATGACACTTTGGGAATTGAATAGTTTATTGTTGTTGATGGATTGAAGGGATTTGGATAATTCTGCGCTAAAATATAATTATCAGGCCCTGTCTTTCTGGCTAAATCATTAACATCTGTGGTAATTCCATTCTCATTAAATATGGTGATTCCGCCTTCTGTTCCAATCCATTTGTTATTGTTCCTGTCTATCGTAAAGGCCTGTATATTATTGTTTGGAATACCTGAATTGAAAATATCATATCTGGTATAAGTGTTTCCGCTTAACTTTGTAATTCCGTAATCTGCTATATATAATTCGTTGTTTATTCCGAACCTCATGTTGCGGAAGTAATTGAATAAATCCTTCTGATAGGGCTTCATTAATTTCCACTCCGGACTGCCCTCAGGATTATGAAGCTGAATGAGTCCTTTTGAACTCCCAACCCATATGTCATCATTATTATCAACCGCAACATTATAAAGTTCATTTGAACCAATCTGTGAATTTGAGGTATTAAACACCGTCCAATTACTTCCGTCATACTTTGCAAGTCCGCCGCTTCCGGTAGCAATCCATTTGTTGTTCTTGCTGTCAACTGCTATTCCCCAAATGTCGTCAGCTGGAAGTCCCGAATTGCTTTTATTAAATGTTATCCAATTGCCATTGAACTTTACTAATCCGGAAACAGAAGATGCCCAGATCTCATCGTTTTTATCTATAACTACTTTGTGAAATGATGGATTAGAAGCTGAACTGTCTTTTATAAAAATCTGTAAACTATTCCCGTCGTACCTGCCCAGGGCAGATTTTTTCGAGGCATATAGTGTAAGCCACATGTTATTATGGCTGTCAAAGTTTATCTCATAAATTCCGTAATCTTTAAGCCCAAGAGATTCTTCGCTGATGATGGAAAAATTCAACCCGTCAAATTTTACTAAGTTGCTTCCGGCTTCCACCCATGTGTTGTTATTTTTATCGGTTGCAATTGGCCATGCAAAATGGGTAGGAAACTTTGTATCGGTAAGATCATATTTTGTCCAGGTCTTTCCATCATAAATTGAAAGCCCATTACCCCAGTCAGCAACATAGATTTTATCATTGTTTGCAAGGATGTGCCAAATGTAGCCGCTGTTGTTGGTAAAGCTGGTCGAATCATAAACAGTCCAGGAATTATGGTCATATGTATATATGGCATGCTCTGAAGAAGTCCAAATATTATTCTTTTTGTCTATAAACACGGTTGTAAGAGGATCTTTCACATTCTCAAAGCCGGGTCTTGAGTGCAGTTTCCAGCCATTGCCATCGAAGCTGACCAGGCCCCAGTCTGTAGCAAGCCAAACCACGTTTGATGTATCCGTTGCCAAAGCCTTGAAAGATCCGAAGTGTGTTTGAAGTTTTCTGGTATCGAAAACTGTCCAGGCGCTGCCGTCATATTTGAATAATATTCCCGGATAAGCACCAGCCCTCAAGCCCCAGAGTGTATTGCTTTTATCAAAGCTAATTCGTTCCAACTCATCCATTGGGTCGCCGATTTCTTTTTCTGTAAAGACCTGGAAGCTAGTGCCGTCATATTTTGCAACGCCTCCATAGTATGTTGCAATCCAGATATTTCCCTTCATGTCCTCTGTTACGCTATGTATGGAATTATCCGGCAATCCCGAATTCCCCTTGTGAAAAATGGTCCAGTTGCTCCCGTCATATTTTATCAGTCCCCCGTCATAGGTTGCGAACCACTTATTTTTATTATGGTCTATAAATATGGATCGAATAAAATTGACGGATAAGCCCGAATTTGACGCATTAAAAAATTCTTTTTTGCCCGTATTAAGGTTAATCTTCACCAGTTCTCCATATGTGCCGGCCCACAGTATGCTGTCTTCAAGAGCCAGCGAGCCTACAATATTATTATCGCCTGTATAGTTGACCCATTGATTATTAATTTGGGCCGGGTTTTGGGCGACAAAAATAAACATAAAAATTATGAGGGGGACGATCTGTTT
>JBLMZM010000241.1:0-22651 GCA_050258815.1 Ignavibacteriales bacterium
AATCTGTTTATCAGATATATGCGAAAAAATTTACGGTCCAGGCATGTAAAAATTTTTTATCTACAAACATGTTATAACACAATATGTTAAAACAATAATTTAAAATATAAGAAAGGTCCTCGTATGTTACTTCAATCATTAAAAAAACTGTTTAGCACCGACGACAAAAGTTATTCACTCCTGTTTTTAAGGGTAGTGGCTGCTGTTGTAATTTTGCCTCACGGGGCTCAGAAGCTCTTAGGCTGGTTCGGAGGCAGTGGATTCCAGGCCACACTAAATGGTTTTACCAGTTACATGGGAATTCCGGCGTTCATTGCCGTAATGGCTATTCTTGTGGAGTCGGTGGGTGCTTTACTGCTCCTATTCGGATTATTAAGCAGGGTTTCGGCTTTTGGCCTGGCAGTACTGATGGTAGTCGCCGTGTTTACTGCGCACATACACAACGGATTTTTTATGAATTGGAGTGGCAAAGCAGCAGGGGAAGGCTATGAATACCACATCCTCTATCTGGCGATTGTATTTGTCATTTTAATAAAAGGTGCCGGCGCATTTGCTTTGGACACTGTTCTTTCAAGGAAAATTGACGGCTCGAAACAAGCTGAATTACAGACATCGAATTAATAAAAAAATAAAAGTTAAAAAAATATCTAAGGAGAAGGAAAATGGCTGACCAGATGAATAGTATAATAAATGAAACAGAAAAGGCAACGCTCTGGACATTGGATCCGGCGCATTCAAGAATACAGTTCTCAGCAAAACACATGGTAATTGCAACTGTCAGAGGCCACTTTAACAAATATGAAGTGAAGGTCCGGACAAAAGGTGAGGACTTTGAAACCGCAGAAATTGAAGTCATAATTGACCCCAAGTCAATTGATACCGGTATCGCGGACAGGGATAATCATTTAAGGTCTGATGATTTCTTTAATGCTGAGAAGTTTGGGGAAATCAGATTCAGGAGCAATACAGTAAAGAAGGCCGGTGATGAAAATTATAAAATCTATGGCGACTTAACAATAAGAGATATCACCAGGCCAATTGAGCTCGATGTTGAGTTAGGCGGGGTGGTAATAGATCCATGGGGAAACACAAGAGCAGGATTTACGCTTACCGGCAGTATTGACCGTTTTGAATATGGCTTAAAATGGAACTCTCTAATAGAGACTGGCGGGGCAGTAGTTGGCAAGACGATTAAGCTTAATGCGGATGTTGAAATAGTAAAACAGAAATAAAGAACTTTACTCCAGTTATATAATGAGCAGTGATGTATAGAAAAGCGCACGCCTCAGGTTCAAAAGGATCTGAGGCTTTTTTTTGTCCCTGAACAGGGCATCACCCTGAGATCCTTTTATTTAAATTCATACAATTCTTTAGGGAATTGAAGAACTGGCCCTGGAAATATTTATCCTTTCAAAATGAAATTACATTCCCATTTTGGGAATGTAACTCCTACCGGCTTTTCCCCAAACATGCATATTCAAATAAAAAACAAGTGTTTTTTAGCAAAAGAGCTTCTGGCACATAAATCGACTGTGAATGGAAGGGTATTTATATAATATTTCATGGTTGAATGTAATGAAAGGTCTTTACATATTTTAATTAAGTCTATTTAAATTCAAATATACCTTGGCGGGCTATATATGATAAAAGGGCAGGTTTTAATAATTGACGATGAGGCAGCCCTAAGAGGACTGATCAGCCAGATTCTGGAATTGGAAGGTTACAAAGTATTTATAGCTGCAAATGCGGCTGAAGGCTTAGCGCTTCTCAATAGTGAAGAAGTCCAGGTGATAATATCTGATGTGTTCCTGCCTGATATGAACGGTATTGAGCTTATCTCAAAAATAAGAGAAATAAACAGCCTTTGTGAAATTATTATGATTACTGCCTATGGCACTATCCCTGACAGCGTGAGGGCCATTAAATTAGGTGCTTTTGATTATATAGCTAAAGGTGATGAAGATAACCGTCTTGTACCCTTGGTTGACAAGGCAATAGAAAAGGTTCAGCTGAAAAACAAAATCCGTAATCTTGAAAAAAGGATTGAAGAGAAATACGGATTCGAAAACATAGTTGCGGAGTCCGCAATAATGAAAGAAACAATATCAATTGCTAAGAAAATTTCGGGGACTGACGTCCCCGTTCTCCTTTTAGGCGAGACCGGTACGGGCAAAGAAGTATTTGCCCAGGCTATACATAATGCAGGTACAAGAAAGGATAATCATTTTGTAGCGGTTAACTGCAGCGCATTTGCAAAGGAGCTGCTTGAGTCTGAGATGTTTGGCTATAAAGCTGGAGCTTTCACCGGGGCAGTAAAGAACAAGAAGGGCCTGTTTGAGGAAGCACATGAAGGCACCTTGTTCCTCGATGAAATAGGTGAGCTGGATTTTCCACTCCAGGCAAAATTATTAAGAGTGCTTGAGAGTAATTCATTTATCAAGCAGGGCGATACAAAACCAACGATTGTAAATGTCAGAATTATTGCGGCAACTAACAGAAATCTGGAAGAGGAAATTCTAAAAGGGAATTTCAGAAAAGATCTATATTACCGCCTTAGTGTCGTAAAACTGGAAATACCGTCACTTAAGGAAAGAAAAGAAGATATCCTGCCTTTAGTCAGGCAGTTTATCTCTTTTTACAGTGCAAAACTTAATAAAAATGTTTTAGAAACTGAACCCGAGTTTCTTGATAAATTAGTGCAGTATGATTTCCCCGGGAATATAAGGGAACTGAGGAACATAATTGAAAGAGCTTTGATTATTAACGATGGTCCCAGGCTGAAAGCTGACAATCTGCCCAAAGAAATTATACTTGGAATTACCAGCAGCTATCCTACAACAAGTAAACTTATGACCCTGGAATATTATGAAAAGTATCACATAATAGATGCTTTAAAAGAGGCAGACGGAAACAAGCAGAAAGCAGCTGAGATCCTGGGGATTGGACTGACTACTCTTTATAGAAAAATACAGCAGTATGACCTCTGAAAAATACAACCAATTCTATCTTCTTTTCTCCCGGTGTTTATAATTTTCGAAATGGAAATTGAATTTCCATTTCGAAAATTATCTGACATGCAAAAATAACTATCACCCGGTCATTCCTTCAAAATCCTCAGAAATCACGGTTCCTGTCACACTCTGATGTTTGGCACCGAATTGGCATATCTATTTAATAGCAACCGTAAATAAATATTAATAATAAGTTAAACACAAAGGTAATAAAGATGATTATTAGTCTTTTGATGCTGTTTTTGGGGTTTTCTCTTTTTTATCTGAGCCTCAGTTTTATTGGTTTTGTGGATAAAATATAATTCCCAGGAGTGTGCGAAAATGATTTTACTGTTAATACTTTGTTTTATAGTAGGTATCTATCTGACCTACGCTTTAATAAAACCTGAAAAATTTTAAGGCAAAGCAATGGATAAGGAAATTTTTGGAATTATTACCACCTTTATTATAACAATACTCTTGGCATATCCGTTTGGAAAATATATGGCAAGGGTATTTAAAGGCGAAAAAGTATGGAGCGATTTTTTAAGTCCCGTTGAGAAACTAATATTCAGGATTGCAGGGATTGATCCTGAACGCCCGATGGACTGGAAAGAAAATTTAAAAGGAATGCTTCTGCTTAACTTGGCCTTTTTTCTCTGGGCTTATCTGCTTTTACTCCTAAGGCATCCCTTTATGAATCCAATGAATATTGCAGGGATGGAAGCTTCGCTGGCCTTTAATACGGCTGCAAGTTTTGTATCCAATACAAATCTTCAGCATTATTCAGGTGAAACAGGTGCTTCTTATTTCACACAGATCTTCATCCTGATGTTTTTACAGTTTGCAAGCGCTGCAACCGGAATTGCCGCGGCTGCCCTGCTATTTAAAGGGCTGGCTCAGAAACAGCTGAGCGACCTGGGAAACTTCTATAACCTGATTGTAAAGTCCTCTACCAGGATACTTTTGCCAATCAGTTTAATAATCGCGGTTATCCTCCTTCTTAACGGTTCACCCCTGACATTCAAGGGAGCGGGTCAAATAGTAACTCTTCAGGGAGATACTGTTAAAGTGGCAACCGGGCCTGTAGCTCCAATGGTTGCAATTAAACATTTGGGAACCAATGGCGGAGGCTTTTTTGGCGCTAATTCGGCTCATCCGTTAGAAAACCCAAATTATTTAACAAATATGGTGGAAGTGATTTCAGAAGTTTTGATAGCCGTAAGCCTTGTATTTTCTTTCGGATTCTTCCTAAAGAAAAAAAAGCTTGGTTTGATAATTTTCGGGGTAATGACCCTTTTCTTTGTTGTCTTTGTTAGCTCTGCAGTACATTGGGAATCCAGCGGAAATCCTTTGATTAAAAACCTCGGAATCTCTCAACAGGGAGGCAATATGGAAGGTAAAGAAATGCGTTTTGGCGCTGCGGCTTCAGCTTATTTCGGGGTTGCCTCTACCGCTACTTCTTCCGGGGCTGTCAATTCAATGCATGATAGTTTTATGCCTCTCTCAGGCGGCATCTTTTTAATAGATATGATGATAAATGCTCTATATGGCGGCGTCGGCGTAGGTTTCTTAAATTTCTTCATATATCTGGTTGTAGCGGTCTTTATTGCCGGACTGATGGTAGGGCGTACACCAGAACTGCTGGGTAAAAAAATAGAAACAAAAGAGATAAAAATTGCGGCAATTGTGCTGCTGCTGCATCCTTTGTTAATACTTTCCGGAACTGCTATTGCGGCCCATATTTCTTCGGTTAATCCTTCCGTTGGCTGGACTCCCAATCCGGGCTATCATGGCTTTTCAGAAATGCTTTATGAATTCACTTCTGCCTCTGCAAATAACGGTTCGGGCTTTGAAGGACTAAGAGATAATACATATTTCTGGAATATCATGTGCGGCACCGTAATGCTCCTGGCGAGATATATTCCGATAATCGGACCAATAGCTATTGCAGGCTTATTAGCCAGGAAAAAAACAATACCTGAATCTGCAGGAACTCTAAGAATTGATAGCATGACATTTGGTATTGTGCTGGTTTCTGTAATTCTTATAGTGGCCGCATTATCCTTTTTCCCGGCCCTTGCTGTGGGTCCGATAGCAGAATTCTTTTCAATATGAGTTTATGCAAAAAAGTAATTGTTAATGTAAAACAAACATCCGGTAAAAAAATGACAAAGCGCAAAATAAATACGAGATTACTTGAGAAAGAGATTGTAAGACAGGCAATACTCGAATCTTTTGTAAAACTAAATCCTGTTTTGATGTGGAAGAATCCCGTCATGTTTACCGTCGAAATTGGTACTGCAATTATGCTGATTGTAACAGTGACATCAGCATTTAACAGCCAGATCAGCCAGGGAAATTTTATTTATAACCTTTCAATAACAATTCTACTGCTGCTGACAAACCTCTTTGGTAATTTTGCCGAAGCTGTTGCAGAAGCCAGAGGCAAAGCACAGGCCGCATCATTAAGAAAAACAAGAGAAATAACACCTGCCCAAATAGTCCTGACAAATGGTGATGTGAAAACCATCAGTTCTTCGGAACTTAAAAAGGGTGATGTTTTTATTGTTATAGCCGGGGAAACTATTCCCACAGACGGTGAAATAATTGAGGGTTTCGCTTCAATAGATGAATCTGCAATAACTGGTGAATCTGCTCCGGTTATCAGAGAGGCTGGAACTGACCACTCTGGTGTTGTAGGAGGAACAAGAGTTTTATCTGATAAAATAAAAGTACTCGTAACCGGTAACCCGGGTGAGAGCTTCCTGGATAAAATGATATCTCTTGTCGAAGGAGCCAACAGGCAAAAGACTCCCAATGAAATTGCACTTACAATACTGCTCGCTGGCTTCACTATTGTATTTTTGCTCGTGACCGCAACTCTACAGCCTTTTGCTGAATATTCAAAGACAGCAATAACAATTGCCGCACTCGTATCACTATTTGTCTGTTTGATTCCGACTACAATCGGGGCCCTACTGTCTGCAATTGGAATAGCGGGGATGGACCGGGCACTGAGAGCAAATGTTATTGCAAAGTCCGGTAAGGCTGTTGAAAATGCAGGTGATATTGATACTGTGCTTCTGGATAAAACAGGTACAATTACAATTGGAAACCGTAAGGCAACAAATTTTTATCCGGCCACAGGTGTAGAAAGAGAGAACTTTATAAGATACTGCCTTTTAAGTTCACTTGCGGATGAGACTCCTGAGGGGAAATCAATCCTTGAACTGGCTGAAAAGAATAATATAAAGGTAACCGACAGGGATATGCAGAATGCAAGGTTTATAAAATTCACCGCCGAGACAAGGATGAGCGGGCTTGATCTGCCTGATGGTACCTCTGTTAGAAAAGGAGCATGGGATGCAATAAAGAGTTACTCTGTCAGCTTTAATGGAGAACTAAGTGAACTCGAGCATATTGTAACAGATATTGCTTCAAAAGGAGGTACTCCGCTTGCGGTTTCGGTTAATAAAAAAGCTCTTGGTGTAATTCAGCTTGAGGACATAATAAAACCGGGTATTCAGGAAAGGTTCGAGCGTTTAAGAAAAATGGGTGTAAAAACCGTTATGGTAACTGGTGATAATCCGCTTACTGCAAGGTATATAGCCTCTGTTGCAGGAGTTGATGATTTTATTGCTGAGGCTAAGCCTGAAGACAAACTAAGATACATTAGAGAAGAGCAGCAGTGTGGAAAACTGGTAGCTATGATGGGTGATGGGACCAACGATGCACCTGCGCTTGCACAGGCAGATGTGGCAGTTGCAATGAACACCGGGACACAGGCGGCAAAGGAAGCCTCAAATATGGTAGATCTGGACAATGATCCTACAAAACTACTCGAAGTAATTGAAATAGGCAAGCAGATGCTTATTACAAGGGGTAATGTAACTACTTTTTCACTTGCAAATGACGTTGCAAAATATTTTGCCATTATTCCTGCAATATTTGCAGCTTCCATTCCGGGGCTTAACTCTCTTAACATTATGCACCTTGGATCTTCTGAGTCAGCAGTTTTGTCAGCCGTAATATTTAATGCATTTGTAATCCCTGCATTGATTCCACTGGCTCTTAAAGGTGTAAAGTATAAAGCTATCGGAGCGACTGCCCTGTTACGAAGAAACCTGTTTATCTATGGACTGGGCGGAGTTATCTCTCCATTCATCGGAATTAAGATTATTGATATGCTGGTCGGTTTAATCATATAAAATGCCGGAAAAAATCCAGGAGCAGGTATTTATAATTATTGATACATGAAATTATAAATGATCGTATGACTCTGCTTATTAGAAAATAAAAATATGTTAAAATAATTTAGTGAAACAACCATGAAAACATTAAGAAATATAATAGGGATCCACTTGTCACTGCTTGTAATCTGCTGCTTGATTTATATGATTGTGATGTGGGGAATAGGTCAGATATTTCCTTCTGCCGCAAACGGTTATCCGGTTGAAAGGGACGGGAAAATAATAGGATATAAAAACATAGGGCAGAAATTTACAATGGACAAATATTTCTGGGGACGCCCTTCAGCCGTGGATTACAATGCGGCAGCATCCGGCGCTTCAAACTCCGGTCCGGCAAATCCTGATTATATCAGGAAGGTTAATGCCAGAATTGATACGTTTCTAATCCACAATCCGGGAATAAAAAAATCTGATATCCCTGTTGAAATGGTTACTGCTTCCGGCAGCGGGCTGGATCCTGATATTTCCCCCCAGGGTGCAGTAATACAAATTGCAAGGATTGCAAAAGTCCGGGGAGTCTCTGCAGACAGATTGAAGGAGCTGATAAACAGAAATACTGAGAAATCATGGTTCGGCTGGTTTGGGCCAGAAAAAGTAAATGTGCTTATGTTAAATCTTGAACTGGACCGTATTTCAGGAAAAGACTAAATGAATACTTATAATATTTAATAGTGAATTATGACAAGCTGACTCTGAGAAATAAATCAGGAATAAAAGGATATTTTATTTATTATATTTCTTTATGGGCAATGAAGGTGACAAAATGTTAAAACAAATCAAAGAGCTTTTAACTAGTACTGATGATACCCGGCGCCTAAAGTACCTTTTGGCAAAGGATGATATAGATGACCTTCAGGCAGCAGCTCAAATTGTTTCCAATTGGCTGATGCAGGAATTCCCTTACCTTACCTTAAAAACCACATTAAACAGAATTGGTCTGGAAGAGCGAACTGAAAAATTTCTGACCATTCTTCACATCCGCATTGAGGAAGAGCACTTGATTATTAGTTATAAAATATATTCTGAACCCGATCTGTTCAATCAAATAACAGGATGTGATATGAAAATGGTGGGGAAAATAATAAATGTTATAACACGTCTGGGTTTCTATAAAACCGGTGAGAATAAAGTTATAGAAAATGGTGAATGCTGGCAAAATGAAATTTATAAACTTGATGTAATAAGAAGGAAACTCTAGCTTTGGATATTTCTGAAGATACAAGAGAGAAATCAGTTGAACGTTTCCTTGAGATGATAAAAGCCTCAAGGAGAGGAAAATTCAAGATTTATATTGGTATGGCAGCCGGTGTAGGAAAGACATACAGGATGCTTCAGGAAGCTCACAGCCTTTTTGAAAGCGGAATTGATATATGCATTGGGTTTATTGAAACTCATGGGAGGGAGGATACAAGAAAGCTAACAATCGGACTGCCTGTTATTCAAAGGAAGGCAATATACTACAAGGGGAAAGTTCTCGAAGAAATGGATGTGGATGCAATTCTTATCCGCAGACCGGAGGTGGTACTTGTAGATGAACTTGCACATACAAATATTCCAGGGTCGAAGTATGTTAAAAGATGGGAAGATGTGCTTCAGATAATTGAACAGGGTATTAATGTTATCAGTACGGTAAATATTCAGCACATAGAAAGCATTAATAAGGAGGTTGAAAGAATTACAGGCGTAGAAATAAAGGAGCGCGTGCCTGACAGTGTAATCGAAATGGCAGATGAGGTTGTAAACATTGATCTTACAATAAATGATCTGATTGACAGGCTGAAAGAAGGGAAAATTTATGATGAGGAAAAGATCCCTACAGCACTAAATAATTTTTTCCAGGCAGAAAAACTGCTTCAGCTCAGAGAATTGGTCTTAAGAGAGGTGACACGACAAGTAGGGCGTAAAATAAAAAAGGACCTTATTGTTCCTCCTAAAAGCAATAATGCAGTCCTGACCTGCCTTAGCAGTAATAGTAAGTCGGGGTCAAACCTTGTGAGGAGATCGGCCCGGCTGGCCTCCCTTTATAATTCTAAATGGTACGTACTTTATGTACAGACACCTGCCGAAAGTCCGGAAAATATTCAAGGCTCAGAACAGAGGCATTTGATAAATAATTTTAAGCTTGCAACTGAGCTTGATGCAGAGATAGTAAAAGTTAAAAGCGGTAATATCGCAGAAACTATAGTTGATTTTGCAAAGAAAAAGGGAGTTGGAATGATTGTCCTGGGTAAGCCGAATATCAGTTTTTTTCAGTCTCTTACAAAGAAAAATATATTCAAAGATTTAATGAAGCTGACAAAAAATTCGCAAATAGACGTTTTAATCGTATCAAGCCATGAATAAGTTAAAGATAAAAATATTATTACTCTTATCCTTATTATTCCTTATAATTCTAATACTTGGTGCAATGGGTTCACAATTTATTTTACTGTTGTCCAGGGACTCAGGAGCAATAATCAAGGATAACTACAAATCGATTGAATATACTTCCAATATGCTGAGAGCATTAGATGGCCTTTATGTTCAGCATACTGAAAAGAACCTGTTAAAGCACGATCCCGAGATAAAGGATGAAAATGAACGCCAATCACTTATAAATTTATTCAATGACAATCTAAAGGCTGAAGAGAATAATATCACTGAGCCCGGAGAGGGGGAAATTATTAATGTACTTAAGCAGGATTATTCCATTTTTCTGTATTTATTGGATAAGGTTGGTAAAAAAAGTGATGTAACAAACGCTGTTCAACTGAAGGATAAATACGAAGATGTTCGTATTTCAATAACTGGAATATATAAACTAAACTCCAACGCTATAATTCATAAGAATGAAAGAGCAGCCGGTACAGCCCGTCAGGTAACCAGCTATATGGTGATTCTGACAGGGATAAGCCTTTTAATAGCACTTGCATTCATACTCTATTTCCCGGTCTATATTTTGAGGCCGATATATGAACTGACAAATAAGATTAAAGCTATTTCAAAAGGCGACTATAACCAGAAACTCCTGTTCTCATCGGCAGATGAACTGGGTGTACTTGTAAAAGAATTTAATAGTATGTCTGCAAAATTAAGGGAATATGAAGAAAATAACCTTCATAAACTCCTTGTGGAAAAAAAGAGAATGGAGACGATAATACATAGCCTGAATGATGCAATATTTGTAATTGATGAGAATAAAATTATTCTTTCTTTAAACAAAGTAGCACAGGAAATTACGGGACTTAAGGAATCTGATTATTCTGGTAAATATGCGCCGGATGTTGCATTAAATAACGATCTGATGCGTGAAGTATTAAAAGGAACAATAGTTCCTGGTCAATCTTCGGGTAATCATTTGGAAAGCTACATTCCCGTGCTCTTAAATCAGAGGGAAGCTTATTTTTCCAAAGAGGTAGTTGAGACCAGGCTGACGGAAAACGGGAGCGATTCTTCTAGTACAATCGGATATATTATTATTTTAAAAAATGTTACCAGCTATGAGGAACGGGATACGGCCAAAACCAATTTGCTTGCAACAGTATCCCATGAACTTAAAACCCCATTATCCTCAATAAATTTAAGTGTCAAGCTGCTTGAAGACACACGTCTTGGAGAACTTAGTGAAGCTCATCAAAAGATTGTACGTACTGTCCGTCAGGAGACACTAAGGCTTTCAAAAATGGTGAATGAACTGCTGGACTATTCTCAGACTGAATCCGGGAATATAAAATTAAAGATAGGAATTACAACTGCCGATGAAATAACCGATTTTGCACTGACTTCCCTTATGATGCTCATTAGTGACAAAAAAATAATAGTTGAAACCAACATTGAACCTGACCTGCCTCCGATTAAAGCAGATATTGAGAAGACTGTCTGGGTGTTTGCTAACCTGATAACAAACGCTATTCGCTATACTCCGGAAAACGGGACATTAAGGATCTGTTGTTCTAAGGATGGTAATTTCGTCAAGTTTTCAGTTACAGACCAGGGACCGGGAATTGAGAAAGAAAATCTGACAAAAATATTCGACAAATTTGTCCAAATTGGTAATAATCCCCGGGGCCGCGGTCTGGGGCTTGCAATAGCCAAGGAATTTGTAATATCTCAATCGGGCAAAATATGGGCGGAAAGTGAATTAGGCGTGGGAAGCACTTTCTTTTTTAAACTGCCAGTAATTTAATCTCTCCGTCAAACCTAGCTGCAGGGTAAAGTTTATTTGCCCGGCTCCTGCTCAGCATATGTATTCCTTAAATGCACAGGAGGAGCTTTCCTTGCCCGGATCTTAAGGTTCAGCATCTCAACAAATACCGAAAATGCCATTGCAAAATATATATAGCCTTTGGGTATATGCTGATCAAATCCCTCCGCTATGAGGGATACACCGATCAGCAAAAGAAAGCTTAATGCAAGCATTTTTATTGTAGGATGTCCCAGTACGAACCTGCTTACTACTCCAGAAAACACAAGCATGAAGCCAACTGCAATTACTACTGCAATAATCATAATAACAAGTTCATCCACCATACCTATGGCAGTAATAACAGAATCAAGGGAGAATACTATATCAAGCAAAATGACCTGTATAATTACGGAAGTAAAGGATGGATATATCCTGGTTACCGCATCTTCTCCCTCTCCCTCAAGCTTTTCATGAATCTCATGAGTGCTTTTTGCCAGAAGGAAAAGGCCTCCGGCAATTAAAATAATATCCCTGCCTGAGATCTCAGCCTGGAATATGGTAAAAAGCGGGGAGGTCAGTCTCATAATTATGGACAAAGAAAACAGCAGCGCAATTCTGGTGAACATTGCTAGTGAAAGTCCCGTTATTCTGGCCTTATTCTGAGTTTCCTTTGGAAGTTTACCCGTGAGTATTGAAATAAAAATTATGTTATCTATTCCCAGAACAATTTCCAGAACAACCAGTGTAATAAGCGCTATCCAACTCTGAGGGTCACTAATCCATTCCAATCAGTACTCCGGTATTATTAAAAAAATTATGCAACAAAAATTAATTCCCACACCCTTATATCCGGCCGGCAAATAGTTAAAAATAACTAAATAAGGAGTTATTTTTCAAATAAATATTCACTTGAACCCGTTCTCCGGCCCCTGGGGGATCCCTGAAATCCCGGAATCAGGCAGATTAAAGAAAAACCTGAGAACCGGAATAAGAAATTTTCACGATTCTCAGGTTTTTCGCTTTTGAGATTTTAAGCTGGTATTATTTTATTTGATTCTGCGGGTTCTGAGTCAGAGACGTAAATACTTTATTTTTTACATCTTTCCACCACTGACCCTTAACCTGTTCGTATCTGGATTTCTGTACGTCGTTATCGAATACATCTTTTATGTCGTTATCGGCATTTTTATCGGCATCTTTATAATCCGACATCAGATCAGGAGTTGCGCCTGTGTAATACTGTTGTACATCGTCTCCAAGGATGCCGTTCATATCAACTTTAGATTGTCCGCCGGTAACACTCTGGTTTTCGTCAGTGTTCTGGTTATTGTCTGAAGTCTTCCTATCCTGATAATACTTATTTTTCGCCGCAGCCACATTATTGCGATAATCAATAAGAATCTGGCTGATTTTGGCGGATTTATCGGTCGAAAGGCCTGTCTGTTTGACCAGATCATTAGACAGCTGGGATGCGCTGGTATTGAAGGACAGATCCTGTGATGACGGTGATTGTCCCTGGATAGCCGGTGATTGATCCCTGGTTGAAGGTGTTTGCATCATAGTACTATCCTGGGCAAGGGCAGTGATGCTCATAAATAATAACATAACAACGAGTCCTGATAAATTAACCGGGTTATATGACTTTATTTTTCTCATTTTCATTTCTCCTTTTTTTTGTTTCTGAAACTGCTTTCTCTTTCTTCTGATTAGTACCGAATCACAAATTAAGTAAAGCCAGAACTACCTCCTTTTTGTATCTTTATTTAACAGTTTAGAGGAAGGAATTAGTTCCTGAAGTAATCCCTCCAGAAAGATTCCCGTAAAGGATTTAACTAAATCAATTGCTTAAAAGTACTCTTCGCTAAACTATTATGGATTATAATCCGATAGTGTATCAATTTATAAATCCAATCAATAGACAAGGGGAGACTAGCTATGAATTGGTTCAATGACCTGAAAATAAGAAAAAAGCTTCTGTTAAGCTTTATGATAATTGCTCTTATATCAACGATTATAGGAGTCGTTGGTTATATAAATATAAATTCGATCAGTAGTACTGTTCATGATATGTACGATAATCGTGTAAATCCAATCATAGATCTGGGAAAAGCAAGAGCAGAATTGCTTACGGTACGCGGGGATATGCGGAGTTTCTTATTATCAAAAACCAAAGAGGATAGAGAAAGTATTGATAATAAGATTAATGAATCACTAAGGATTGTCGAGCAGTTGGTAGATAAGTACAGCAAAACAGAGCTTGTTGAGGCAGAAAAAGAAAACCTGGCAAAATTCCATGATGCTTATGAAAAATATAAATACCAGAGGGAGAAAGCTTTGGCTTTAGCAAGAGATATGCATGATGAGGAAGCATTTGCTCTTATGAACGGTGAAGTCAGAAATAAATTAGTCGAGGCTAATGCTTCCATAGCAAAGCTGATTGAGATCAATTCAGATATATGCCGGCTGAATTACCTGCAGAGTGATAGTAAAGCTTCAACTGCTGGTACCACCCTGCTTATTTTAGTTATATCCGGGTTCATTCTGGCAACTGGTTTTGGTACTTTGATTGCAAACCGAATCAAAGGATCGATAGATAAGATTCTCATTATGGCCAATGAAATGTGTAAAGGACACATAAAGGCAAGGGCAGATCTGCAGACTAAAGATGAACTGGGGGAACTGGGTAAAGCACTTGATCAGTTTGTTTATCAGGTTGATAATAGCATATGCGGTGCTCTTAATATGATTGCACGAGGCGACGTGAGTTTTACTGCCCCGATGTATGACGACAAAGACGAAATAGCACCTGTATTAAACAAGGTAACCCAAACCGTCAGGGATCTGATTGCAGAGGTTAACAGTTTGACTGCGGCCGCAATAAACGGCGATCTGGAAAAACGGGGTAATGCTTCAAAATATGAAGGCGGATACAGACAGATAGTTGCAGGATTTAACGATACGCTTGAAACAATCATTAAAAATGTCAGGGATTATGAATCAGTAGTTGAAAAGGTAGGCAAAGGCGACCTTACGGCAAGAATGACAGGAGAATATAACGGTACTTATAAAATGATGCAGGATAATGCAAATAAATTTGCTGAGTCTTTGAACTCATTAATATTACAGGTCCATGAGGCCACACAAGCTACGGCAAGCTCTGCAAATGAAATCTCAAGTTCAAGTGAACAGATGGCTGCAGGCAGCCAGGAGCAGTCGCAGCAGACAACAGAGGTGGCCAGTGCCGTAGAAGAAATGACAAAGACAATACTTGAAAGCAGCCAGTATGCAGCAAAAGCAGCCGAAAATTCGCGTCTAGCAAGCGACTGCGCAAAAGAA
Organism: Ignavibacteriales bacterium; assembly: GCA_050258815.1. GTDB lineage: Bacteria > Bacteroidota > Ignavibacteria > Ignavibacteriales > SURF-24 > JAAXKN01. The sequence continues at coordinate 14,745 of JBLMZM010000241.1, forward strand.
GGTGCTAAAAAGGTAGCAGATACTAAAAAAGGTATGCTTAGGATTGTAGAATCAACTAAATCTACAGGTGAGAAGATTACTTCACTTGCCAGGAAAACAGATCAGATCGGTGAAATTGCACAGGTAATTGATGACATTGCAGATCAGACTAACTTACTTGCATTAAATGCTGCAATCGAAGCAGCCAGAGCCGGGGAGCAGGGAAGAGGATTTGCAGTTGTGGCAGATGAGGTAAGAAAACTTGCTGAGCGTACGACCAAGGCAACAAAGGAAATCGCCGATACCATCAGACAGATTCAATCAGAGGCAAAGGCAGCAGATAACTCAATGACTGATGCATCAAAAGCAGTAGAAGAAGGTATGGAATTGACTGAATCTGTATCTTTGGCACTAGTCCAGATATTAAATGTAAATCAAACAGTTTCTGATATTGTTTCACAGGTAGCCGCAGCAAGTGAGGAACAGTCCAGTACAGTAGAGCAGATAAGTAAAAACATTGATGGTATTTCATCTGTTACCCAGCAGAGTGCTGCAGGAACTGAACAGATTGCCCATGCAGCAGAGGATCTGAACAGACTGACGGTTAACCTGCAGGAGCTCGTTTCAAGGTTTAAGCTGAGTGAACATGTTAGCAGTCAATCATCAGACCGGCATGCAGTAATAAGCAGTGGAAGAATAAGGTGAAGAAAAGCAGAAGATACTATGCATAGTCAAATTATAATGATGCCATGGCTGAAGGTGAATTGTTGAGTTTAATATAGTTCCGGTTGACAAAGCAATCTGTAAAGTGTATTTTGACGGTATCGCAAAACAGTCCTGATAAATCCAAATACAGAATCCTTTTTCGGGAGGAGTTCACAAAATGGAACCATTAAACTCAACTTCACTCATTGCCCCATGTGGAATTAACTGCGGGGTCTGCAGGGCACATTTAAGAGCAAGAAACAAATGTGTGGGCTGCAGGGGCTCAGATTCTTCCAAACCCCAGACCCGTACTAAATGTAATATCAAAAACTGTACAGTATTTTCCAGCGGAGAGGTAAAGTATTGCTACGGATGTGAAAATTATCCTTGTGATAATCTGAAGCATTTGGATAAGAGATATAGAACTAAATATGGTATAAGTATGATAAAAAACCTGGAAGATATTAATGCCTGCGGAATGGATAAATTTCTGGAAAACGAGAAAGAAAAATGGACATGCAAAGAATGCGGTGGTACAATTTGCGTGCATACACGAAAATGCGATACATGTGAGATGACTTTTTTAAAGTGATGCTTTAGCCGGTCATTCCGTACTATCTTAAGAAAGACTTCAATAGTGTAGCATTATACCCGGATTGATGCCCCTATATAACTCAAATTGTTCAATGCAAAAATACAGCATAGATGAAGCATTGGATTGAACAATAGTTAACTTTGTCATATATTAAGCTACAATTTTATAGTAAAATTAAAGAATAAACCAACATACCTTCACTTAAAAAGTAGTTATGAAACCCGATATAACTGACCTTATATTTCTAGTTTCCACAATCCTGGCTGCAATTGGCCTAAGTGTAATTATATATTCCAGGGATAAAGGCAATTATAACAGTAAATTATTCCTGCTTACTCTGCTGCTCGTAGTAGGATATATAATCTCGCATGGTATTCATTTCCTTGTAATGACCTCGGGAGATGTAACAATACTGGATAGGTCATGCCATTCCTTTCTTCTGTTAATAAATATTACGTTGACCTTTTTTGCGTGGAATTTCCCAAAGGACAGAAAAACAGGTTATCTGAAGGCTTCGGTTATACTTCTTCCGTCGGTTATTGTTCTAATGCTGCTCTGGGGCGGTTACCTTGTGAAGGAATCACATGCGCATCATATGCATTTCGCGCCGCATTTTACAGCTTTATATCCGGTTTATCTGATCTGGTATATATTTCTCCTTGGTTTTTCTGCATTGGTACTGCTAAGAAGGTATAAAAAGGAGACCTCAAAGCAGGTGAGAATGCAGATTATTACATTCCTGGTGGGACTAACGATAACAAATCTTACATCTTTCATTTTTGGTATGTTCATTCCCTGGATAATAGGTTTTTATTATTTAGTTGAAGCCAGTCCTTTGGCCTTTCTGGTCGGTGTGATAATGTTTACTTCTGTTGCTGTTGGAAAATTCAATATGTTTCCAAAAGCACTGGACAGGGTACGTGATTTCAGTATCAACAGAAAAGTAATGCTGATTGCTTTTGTTCTGGTACCAATAATAATAATGCTCATTCAGGTTCCGCTCGGGCGTGCACTTATGGGAGTCAGCCAGGAGCAATGGCTTAGCTATTTTGTATTAAGCATGTTAGGCGGAATGATAGTAAGCATCAGCATGGCTATTTTAATAAACATTGTAATATCCTATCCGTTAAAAGAGCTAAAAAACAAGGCGCTGGAGATAAAGCATGGCGATTTCAGTACAAAGGTTTCCATTAATTCAAATGATGAATTGGGTGAAGTGGCAGAGGCCTTTAATGAGATGGCAATGACGCTGCATCAGAATTCCGAAGAATTGAAAGATAAAGAACAAAGAATTACATTGCTCCTGAATGCATTTGAAAAATCGCAGGCTTCAATTGCAGTTGTAGGCCGGGATGCCAGGATTCTTGAAGCAAATAAGACATTCTTCAGACTTTTGGGTAAGGAGCCTTCAGAAGTCCTGAATGAGAATATTATCAACCTGCAGTTCAGGAATCTGGAAAGCAGAGAGGCCAGGGGTGTACTTTCAGCCCTGAAAAAAAAGGAGAATTATGAGTGTGAAATTGAATACACTGATGCTGCAGGGAACAGGAAAGATATACTGGTAACCATATCTCCGGTTTACTTCGAGGAGACAAGGTACGCAGGGCATATGTTTGTTGAGGTTGATATAACTGAAAGAAAAATGCTTGAGAATAAGCTTCTTCAGGCTGAGAAGCTTGCCGCTCTGGGAAAGATGTCGGCCATTTTGGCTCATGAAATAAAAACACCGCTTACTTCAATAAAAATGAACGCAGATATATTATCTGAAAGCCTGAAGCTTAATGAGGAAGATGAAGATTCATTCCGGATAATTCAAAAAGAAATCCAGAGGCTGAATAATCTTGTAAAAGAGGTGCTGCAGTTCTCCCGCCAGTCGGAACTCAACTGCACAAAGCTTAACGTTATGGAGCTTGTGGAGGACGTTAAAAGACAGTTCCTGGCCCGGATGGATTTGAATAATATTAAAATAGTTAATGATGTACAGCCTGTTGAACTCAATGCAGATGAGGAAAAGTTAAGGCAGGTATTTATAAATTTAATTGAAAATTCACTTGAAGCAGTCGGCAGTAACGGGGTAATCTCAGTTGCATCGAGGCTAAACGGCAAATACCTTCAGATTCAGATAAAAGACAGCGGCATCGGTATTGAAGTCCCTGAAAAGGTTTTTGATCCGTTTGTGACAACGAAGGCTTCGGGAACAGGACTTGGACTTTCAATTTCGCAAAAGATTGTTGAACAGCATGGCGGAACGATAAGTCTTGTTAACGCTAAACAGGGAGAGACTACATTTGAAATTCTCTTACCCAGAGGAACCAACGAGTAATATGGAAAGAATTCTTATAATTGATGATGATGAATCAATAAGGAAAACAATAACAAATTATCTTAAAAAACAGGGCTATGAGGTGCTTTCAGCTCCTGATGGCGCTGCAGGCGTTGAGATTGCCGGAAAAGAGGAAATAGATCTTGTAATTTCAGACATCAGGATGCCGGGGCTGAATGGACTGGAAGTGCTGGAAAAAGTAAAGGCTATGGATAACCACGTCCAGGTTATATTAATAACAGCACATGACGACATGCATTCCACGGTTATGGCTATGCAGAAGGGTGCATACGATTATATAGAAAAGCCGCTTGAAATTGAAAGATTAAAAGTGGCCGTAAAAAGAGCGCTGGAGAATAAGAAGTTAAGCGAACAGCTTTCCTCATTTATAATAATTGAATCTTCAAATTACGACCTGGAGAATACCATAATAGGTAAAACGGCTGAGATGAAGGATGTTTATAAGAAAATAGGGCAGGTTTCATCAAGCAGGGTAACTGTGCTGATAAACGGAGAAAGCGGTACCGGGAAGGAACTTGTAGCCAGGAGCATACATTATAGCGGAATTACAAAAAAATACCCGTTTGTAGCCGTCAACTGTACCGCCCTTACTGAAACTCTTCTTGAAAGCGAGCTCTTCGGGCATGTACAGGGGGCATTTACCGGGGCTGTAAGGGATAAAAAAGGAAAGTTTGAGCTTGCCGGCGAAGGTACCATTTTCCTGGATGAAATTTCCGAAATTTCACCACAGCTTCAGGTAAAACTATTAAGAGTGCTGCAGGCCAGGGAATTCGAGAGGGTAGGCGGCGAGGTTTCCATACCTATGAAAGCCCGCATTATAGCAGCAACCAATAAAGACCTCACTACACTTATCAGCGAAGGGAAGTTCCGGGAGGACCTTTACTACAGGCTAAAAGTAGTTGATATAGAAATACCCCCGCTTAGAAGAAGAACAGAGGATATACCTCTTCTGGTAAATCATTTTTTGGGTAAAATTAACGCGGAATTACATAAAAATGTTAGTAAGATCCCTGAAAATGTAATGGAAATGCTGAAAGAGCACGAGTGGACCGGTAATGTACGTGAACTTGAAAATACACTGATGCAGGCCGTTGTCCTGACAGGAGGCGACGTCCTTCTGAAGGAAAATATCCTCATCCGGAAATCCGGAAATATGCCTCAGATGGATTACAGCGATGATCTGAGCCTGGCTGAAGTGGAAAAAATTCATATTAAGCGCGTCCTTAATGCCAATAACTGGAATAAGCAGCGCACAGCAGACATTCTGCAGATATCCGTCCCTACGCTTTATTCAAAAATTGAACAGTATAAAATAATCAGGGATTAACCAGGTTTATATTCTCATAGTGAATGAGTTGATCCCGGCGGCAGTTCCCGGCTTTTTATTCTCTCACCCTTAAATTATTTAAGGGTGACCCTTAAATTATTTAAGGGTCTGTAAAACCAATCTTGTGTATTTCCTTCAAAATCAACGTTTATTATCTGGCATACATGTTGCCCTTACAGCATCAATATAACTTAATGAGTTTATAAAGATGCTGGTACAAATAATTTTAATCCTCGGTTACGCTTTAATGGTTGCTCTCTTTATTGCAGGGTTTACTTATGTGATTAAGAGCATGGGTAAACACAACATATCCCCGCGTGAGAATGCTCCTTCACTAAAAAGCATGGATTCGGCATTCAACCGGCAGTTAATTAAACACAATCAGAGTTAACAGGAAATTAAGGTTGCAGAAAACCAAAAAAGTTGAAATCAAATGTAAATAAAGCTTTGGCACGCCAGGTTATAATAACTCTATAAGTGCTAAATAGGAGTCAGCTAATGATCGAAAAATTGATTGAGTGGAGTTCAAAGAACAGGTTTATTGTAATACTTATCTATCTGATAGTAATCGGATTCGGTATTTACAGCGTCATTAACCTGCCGGTTGATGCAATTCCTGATCTATCGGAAAACCAGGTAATCATATACACAGAATGGATGGGGCGTTCACCCGAAATTATTGAGGACCAGGTAACATTTCCCATCGCTTCAGGACTTCAGGGACTGCCGGGTGTAAAGGCTGTAAGAGCAAACTCAATGTTCGGTATGTCCTTCGTGTTTGTAATATTTGAGGATAATATTGATACATATTTTGCAAGAACAAGGGTTCTTGAGCGCCTCAACACAGTTCAGGCTCAGCTACCTTCCGGTGTTGTGCCTTCACTTGGACCTGACGGCACGGGCGTGGGGCATGTTTTCTGGTATACAGTTGAAGGAAAGGGCTATGACCTTGGCACTCTGAGGTCAATACAGGACTGGTATGTAAGATACAAACTTGCTTCGGTTGATGGAGTAGCCGAAGTAGCCTCAATAGGTGGATTCGTAAAGCAGTATCAGGTGGACGTAGATCCGATGAAATTAAGGGCTTATAATCTTACTGTTTCTGACATTGTAAACGCGGTGCAGAGGACGAATAATGAAGTGGGCGGTAAAATCATAGAAAGAAATGATGCCGAATACTTTGTACGCGGCCAGGGGTATATAAAAAGCAAGGAAGACGTTGAAAATACTGTAGTCCGCTCTGAAAGCAACGGTGTTCCGGTTTTGATAAGTAACGTTGCAAACGTTCAGATCGGGGGCGATATCAGGCGCGGCTCTCTGGATAAAAACGGCGAAGGCCAGACGGTGGGCGGCATTATTGTAATGAGAAGCGGTGAAAATGCGAAGAATGTGATAGACAGGGTCAAAGCAAAAATAGAGGAGATAAAGCCGGGTCTTCCTGCCGGAGTTGAAATTGTTCCGTCCTATGACAGAAGCACTCTGATTCGTGAGGCAGTCGGCACGCTTGAAAGGGCACTAATTGAAGCTTCAATTACTGTTGCCATCATGGTTGCTATATTCTTACTCCACTTCAGGAGTATCGTAAGAATACTAATAGAACTTCCTATTTCGGTGCTTATTGCTTTTATACTCATGTATGTTTTCGGTATAACATCAAATGTTATGAGCCTGGGCGGAATTGTTCTGGCAGTTGGAGTGATTGTCGACTCGTCCATTGTGCTCGTGGAGAACGCCTACCGGAATCTTGCAAAGGCGCTTGAAACAAAGGGACATCTGACAAATAAAGAATACATGGACATTTCAATCATGTCTGCAAAGCAGGTAGGCCGCGCAATATTCTTTTCCGAGCTTATAATACTGGTATCATTCCTGCCCGTTTTCATGCTTACGGGCCAGGAAGGAAAGATGTTTAAGCCCCTGGCATTCACAAAAACATTTGCTATGGCGGGTTCTGCAATAGTCGTAGTTACACTTATTCCGGTTCTTATGACAATGCTTATGAGAGGCAAATTCCGTCCTGAGGATAAGAACCCTACCACAAATTTCTTTATCAGGCTTTACAGGCCTGTAATCCACTGGGTATTGGAGCACAGAAAAATAACTATAGGATTAAACATTCTTGCTTTACTTGTCACAGTACCTATGGTATTAAGAACCGGTAGTGAGTTCATGCCTCCGCTAGATGAAGGATCAATTCTTTATATGCCTGTTACGCTGCCTAATGCCTCAATAACAGAGGTAAACAGAATTCTTCAGGAGCAGGATAAGATAATAAAAGAAATTCCAGAGGTTCATCATGTATTAGGTAAAGCAGGGCGCGCCGAGACTGCAACAGATAATGCACCACTAAGCATGATCGAAACAATTATTCTGCTTAAACCAAAGGATCAGTGGAGACCCGGAATAACCAAACAGGAGATTATAAGTGAGCTCGACAGCAAGCTTCAGATCCCTGGCGTAAGGAACGGATGGACACAGCCAATCATAAATCGTATAAACATGCTTGCAACAGGCGTAAGAACGGATATAGGCTTTAAGATATTTGGTCCAAACCTGGATACACTTGAATACTATGCAATTAAAGCTGAGCAGATACTTAAAAATGTCCCCGGAGCTGCAGATGTTGTTGCAGAAAGAGTTCAGAACGGCTACTACATGGATATACAGGTAAAACGTGAAGCTGCGGCAAGATATGGAGTTAATATTCGTGACCTTCAGGACATAATTGAAACAGCTATTGGCGGGCAGAACCTTGGAATTGTCTTAGAAGGCAGAATGAGATTCCCGATAAGAATGAGATACGAAAGAGACTATAGAAGTAATATTGAAGAACTAAAGAACCTTATAGTTCCTGTTTCTTCATCCTCTGCAATGGCTTCAACTGGCGGCGGAATGTCCTCCGGTGCTTCAGGCGGAATGTCACAGGGAAGCGGTTCTATGGGCGGCGGCGCATCACA
>JBLMZM010000242.1:0-68196 GCA_050258815.1 Ignavibacteriales bacterium
AACCGGAGATGATGAACCCGTAAAATAATTAAAAACGGCAGCCTTCGGAGATATTGATTTTAATGAATCGTTTAACCTTCACGACCGTGTTCTGGGAACAGACCGTAAAGTACCGCTTTTAGATGGGAGTAAAGTCCCTTATGTAAATCTGGATAATGCGGCCAGCACGCCGCCGCTTCTGGAAGTAATGAAAGCCATCGAAGAATTTATGCCATATTATTCCAGTGTCCACAGAGGGACGGGCTTCAAATCCAGATTAAGTACTGCTGCTTATGACAGGGCGCACGAAATAATCGGAGAGTTTGTGGGAGCCGATCTTACAAAGAATACTGTAATATTCGGCAAAAACACTACCGAAGCAATTAATAAATTGTCCTACCGTCTTCAGATTCCTGAAGGTTTTGTAGTTATAACCACTCAGTTGGAACATCATTCGAATGACCTGCCATGGCGTGACCGTGCAGAAGTTCTGCACGTAAAGGCAACTTATGACGGCAGGTTTGATGAAGAGGATTTTGACAGATTGCTTGAAAAATATAAGGGCAGGATTGCACTGGTAACTGTTACGGGTGCTTCAAACGTGACAGGCTTCATTCAGCCGATTCACAGGTTGGCACGCAAGGCTCATGAAGCCGGAACAAAGATCCTCGTGGATGCCGCCCAACTAGCTCCTCACCGCAGGATAGATATGAAGCCGGAGGGAGATCCGGAGCATCTGGATTTTGTCGTCCTGGCCGGGCACAAGATGTATGCACCTTTTGGTACCGGAGCGCTGGTTGGTCCAAAGGAAGTATTCCTGCAGGGCAAACCCGAGTATAGTGGCGGAGGTACGGTGAACGTTGTGACCATGGATGAGGTTTACTGGGGCGGAACTCCCGACAGGGACGAAGCCGGAAGTCCTAACGTTGTTGGGGCGGTTGCCATGGCCACAGCAGCCCAGGTGCTAATGAGGACAGGTATGGATAAAGTAGCAGAGCATGAAAGAGAATTAACCGCCTACTGCCTGGAAAGGCTTTCCTCAATTCCCGGAATAAAAATATATGGCGAAACTGACCCTGCACGCGCGGGTGAAAAAGTAGGTGTGATTCCTTTTAATCTGGATGGGGTACCTCATTTTCTTTTAGCAGCAATTCTTGGTTATGAGGGCGGAATCGGGGTTCGCAGCGGCTGCTTCTGTGCTCATCCCTATGTAGTTCATTTGCTGCATCTTAATGAAGAGGAAGCTGAATCCTGGCGTATACAGCTTTTAGGCGGAGACAAGTCAAACATGCCGGGCATGGTTCGTATAAGTTTTGGCTGCTATAATACAGTAGAAGACATTGACAAGCTGGTCGTAATGCTCGAAAAAATTTCACGGGGTGAATATTTTGGAAAGTATAAACTAATAAAGAAGAGCGGTGAATACATACCTGAGGATTTTGAAGAGCCGTTTAACGAGTACTTTATGCTGGGCTAAAACTAAACCGGCAGCAACAGCCATGCGGTTTCCAGGGGATTGAAATCTAACTTTTGCCGGTCGGGAATTTTGTTAAATTTAACTTACAAACTTAACAAATAAAAGGGTGTTATTATATGGCAAAAATGAAAATATCAGTTCCGCATAATCTTGGTGAAGGTGAAGCCGCCAGCAGGGTTCGCAATCTGGTCTCACAGCTGAAAAACCAGTATGGAAGTCAGATCACAGACATGAAAGAAACCTGGAACGGGAATAAGGGAAATTTTTCATTTCGTGCTATGGGAATAAACGTCGATGGAGAAATATTTGTCGAACCCTCACAGGTGAACCTTGAGGGAAATCTTCCTATGGCAGCATTACCCTTCAAGGGCACTATAGAGAGCACAATAAGAAATAAACTTGAGTCACTGCTCAGCTAAGAGCACGTGACTATAAACTGATGAATAAGAAAGGCGGATGCAAGATCCGCCTTTCTTATTTTTACAGTAACATGTGTTCATTTCGCAACAATCTGTATGAAATATCAGACATTCCAAGAGTCCGGTCCCTCAAAATCCTCTTAATATAAAGTTCTTTAAGGCACAATAATTGCGCTTCCATTAATTATTACCGGAGGATGCATGAAGAGGAACACATGTACTGCATTTATTACTGCTATTTCACTGAAGATGATCTTCTGGTGTATACTACTCATATTAACATATTATCCATTGGCAGATGTTCTTGCTCAGATGCGTTACGAAAGACAGCAGGAGAGGCGGTCATTTGGCAGTAAGGCTGGGCACGAAGCAGAATGGGAGGATGAAGACCTGGCTGCCGAGGAGTACCAGTGGCTGGGCCTTGCAATTGAGAAGGGAGTAATAAATAATCCGGATTTCAGGACAATTACACAGTTCAGCCTCAGTTCAGGCAGATATATAGACAAAAATAACTGGATAAGCCTCATAGCCGGATATGGCTGGACACACGCAGAGAGTAACAGCAGCCTGAAGTCGGTAATTGAGGACGGATTTGATCTCTACAGCTTAGGCCTGGAATTCAAGACATTTGCCTTTGCGGGGCTCATGAGATCACAGTATCTGCTGCTTGGATTTGATTTCAGTGCTATCAGTTTTGGTTATAAAATGTATGACTTTTATTATTACTGGGTAGATGAAAATGGACAACTGCGCAGTGAGAAAAACAGTGAAGACCGGGTAATGGCAGTAGGGCTGCACACTGGAATGGGGTTCAATATTTACCGTTCCGGCAGAAACAGAGTGGATATTGAAGCTGTCCCAGGCATCCTGATCAGTGCACGGGCCACAAATATCGGATTTATTAACGATATATTTGATAATTTCCTGTACTTTAAGATTAAGCTTTCCTTTGGCTATGCCACAAAAAAGTTTGATTAACAGGAATACCCCGTGTGTAATTTCTCCTCAGTAGATCCATGCATGTCTTCATAATCCGGGATCTGAATAGAAAATATTAATATTATTTGTTAACTTATTCAGGTTGGGTTTTAATTTAACCTCAGAAATTATAAATTTAAATATCCCTGGCCGTTGCGCATCGACACGGATTGACGACCAGGCTGATGGACTGGACTTATTCGCACTATAGGATAATTATTCCTGCAAAACTGAAATGGGAGATCAGGGATAAACTGGATGAGGTAAACATCACAGAAAGGGTGTTGTTCCCGGGGCTGGACGGACTGAGTGCATGGCTGAGAAGATATTACAGGTCGCCAAAATAAGCTATTTGCAAAATATGTTATTTTGCGGTTTAACATGTTATTTGACTTTACAGGGATGAAAAATTGAGTTAATATATTTCATATAAGCCTCCAAAATCTCAAAAACAAAACGAGAGTACCTCATGAAAAAGAAGTTTGCCATAGTAAGCATTATCCTGCTGGTGATTATTCTTCTTATGCTTTTCCTTCCAATGCTCTTCAAGGACAAAATAGCCACCATTGTAAAGCAGCAGGCTAATAAGCAGCTGAATGCCACGCTGAATTTTGAAAGTGTAGGGCTGAACATGTTCAAAAGCTTTCCGGATCTTACGCTGAGCATCAGCAATTTTTCCATAATTAATAAGGCGCCTTTTAAGGGGGATACACTGGTAAGTGCAGAATCCTTTAATGCTACGATAGATTTATGGAGTGTCATCAAAGGCAAGGCCATAATAATAAAAGAGGTGAATCTCTATCAGCCAAATATCCGTTTATTAGTGCTGAAGGACAGTACTGCAAACTATAACATTACCAAAGAGGCCAGGCCGGATACAACGAAAGCCGCACCCTCAGAAAAAAATGTCAATATAATGCTTAACTATTATTCAATTGATAATGCAAATATTGTATATATTGATCAGGCCTCGGATATGTCCGCAGTTATTAAGAACCTGAATCATAAGGGCAGCGGCGATTTTTCGAAGGACAAGTTTGACGTTAAAACAGAAACAAAGATCGACGAACTGAGTCTTGATTTTAATGGAATTACCTATCTGAACAAAGTAAACGCATTTCTGGATATGGAGCTCTTTGCAAACATGCCGGCCAAAAAGTTTACGCTGAACAAAAATGAACTCAGGATTAATAACCTGACTTTGAAGTTTGACGGTTTTATAGCAAAGCCCGACAGCAATATTTCAATAGACCTGACCTTTGGTGCCAACAGGACCGATTTCAAGGATATTGTTTCTTTAATTCCTGCTGCCTATTCGGAAAACTTCGCTGATCTTAAATCTTCAGGTAACATGCAGTTAAGAGGCAGTGTTAAGGGCATATATAACAAAACGCGCATTCCCTCGTTTAACATCAAGCTTATGGTGCAGAATGGAAATTTCCAGTATCCAAAGCTTCCGGTTCCGGTAAAAAATGTGAATTTGGACCTGAATATTACTAACCCGGGAGGCACTGCCGACAATACAGTAATTGACATGAAGCAGTTGCATTTTGAACTGGGGAGCGATCCTTTCGATGCAAGGCTGAGGCTTTCAACTCCAAGGTCAAATCCTTATGTGGATACAAAAGTAAATGGAAGATTGAATCTGGGGCAGCTTAAGAATGCACTCCCCATGAAGGGTGTTGCAAGGCTGGATGGAATTGTACAGGCTGATTTTCAGGCAAAAGGCAACATCGGGGGGTTAAAAAGTAAAAGGATTGATAATCTCGATGCAACCGGAAATATCGGGGTATCAAACATTGTATATGGCAGCAACGATCTTACGCAGGAAATAAGGATTAATCAGGGTCAGCTTACGCTGACTCCCAGGGCTTTCAACCTTAGTAATTTCAGCATGAATATCGGACAGAATAATATTAATGCCAGCGGCGGGTTGTACAATATGCTGGGGTATCTGCTTAATAAGGGTACAATAAGCGGAAATCTCTCACTGAATTCGGGTTATCTGGATGTAAACCAGCTGATGAAGCTTAGCAAAGCCGGGCAAAAGAAAGCAGCCGGAGGGCAGTCTAAAAACCTAAGGGCAGTTGAAATGCCGGAAAGAGTTGATTTTACTATGAATTCCTCGATAACTAAATTGATTTATGATAATCTGACGCTGGAAAACGTCCGGGGGTTGATAACCATCAGGGACAGGCGTCTAACGATGCAGAGTCTGAGCATGAATCTGCTGGGAGGAAGTCTGGTTTCAGATGGTTACTACTATGCTCCTGAAACCGGCAATCCAAATATAGCATTCAATTTCAATATTAAGAATATGGATATTGGTAAAACCTATGAAAGTTTTGTAACGGTAAAGCAGTTTGTTCCAATGGCTCAATACATACACGGAAATTTCGATGCACGTTTGAATCTTTCCTCCTCGCTCGATCAGACCATGATGCCGGCATGGAACAGTTTCAACAGCACCGGTACGCTAAATCTGCAGAGGGCAGAAGTAAAGAACTTTAAACCCTTTGAAGAGGTAGGCAATGCGCTTAAGATCGATGAATTAAAGAATCCCGTCCTGACAAATGTAAATCCATCTTATCAGATCAGGAACGGGCGTTTTTATGTGCAGCCTTTTTCATACAAGGTATTTAACTACGACGTGACGCTTTCGGGTTCAAACGGCCTGGATAAGACTCTGGACTACACAATGAACATTCAGATTCCGGCCGGGCAGCTTAAACAGCAGGCAAACCAGGCCATTAACCGCCTGCTTAAGAAGGATGTTAATCTGGTTTCAGCCGATAAGATTAACGTAAAAGCCTTCCTGAAGGGCAACATTAATTCCCCGGCAGTATCCACCAGTGTTGCCGACGTTGTAGGGGGCACCACAAAGGCAGTACAGGAACAGGTAAAACAGGAAGCCCAGCAGCAGCTGGAGAAGAAAAAAGCCGAGGTCCAGAAACAGGTTGAACAGAAGACCGATACTCTGAAAGAGCAGTTAAAGAAAAAGGCTGAAGAAAAGTTGAAGGATATTTTTAAGAAGAAATTCTGATCTCACCATACAGAATAATTGCCAACATTTCGGAATGATTTTCTCCCCGGTCCAAAGACCGGGGTTTTTATTATGCCCATGGAGTATCTTAACTGAGGTGTCCTCAGAAAAATATTAATAAAAATGTATAATTATCAGCTTTTAGGGTGAATTAATCCGGAACACGGCTAATTAATTTCAAAATGACCGCTAAAAATCGTAAATTTGGCGTATTAACTAAGAATATATAGGCGAGATGAAAGCGTTATTATTGGAAAATATACATCCCTTTGCTATTGATATTTTACAGGGAAAGGGTGTAGATGTTGAAACGTGCAAGGGAAGTTTAAATGAAGACGAACTGGCCGAAGCATTAAAGGGAGTTGAGCTCCTTGGGATTCGTTCCAGGACCCACATTACGAAGAAAGTGCTAGAAAGTGCAAAGGATCTCCTTACAATTGGGGCCTATTGTATCGGAACAAATCAGATTGACCTGGATGCGGCCTCCTTAAAAGGTGTAGCTGTTTTTAATGCCCCCTACAGCAATACCCGCAGTGTTGCAGAAATTGTAATTGCAGAGATAATCTTTCTGATAAGAAGACTTCATGACAAGATAAATAAGGCACATCAGGGAATTTGGGATAAGTCTGCAGAAAATGCCAGGGAGGTAAGGGGTAAGAAGCTGGGAATAATAGGATACGGAAATATCGGCTCCCAGGTATCTATGCTGGCAGAAGTAATGGGCATGGATGTTTATTATTATGACGTGGTTGACAAGCTGACCATAGGAAATGCAACAAGGGTATCTTTCCTGGAAGATTTGCTGAAAATTGCGGATGTAATTACTGTCCATGTGGATGGAAATCCTTCCAACAGGAATCTTATAGGTAAAAATGAATTCAAGCTGATGAAAGATGGCGTAATACTGCTAAATCTCAGCCGTGGTTTCGTTGTGGATGTTGACGCATTACGCGAGAATATTTTAAGCGGCAAGGTTGCCGGAGCGTCACTGGATGTTTTCCCCGAGGAACCAAAAGATTCAGATGAGATATTTGTATCGCCGCTGCAGAATCTGCCAAATGTGCTTTTAACTCCTCATATCGGGGGCAGTACTGAAGAGGCACAGTTTAATATCGGTGAATTTGTCTCCAACAAACTGCTTGAATACGTGAGGAGCGGAAGTACGTATACGAGCGTTAACTTTCCTAAAATTCAGCTTCCATCTGTAAATAATTCGCACCGGCTGCTTCACGTGCATCAGAACGTTCCAGGCGTGCTTTCACAGATTAATACCATCTTTGCGCGCAACGACGTTAACGTTGTTTCCCAGTATCTGCGCACAAATGAAAAGATCGGTTACGTAATTGCTGACGTGGATACAAAATATAAAGAATCATTGTTCGAGGACCTGAAGAAGGTTGAACGTACGATCAAAGTAAGGATTTTATAATAATTCCAGTCCGGAGCATCTGTTTTTCAACTGATGCCCGGAGTTGGGGATTAAGGGGGAATTTTATGTCTTCTGAGTCTGAAGCATATTATAAGTCCGAATTAGGCATCATCAAAGTTACGGCTGAAGATGATGCAATTACCTCCTTGTATTTTCAGGATGAAGCTCCCGGTGTGCCTGCACCCGAAAATGCGATATTAAAGGAATGCCTGCGGCAGCTGGATGAATACTTCTGCGGGAAAAGGCAATCGTTCACCCTTAAATTAAAACCTGCCGGAACAGAATTTCAGAAAAGAGTATGGGATGAACTGCTGAAGATCCCATTTGGCGAAACCATATCCTATCTGGAGCTTGCTAACAGACTTGGTGACAAAAAGCTAATCCGTGCCGTTGGTGGTGCCAATGGCAGGAACAAAATTTCAGTTATTATTCCATGTCACCGTGTAATTGGCAATAATGGAGAGCTCATAGGCTATGGCGGCGGCCTATGGAGAAAAGAATGGCTGCTCAACCATGAGGGAAGTTTCCTGAGCTTCAGGCTCTTCCAGGACGTCAGACTTCCCCGGCCTTAACATGCCATACTTTATTAATATGTCCTTCTGTAGTATCTTCGCGAACTGCTCGGAGACAGGTCAATTAAAAGGGCGATTATAAGGCCTACTATTGGGACCGTACCCCAGGAGTTATCAAAAAAGTGGAAAACCATGCTGTACCACAGAAGAGTAACGGGCAGAAAAATAAATCCGATCAGGGGCAGTAAGATACTATTGAATATACCATGGAACCAGTTTGTAAAGAACCAGAGCAGGAAGATGGCTACCCTGGGAATCAGTACGGCAAAAACCATAATTAAGATAAACATATAATCCCCGCAGTATAGTTGTAAATGACGGTGGTTTCAGGGAGAGAAACCCTGATAAAATAATGTAATATTATTTGACTATATATAAAAGTAATTCATTTGGCAGGGTAAAAGAGATTCTTTTACAGAATTCGGGTCCAGTAATTCAATAAAGGTTTTGAAAACAGGAATAATTTTTATAAATTTGAAATATAAATTATGAAAAGCCAGAAAATAAATATAATCCGCGCAGTAAATCACCTCATGGTGTCTTTACATCATCATGCTCATCACTTTAACTGTGCAAACGGTGTCGGATTGTATTAAAATTAAATATATGATATTTTTTTAGTAACCCCGACACATGCCGGGGTTTTTTATTTTTAAACGACAGGGAAATGATGGAAAACGGAAATTTGAAACTTGCGATACAGAAAAAGGGAAGGCTCTCGGAGAAATCCCTGGAACTACTGAAGCTTTGTGGTCTTGATATAGATGTCTATTCAGAAAGGCTTGTAGTTTCGGCCAGAAATTATAAGGTCGATTTATTATTTTTAAGGGATGACGACATTCCGGAATACGTTCAGGATGGTGTTGCGGACATTGGGATTGTAGGAGAGGACGTTGTATATGAGAAACAGGCAAACATAACCGTAAGTGAAAAGCTGGGTTTCGGCAGGTGTAAACTTATGATTGCGGCCCCGGCTAATGGTATGCCCCGGGAAATGGAGGACATAAACGGTAAGACTATTGCAACCTCATACCCGAATATCCTGAAACTCTTTTTAAAGGCAAACAACCTTGAAGCAAAAATAATTGAGATCTCAGGTTCTGTGGAGATAGCGCCTTCGCTGGGGATTGCTGACCTGATTTGTGATATTGTATCCACTGGAACAACGCTCATGATGAACAAGCTGAGCAAATCCTTTAACGTATTTGATTCTGAAGCCATTCTGATATCAAACAATAATCTGAAGGATAATGAGGAGAAATTTGAAATTCTGCAGGATCTTATTGGGCGTATACGTTCTGTTCTTTCGGCAAAAAAATCCAAATACCTGATGATGAATATTCCTAAAGATTCACTTGATAAGGTAAGTGAGATTATTCCGAGTCTGAAGAGTCCTACGGTGCTGCACCTGGCCGATGAGAGTTCGCTCGCGGTTCACGCTGTAATTCCTGCGGACCGTTTCTGGGGGATCATAAATGATCTGAAAGCCGCAGGCGCCTCGGGGATCCTGCTTTTACCTATAGAAAATATGATTGTCTAACAATAGATTTGAATGCCAATAAATAATCCCGGAAAGAATATGAAGATATACAGTTATAGCAAATTGGACACAGCCGGGCAGGAAAGCCTGCTCAGGCGTCCCGCAATTGATCTGGATGAAACAATTAAAATAGTTGAGCCGATACTAAGGCAGATCAAACAGGGCGGCATACTGAAGGCGGTGGAATATGCGCGTAAATTTGACGGTTTTACGGGAGATGAGCTGAGGGTTCAGCCTGAGGAATTTGAGATAGCTGAGCAGAGGCTGGATGAGAAGGTCAAAGATGCCATCCGAAAAGCTGCGGGCAATATTCACAAATTTCACCAAAAACAGGTGCCCTCATCATATGAGATTGAAACAGAGAAAGGAGTTGTCTGTTCCAGGGAATACAGGGCAATTGAAAATGTAGGGCTCTATATTCCGGGAGGGAATGCCGTGCTTCCATCTACGCTTCTGATGCTCGGCATTCCGGCAAAGATTGCGGGTTCTAAAAGGCTTGTTGTTACAACTCCGGCCAGAGATAACAAGGTGAGTGGAGCCCTGCTTTATGCTGCCAAATACCTCGGGATAGATGAAATCTATAAACTCGGGGGAGCCCAGGCAATCGGTCTGCTGGCTTATGGCGATAAGGCGGTACCCAGGGTCAACAAGATCTTCGGACCCGGCAACCAATTTGTAACTGCTGCCAAACTGCTAGTTAGTATTGATATACTTGGATGTCCTATTGACATGCCTGCCGGTCCCAGCGAAGTGCTGGTTATTGCTGATGAGCACGCAGATCCCGCCTTTATTGCTGCTGACCTGCTCTCCCAGGCTGAACATGGTCCTGATTCACAGGTCGTACTGCTCAGTACTTCCCAGGAAATAATCCGTGAGAGTCTGGAACAGGTTGAAAATCAGCTTATGCTTCTGCCAAGGAAAGAATTTGCTATAAAGGCGCTTGAATCTTCTTTTGCTTTACTGGTTAATAATACTGAGGAGGCTTTCAGCTTCAGCAACCGGTATGCTCCAGAACATCTGATATTGCACCTGGAAAACGCTGAATTATATAAAGAAAAGGTCATTAATGCCGGGTCCGTATTTCTTGGGAAATACTCCCCTGAAAGTGCCGGGGATTATGCTTCCGGAACAAACCACTCCTTGCCTACCTACGGCTATGCAAAGTCATTCGGAGGGGTATCTGTCGAAAGCTTTATGAAGACCGTCACGTTCCAGAAGCTGAGTAAAGAAGGGCTCAGGAATATTGCTCCGGCCGTTGAGACGCTGGCCGAAGTGGAATCATTAACTGCACATAAAAATGCCATATCAATAAGGTTAAATGAACAATGATTGAAAAATTAGTAAGAAAAAATATATTAAATCTCAGGCCTTATACTTCGGCCAGGGATATGTATTCCAAAGGAATACTGCTGGATGCAAATGAAAACAGTCTGGGTACCACGGCTGAAGGATATGATGATCTTGAGTTAAACAGATATCCGGATCCACATCAGGATGATCTGAAATATATTGTCGGCAGGTACTACGGTGTTGATCCGAAGAATCTTTTCTTTGGGGTAGGGTCTGACGAGATAATTGACCTTCTAATCAGGATTTTCTGTGATCCGGGCAAGGACTCGGTAATGATTCTGGAGCCTACCTATGGAATGTACAAGGTAGCATGCGACATAAACAACGTTGAGACAGTTAATGTTGACCTGAATGAGGAATTTCAGATAGATTTCGGGGCCGTGGAAAAAGGATATAAGCCGAATGTTAAAATAATATTCCTTTGTTCACCCAATAATCCTACGGGCAATCTCCTGAAAAGAGAGGATGTACTTAAGCTATGCAGCACTTACAACTGCATTGTTGCAGTTGACGAGGCTTATGTTGATTTTGCAGGGGATAATTCATTTATTAAGGATACAGGGGAGTTTGAGAATCTGGTAGTGCTGAGGACGTTTTCCAAGGCCTGGGGTCTTGCCGGCATCCGGCTGGGCTACTGCATTGCGGGTGAAGAGATCATACAACTGCTTTTTAAAGTAAAAGCTCCTTACAATGTCAGCTCACTTACACGTCTGGCTGTGATTCAAGCCATTGCCAACACCAGGAAAAAGGAGGAATTTATCAGTAAGCTCATCTCTGAGAGAGAAAGGGTTAAAGAGGAGCTTAAACAATTGCCCGGTGTATTAAAGGTATATGATTCAGACGCAAATTACCTGCTCTTTAAGTGCAAAGATGCCAGTGAAGTACAGAAAAAAATGGCAGAGGAGGGAGTAGTAATCCGTGACAGGAGTTCCTATCAAATGCTGGAGAACTGCCTGAGGGTCTCAATAGGAACGGAAAAAGAAAATGATCAATTTATTGAAGGATTAAAAAAACAGCTATGTACAAAGCTATAATTGACAGGGGATTTTTTGAACTGAACTCATCCCGGTGCGCGGGTCTGATAACAGGCTTAAAAAAGCTCAGCCGCAAGGGATTTGTAATTGAAGTTCAGCCCGAAGGGTTTACTCCGGATGATACACTTAAAAAAATTCTGGCAGCAGAAAAAATAGAAATAGGCAGGAAAAAGAAGACGGATAATCCTGGTGTAAGGCTGTTTTATATTACTATGGATGCTTCCGGTGACAGGAGTTCCGTTAACGGCAAAAGAGAAGAAATAACTGTTTATGACGGAAGTGATACTGAGGATTTCGGTAAAGCGGTCAATAAGGTTTTAAGCAGTCTCAGGACTTCCAGCCAGCACAGAAAGACGAAGGAAACCGACATTCGGGTTAGCGTAGCCCTGGATGGTGAAGGCCAATCGGAAATTAAAACAGGCATCGGTTTTTTCGATCATATGCTTGAGCAGATAGCAAAGCATGCAAATCTGAACCTGCAGGTTAAGGTAAACGGCGATCTGGAGGTAGATGAGCATCATACGGTTGAAGATACAGGCATAACGCTGGGCATGGCATTAAATGATGCTCTGGGAGATAAACTGGGTATAAAGAGATACGGTTTTTATCTTCCTATGGATGAAGCCATAGCCAGGTGCGCACTTGACTTAGGGGGCAGAAGCCACTTGAATTTTAAGTGTAAGTTCAAAAGGGAAATGGTCGGGGAATTCCCGACAGAACTGGTCAATGAGTTTTTCAGGGGACTGGCCTCCGGTCTGAAGGCCAACATTTTTTTGAGAGCAAAGGGAAAAAATGACCATCACAAAATTGAAGCAATGTTTAAAGTATTTGCAAAAGCCTTAAATGAGGCGTGCAGACTTGATGAAAGGGCAGAAGAAAAACTGCCGACAACAAAAGGAGTTTTATGATAGCGCTTATTGATTATGGGGCCGGAAATACTGCTTCAGTTGCAAATGCACTGAATGAATTAGGGCATGAATATCTACTGACAAACAAGGAAATTGAGATCTGCCGGGCAGATAAGGTAATTTTCCCGGGAGTAGGGGAAGCTTCGTTTGCCATTAAACAGCTGCACAGATATAACCTTATTAACTTATTGAGGATTGTTAAAAGACCGATGCTTGGGATATGTCTGGGCATGCAGCTAATGTGTGAGTATTCAACCGAAGGTAATGTAGCCTGTCTTGGCATTATACCAGGAACGGTTGAGAAGTTCGATTCCTCACTGGTAAATGTACCGCACATGGGATGGAATGAGGTCATCCAGAAAAAAGAAAGCCGGTTATTCAGGGATATTAAAGACGGGGAATTCTTTTATTTCGCGAACTCTTATTACCTGCCTGTAAATGAATTTTCTACCTCAACAGCCCATCACGGTATTGATTTTACCGCGTCATTGGAAAAAGACAACTATTATGGCATCCAGTTTCATCCTGAAAAATCGGGAGAGGCGGGGCTTAAACTCTTAAACAACTTTCTTGAATTATGATAATTATTCCAGCAATTGATATTTACGAAAAACAAATAGTAAGGCTTAAAGAAGGCGATTTCAGCAGGGTTACTTTTTATGGAAACAGTCCCCTGGAGCAGGCTAAAGTCTTTAAGAACCATGGATTTTCATGGCTGCACATTGTGGACCTTTCTGCCTCAAAGACCGGGAACATTACGACTCTGGATATTGTAGAGGAAATAAAATTAAAGACGGGGATGAACATTGAATTTGGGGGTGGCATAAGGAGCGGGTCCTCAGTTGAAAAAATCCTTTCAGCCGGTGCCGACAGGGTTATAATCGGGTCGCTGTCGGTTCAGAATAAGGCTGAGTTTGAGGAAATAGTCCAAAGGCATGATCCCGGGAGGATTGTCATTGCTGCTGACGTAAAGGACGAAAAGATAGCTATTAAGGGGTGGACCGAGCAGACCTCTTTAAGCTTAAGCGACCATATAGAGTACTGTCTTGGCCTTGGAATTGATACTTTTCTTTGTACGGATATTTCAAAGGATGGAATGCTGGAAGGGACAAATACAGGCCTCTATTCCAGAATTTTGAAGAAATATCCCGGTATAAAGCTGATAGCATCGGGCGGGGTCAAGGACATTGAGGACGTTAAAAGGGTTAAAGACCTGGATGTTTATGGTGTTGTGGTAGGCAAGGCTATTTATGAAAATAAAATTAATCTGAAGGAGTTGGCAGAAGTTGGTAAGTAAAAGGATAATCCCGTGTCTGGATGTTAAAGACGGTAAGGTGGTAAAGGGAACTAATTTTGTCAATCTGGTAGATGCCGGGGATGCCGTAGAACTGGCTAGAAGATATACTAATGAAGGGGCTGACGAACTGGTATTCCTGGATATTACGGCCTCAGCCGAAAAAAGGAAGACCCTGATTGAGTTGGTTGAAAAAGTAGCAAAGGCCATAAGGATCCCATTTACTGTCGGTGGGGGAATATCCGAGCTTTCGGATATTGAAAACCTTCTTAAGGCAGGAGCAGACAAGGTTTCACTGAATTCCTCGATCGTAAAGAATCCCGGACTTATTACTCAGGCCTCAAGGCGCTTCGGCAGTCAGGCAATTGTGGCCGCAATTGACGTGAAGTTAAAAGAAGACGGCTATAAGGTATTCATTAAAGGGGGCAGGGAAGAAACTCCGTTAGAAGGAATGGAATGGTGTATTCGTGCAGCCGAACTCGGAGCCGGTGAAATCCTGCTGACCTCAATGGATAAGGACGGTACAAAAGACGGGTATGACACCGCATTCTTAAAAGAACTTACTTCAAAGATTAACATTCCTGTAATTGCATCGGGGGGAGCAGGGTCAAAGGAACATTTTCTGGAAGCATTCCAGAAGGCTGACGTGGATGCCTGCCTGGCAGCCAGCCTGTTTCACTTCAGAATTCTGGATATACTGGACTTAAAAAAATATCTAAAAGAAAATAACATAAAAGTCAGGTTGTAATTATGATAAATATAAGTAATCTCGATTTCGATAAACTTGGCGGACTTATACCTGCCATTATAACAGATCATTCTAATAATGCGGTGCTGATGCTGGGCTTCATGAATAAAGAAGCCCTGGTAAAGACGATGGAAAGCGGACTGGTTACATTTTACAGCCGTTCAAGGGGTAAGTTGTGGACAAAGGGAGAAACATCCGGAAATTATCTGAGGCTGGTAAAAATGACGGCCGATTGCGACAATGATTCCCTGCTTATCTCGGCCAGGCCGGATGGGAATACGTGCCATACCGGCAGCTACTCATGTTTTAACGTAGAAAAAGGCGACTCAATTGAATTCCTTAACAGTTTGTTTTCTCTGATAAAGGACAGAAAGAAAAAGCTCCCTGAACATTCCTATACTACTAAATTGTTCAAGGAGGGGCAGAACAGAATCATTCAGAAAGTTGGGGAAGAAGCCATTGAGACTGTAATTGCCGCCAAAAACAGGGACAAAGAGGAGATAATAAATGAAACCTCTGACCTCATATATCATCTTTTTGTGATGCTGGTTGAGCAGGGGATAGAGTTTGAGGAGATCGTGAGAACCCTGGAACTGCGCCATTCAAAGCCGGATAAGAGCAAGTAATCCCGGATTACTAGCTCCTTATCCGGTTTTGGCCCCCTGGCCAAAGTTTATTTAGAAAAAAGGATAGAAACTGCAATTACCTTTCACGTAAATTTTTCTTAATTTTGCAATGTCGACTAAGAATTAACTTTTCGAAAGGCTGGTCAAATATGCTAATGATTGAAATACTTCCAGACAAGTGTGATTATTGCGGCTGTTGTGTCGGCATTTGTCCCGAGGATGCTATTGAACTGAAAGAATCAGAAATAAGGATAATTGAAGAATTGTGTACCAACTGCTCAAAATGCGTGTGGAGTTGTCCTATTGAGGTGTTAAAATTTAATAAAAACCTAAAGAAAGAAGAATTTGCAAGCTGAATATGATATAATAGTTGTTGGCGCCGGTCCTGCCGGTTCCATGGCTGCCCGTTTTGCCGCCGAGAAAGGGGTCAGTGTCCTGGTACTTGAAAAAGACAGGGATGTTGGATATCCGGTTCGCTGCGGGGAAGCCGTAAGCAAGGCGGGGGTTGAAGAATTCATAACTCCCGACAAGAAATGGATCGCTTCTGAAATTGACAAGTTTTCGCTTGTCGCCCCGGATGAGACCGAAGTGGTACTGCAGTTTTCAGATACCGGATATATTCTTGAAAGAAGGGTCTTCGATTACGAGCTTGCCAAAACTGCTGCAGTGGCAGGAGCCGAAATTCTGACGAGGACCTACGTCAATGGGCTCATCATGGAAAACGGGAAAGTATCTGGTGTAAAGTACGAATACAGGGGAGAGACCAGGGAGGTAAGGGCAAAAGTTGTCATTGCTGCCGACGGGGTTGAATCGCGCCTTGGGCGCTGGGCCGGGTTAAAGACACACATTGATTTCCGCGAAATGGAATGCTGTGCCCAGGTAACGGCCTCAAATATTTCGGTTGACCCTAATACGTGTTACTTTTATTTTGGCAGGGATGTTGCCCCCGAGGGATACCTTTGGGTATTTCCCAAGGGTGATCATACAGCTAACATTGGACTGGGTGTAAGCGGAATTACGGGAAAGAAAAGATCCGCATTATCGTTCCTAAATGAATTTATGGAAAAGAATTATCCTTCGGCCCCGGTATTGACCTCAATTGCAGGGGGTGTACCCTGTTCAGTTACTCTGGCTAAGATATCCTCTCCCGGTATTATGCTTGCCGGAGATGCTGCCAGACAGGTAAATCCGCTCTCCGGAGGAGGCATAATAAGCGGTATGATTGGCGGCAGCATTGCCGGAAGGATTGCTGCTGAGGCAATACACCGGAATAAGCCTGATCATATTCTGAGCTATGACAAAGTCTGGAATGAAAGGCTGGGTAAGCGTCACGAGGTATTCAACCGGATAAAGAACGGAATTTATAATTTTACCGACGAAAAGTTCAACAATATTGCACATTCTTTTAAAAAGGTTGCCCCCGATAAGCGCTCGCTGGGAAATTTATTTAAGACTGCGTTGTTCAATCAGCCATCATTATTGCTGGATGTGGCTAAAGTTTTTTTGAGCTAATGAAAAAAATAATATTAGAGCTATTAAACAAGAATTTCGAATTTATAAGAGACAACTGGGTTAGTGTTCTGATCAAGCTCTTTGAGGGCAAGCTGACAGAGGCCCAGATCAGCTCGTTTGTACAGAGTACCCTGGAGGCAATCAGGGAGATTCTGGACCATGCGGATTACAGTCTGGCAGATGATTATCTTGTAAGAATGGTTAAGCTCTTTGAAAATTCCCGGCTGAACCTCCTGGAAGTCAGCCAGCTGTTCAACAATGGCAGGGTTTCAATACTTCATTATATAGATAAGGACAAGAATTCCGGATACGATCCGATTATCATCGTGGAATTTATAGACGAGATAATTGAAAGGCTCTATGCGCGCTACAGCATGCTGCATCAGGAAGCGCAGATGAAGGAGCTTTCGCTTGACCGCGATAAGCTTGCCATGAAGCTTGAAATTGACCAGCAGTATCTGAATAATATTCTTCATACCTCTGATTCTGCTATCATGGTTATTGATCAGAATGAAAAATTTATTGCCTGGAACAAGGCTGCCGAGATCATTTTCGGTTACAATGAAGAGGAGGTAATAGGCCAGCCTTCCTCGCTTTTGCTGCCAAAGAATAAAAGGTTTTTTGAGGAGCTGGAATACATACGTAGCGAAGTCAGAAAGAATGGCTTCGTAAAGATCAAAGAAACAGAAAGAATGACCAAGCAGGGCAGGATTGTTTCTGTTGAGCTTAACGTTACGCTGCTTCCAAGCAAGGATGGAGAGTATATTGGCAGATCGGTAATTATTAAGGATTATACTGAAGTAAAGAAGCTTCAGCAGCAGATTGATCAATCGGAAAAGCTGGCCGTAATTGGGCAGCTTGCAGCCGGTGTAGCTCATGAGATAGGGAATCCTCTTACCTCAATATCTGCTATTGTCCAGATACTTCAGCGTCGTTCGACAGATTCCCTATTCAGTGAACAGCTTGCAACAATTAAGCTGAATATTGACAGAATATCGAAAATCGTGCGTGAACTGGTTGATTTTTCGAGACCGCCAAGTCATGAAAGGCTGCTTATACAGATAACCGATGTAATCAGGACCGCATTAGGCATTGTGAAATATGACAAGCGCGTAAAGAAAGTACAGTTTATTACGCACCTGGATACAAGTCTGCCCGTAATAAGCATCGTTCCGGACCAGATATTGCAGGTTTTGATTAATATCCTTTTCAATGCGCTTGATGCAATTAACGGCGAGGGCAATATAGAGGTATTTTCCTCGCATGACAAAGAGCACGTATACATTGAGATCAGGGATAACGGCTGTGGAATGGATAAAGATACCGTAAGCAAGATTTTCGATCCGTTCTTTACTACCAAGGAAGTAGGTAAGGGTACGGGGCTCGGTTTGTCGGTAAGTTATGGCATCATGAGGAAGTTCAAGGGTGATATTCTTGTTGAAAGCCAGCCAAAAAAGGGGAGCAGTTTTACGCTAAAATTGCCCATAAATCAAAGTAATTAATAAAACGGAGTTAATTAAATGTCAGCCAAAGTGCTTATTGTCGATGATGAAAAAGTAATTCGCGAATCACTTGAACTGTTGTTGCGCGACGAGGGCTACAAGGCAGAAACTGCTGCGGATGGGGAAGAAGCACTTCAGAAAATTAAAAGCGACGATTATGACGTCGTTATTACAGATATTAAAATGCCCAAGCTTGAAGGCATCGAGTTGATGCAAAAGGCCGCAAAGATATCCCCGGAAACATTTTTTATAATAATGACGGCTTATGCATCCGTAAAGACGGCAATTGAGGCACTGAGAGAAGGCGCCTATGATTATTTCATCAAACCGGTGGAGTTTGACGACGTGATCTTAAGGCTTAAGAGACTTATCTCCTACAAAAGACTTGCAAATGAAAATAAATCACTGAGACAAAGACTCTCCTCGGAGACCGGTTTTCAGAACATAATCGGTAAGAGTGAGCCAATGAACAGGGTTTATGACCTGATTACCAGGGTTGCTCAAACAAACAGCAATGTATTGATTGTGGGTAAAAGCGGTACCGGTAAAGAACTGGTTGCCAAGGCGATCCACTATAACGGACCGAGAAAGGATGAAATATTCCTGCCGGTTAACTGCGGGGCAATTTCGGAAAATCTGATTGAAAGTGAGCTTTTCGGGCATAAAAAGGGTGCTTTTACCGGGGCCACAGAGGATAAGATGGGGCTTTTCAAGGTGGCCGACGGCGGAACCCTGTTCCTTGATGAAATTGGGGACCTGCCTTTGAATCTGCAGGTTAAGCTCTTAAGAGTCCTTGAGGATAAGCAGTTTATTCCTGTTGGGGCCACAAGGTCCGTTACTACGGATGTAAGGATAATTGCTGCCACAAACCAGAACCTTTTTGAGAAGACTAAAACCGGCGAATTCAGGGAGGATCTCTACTACAGGCTGAACGTTGTGGAAATCAAGCTTCCCTCATTAAATGAGAGGAGGGAGGACATTCCGGTGCTAGTAAGTCATTTTATAGAGAAATTCCGCACCGAGATGGGGCGTAAAATTATTGGCGTGGATAATGAGACCATGCGCCTGCTTATGAGCCACGACTGGCGGGGAGGTGTAAGGGAGCTGGAGAACGTAATTGAAAGAGCAATAATATTTGCAAGGGATGAGGTAATTACAATAAATGACCTTTCCGATTATCTGAAAGGCAGTACCTTCAGCGATAACTTCCCGGATGCGCTCAAAGACGCGCTGAAGATCTTTGAAAGGGAGCACATTATAAAGACCATTAAGAAATATGATTACGATAAGGAAGAAGCTGCCAAGGCACTAATGATAGGCCTTTCCTCGCTTTATAGAAAAATGGAGGAGCTGGATATTCCTACAAAAGCACCCAAGGAGATAGAGGAATAATCCGGGTACATTTCTTTTTCTTTTTTTGGGAATTGAATTTAACAGGGTTCTTATTTATATTTGTAGATAAAATTTAAATTAGTAAGGTAAGAAATGAAAACAGGAATTCATCCGGTATACAAAAAGGCCGTAGTCAGCTGCGTTTGTGGCAATACTTTTACTACCCGTTCAACAGCTGGTGATATAAAGTTGGAAATTTGCTCAAACTGCCATCCATTTTTTACTGGCAAGCAGAAACTTATTGACTCTACAGGTAGAGTAGAGAGATTCAACAAGAAATACGCTAAAACGGCTGCAAAATAGGAATTATTTATGTTTCTTTAACGGAAAATCTGATTTTCCGTTAAAGAATTTCCTTATACTACGGTAAATTAACCCCTGAATTATTGCCTGAAAATCTTTCCTTCCCGTCTCTTGGTACACGTCACATTCTCATCTTATAAAGTTGGATGTAAGCTCCTAAATCGCTAAATTGTTTATAATTCGGGTTTCCCGGGTTACCATTACATGCATTATGGATTCTGCCCAAAGATTATCTTAACATGTTATTTTTTTAACTGTGTTTAATAAATAATTTAGAGGATCCTATGGAGTTGTGTATATTTGAAGACATTTATTACGACAGACTGGAACCACTGATCTTTTCCAGGCCCACATATGACCTGATATGTGGCATTAATTCACTGAGGGCGAAAATTTTACGCGCTTATCCAGACGTAAAATACTCCTTGCACTGCAGGCAATATCTGGAGCCCGTGGTTAAGGCTAAAAACCCATCAGTAAACGTCAATAAGATTGAATCGGATGAGTGTCTTTTTATTAACGGAAGGATTCTTGCGCCTCCCGACATGCTGCAGACGATTCCAATGGGAACCAAAGAGAACAGGCTTTATCTGAACAAGGGGACAATAATTGCCGCCCGGGTTTCAGGAAGCAAGCTGGCTGAACTAAAGGGTAACCTATATGACCTGTTTTCAATGGCTGATTTTGATGGGATTCCAACTGAACAGGTTGATATCAGGCATATTGATTATATTTGGGACCTGACACTCAATAACAGGCCTCAGCTGTTGTGTGACTTTGACAATTTAGTATCACAGAAGGAAAACCGGATACTGGGCAAAGTGCACCCGGGAGCGCATCTGGTTGAAAAGGATAATATTTTTATTGACGCTGAAGCTGAAATAAAGCCCGGGGCAGTTCTGGATGCAGAAAAAGGGCCCATATATATAGATAAGAATGCAACAGTTTTTGCAAATGCCGTCATTGAAGACGGGGTTTACATAGGCGAAGGCAGTCAGGTAAAGAGTTGCGCCAGAATATACGATAATGTGAGTATTGGCAGGGTTTGTAAGGTGGGAGGGGAGATTGAAGATACGATTATCCTTCCGTTTACTAACAAGCAGCATTCAGGTTTTCTGGGGCACGCATATCTGGGTTCCTGGGTGAATATTGGTGCGGATACAAACTGCAGTGACCTTAAGAATAATTATGGATCGGTTAAGATATACGTAAACGGGGAGGTAGTGGATAGCGGCACACAGTTTCTGGGCGTGATAATCGGGGATCACACCAAGACCGCTATTAACACGATGTTTAATACGGGAACGATTGTAGGCTATTCCTGTAATATTTTCGGGGCAGGATTCCCGGCCAAGTACATCCCCTCATTTTCATGGGGCGGCAGTGATGCGGTTACTACATATGATCTGCAACGCAGCATTGAAACAGCCAAAAGGGCCATGTTGCGGAGAGAATATATTATGACAGAATCGGATGAGAAACTTTTTAAGAAAATTTTTGATTTAACAACTAAGGAAAGAAGAAAACGCGGATATCCATATTAACAGCGCCGAAGTTTTCCTTAAATATAACAGTAAATTATACCTATTTATACTAACAACAGAGATTATTCAGGGAAATGATAGAAGAAGAAAGCCGGACAAAAGTGGACCTTTATGAAGGAGTAAGAGCTATTGCGGTCAAGATACTCAACAGAATAGACCGTACGGATGCATATCTGGAAAAGCTCCTGGAGAATGAAATGAAGAATGCGGACCTTAATGGTCCTGATAAAGCCCTATTATTTGAAATTGTACATGGAGTAAGCCGTTGGGGAGGCCGGATTGACTGGATACTTAATGGTTTTTACAAGGGGCAGTTCTCAAAGTGCGTTCCTAATGTGAAAAATGCCTTAAGGGTAGCACTTTATCAGATTATGTTTCTGGATAAGATCCCGGATTATGCGGCAGTTAACGAAGCTGTAGAGTTCATAAAAAGACTTCAGGGGCAGAAACCCGCAGATTTAATCAATGCGATACTGCGGAATATAATAAGGAACAAGGAGTCGCTGAGGTTTCCGGACCCGGAGGAAGACCTTGCGGCTTACCTGAGCACATACTATTCTCATCCGTTGTGGATGGTAAAACGCTGGCTGGCAAGATTCGGCAGAGAAAAGACAGAAGCCCTTCTTATGGCCAATAATGAAAGACCGGGACTCACCATCAGGGTCAACACGCTTAAGACAAGCGTTCCTGAATTTAATAATCTGCTGGACAGTGTCGGTTTGGGCTATACCCCGGGCAAATTCCTGCCGGAATTCATAAAATTAAAGACTTTAAGCAATATTACCGACTGGGAATATTTTGGCAAAGGCTATTTTAGCATACAGGATGAAAGCACCGGACTTCCCTGCCGTCTGCTGGATGTAAAGCCGGGCATGAGGGTACTGGATCTCTGCGCGGCGCCGGGAGGAAAAACGGCCTATATTGCTAGTCTGATGAATAATCAGGGCGAGATAGTAGCTCTCGATAAATATGAAAGCAGGCTGAAGGTTCTCAACCGGAATATGAGCCGTATGGGTATTGCCAATGTGAAAGCAGTTGAAGAAGATGCCCTGAAATTTGAAGATGGAAAGTTTGACAGAATAATTCTGGATGCACCATGTTCGGGCCTGGGTACTCTATCAAAGAAGCCGGATATTAAATGGAAAAGAGACATTAATGATATAAGAAATCTTACAATCCTTCAGTATGAATTACTGGAGAAAGCTGCCTCAATGGTCAAAGACGGCGGGGCTATTGTTTACAGTACCTGTACCATTGAACCGGATGAAAATTACGATATCATTAGCAGATTTTTACAGAATCATGCTGACTTTAGGCTGCATGATCTGCATGGAGAAATCGATGAGGCATTACTGGACGAGAATGGATGCGTACAGACATTCCCCCATATTCATCAGGTAGACGGTGCATTCTCCTGCAGATTGGATAAGGTGGGCATTTCAGGCTGAAATTCGATTTTTTAAATAAATGCATATCTATTATTAAAATATTTTAATATTTTGATATTGAAAATAAAAAAGTACTTCAAACATGGGTTGTATTAAGATATGTTAAAGAAGCTAGCTGAAGAATTAAAAGAGAACCGGCTGGAGAAGGGAATAACACTTCAACAGCTCTTTGTAAAGACACGTATAGATATCAAATTTCTTGAAGCCATTGAAAATGGTAATTTTGACGTACTGCCTGAGGTATATTTAAGGGCATTTATTAAATCTTATGCTGCTGCAGTAGGAATGGACGAAGCCGCAACGATCAAGAAATTTGATGCTGCCAGAGCAGGTAAGGATTATGAAGACAGGGCACAGGAAGAATCGCACCAGCCTCCCAAGGAGGAGAAAGCCCCTGCTCATAAGTATGGAAAACCCAAGGAATTTGTCTCAATTGACACTTCGGTTCCCTTGTCAAACGAAGAGCCTGCGGCCCCCCGTTCACCTAAGAATAATATGGTATTGCTAATAGGCGGGATATTGATTTTTGCGGCAATAATTGCCGCATATCTGTTTTTTTTTCATAGTTCCTCGCATGAAATAGTAACCGAAAAACCTTATGAAGAATATATTGATAAAAAGCAGGAAAAGGCGCCGGATTCAACTGCTGCGGCAACAAATAATCCGCAGAATACTGCAGGTGCCCCCGCAGCAATAAACGACAGTCTCACATTAAGGATCAGAACAAAAGATCAGACCTGGGTAAAGGTAAATAAGGATAATATAAAGTCCGAAGAGTTTATATTACAGCCCAATACTGAGAAAGCCGTCAGAGCAAAGAGTAATTTTAACGTAACTATAGGTAATTCGGGTTCAGTGGAATTGCTTCTGAATAATAACCCGTTAAACTTTTCCGGCGGAAAAGGACAGGTAAGGGTCGTAAAAGTTGATTCAAGCGGATTGTCTTATCAAAAAGCAGTAAAACCACAAAAAAGCAGTAATGAGTAATATTGCCCAAAAAAGAATTGAAGAACTGATCGAATTAATACGGGAACATGATTACAAATATTTTGTTCTTGCTGAGCCTTCCATAAGTGATTATGATTATGACATGCTGGTCAAGGAATTGCAGGCTCTTGAAAAGGAAAATCCGGAGTTAGTCTCCCCTGATTCACCCACGCAAAGGGTTGGAAAGGATCTGACTAAGGAATTCAGGCCTGTAACCCACATTATTCCGATGCTGAGCCTAGCAAATACTTATAATGAACAAGAACTGATTGATTTTGACAGGCGGGTAAGAGAAGGCCTGCCTGGTTCGGAAAAGGTTGAATACGTCGTGGAAATGAAGATTGACGGCGTATCTGTCAGTTTGCGCTATGAGAAGGGCGTCCTCATTACGGCAGCAACAAGGGGCGACGGAACAATTGGTGAAGAGATAACCAATAACGTCAGGACCATAAAGTCAATTCCCCTCAGGCTGAAGAAGGACATTGTAGATGAGCATAGGCTTGGCAATGTTGAGATAAGGGGAGAAATATATATTGAGATTGAGCACTTCAGGAATCTCAACAGGGAAAGAGAGGAAAGAGGGGAGAAGCTGTTTGCAAATCCCAGGAATCTGGCGGCAGGAACTATAAAACTGCAGGATCCGAGGATAGTTGCCCAACGGCCCCTTAATATTTTTGTTTATTATCTTCTAAATCCTGAGAACGGGCTCAGTACCCATTTCGAGAACCTGAAACTGCTTCATGAACTGGGATTTAAGGTAAATAAAGAATATAAGCTGTGTAAAGATATAAACGAAGTTCTTGAGCACTGCAGGGACCTCGAAGAGAAGAGAAGTACGCTTCCATATGAGATTGACGGTGCAGTAATAAAGGTAAATTCACTGAGGCAGCAAAGGATTCTGGGTACGATTGCCAAATCCCCGAGATGGGCAGTGGCTTTCAAGTTCAAAGCCAGGCAGGCCTTTACAAGGCTGAATAAAATTGTCTGGCAGGTAGGCCGGACAGGCACTCTTACTCCCGTAGCCGAACTGGAACCCGTTTTTCTGGCTGGTTCTACCATAAGCCGTGCTACACTGCATAACCTGGATGAAATCAGAAGAAAGGATATACGGGAAGGGGATAAAGTAATAGTTGAAAAGGGCGGAGATGTAATCCCGAAGATATCTGCTGTAGTTTTAGAAGAGCGCCCTGCCGGGAGCAAAGAAGCTGAAGCTCCCCAGGTATGTCCTGTTTGCAATTCCATCTTGTTCAAGCCGGAGAATGAAGTAGCCATATATTGTGAAAACCATCTTTGTCCGGCGCAGATCAAGGGCCGGATTGCCCATTTTGCATCACGCGGGGCGATGGATATTGAAGGGCTCGGTGAGTCCCTGATAGATCAGTTCGTAGACCTGGGATACCTGAATACCTATGCCGATGTATATAAGCTGAAAGACAGGAAAGAGGAATTGATAGGGATTGAGCGGCTGGGTAAAAAAAGCGTGGATAATATATTAAATGCAGTTGAAAAGAGTAAAGCCCAGCCTTTCGCAAAAGTACTCTTTGCCCTTGGCATAAGGTACATTGGTGCGGGCGCTGCGCGAAAACTGGCTGATCATTTCAATTCCATTGATGCGCTAATGCAGGCCTCGGAAGAAGAAGTTGAATCAGTTTATGAAATAGGTCCCAGCATCAGTAAAAGCGTAAGGAAATTCTTTTCTGACGAAAAGAACAGGGAAATAGTTGAAAGTCTTAAGAATGCGGGTCTGAGATTTACCAGTGAGCGTCAGGCAGAGGCAAAGAGCGGCCTTGAAAATAAAACATTCGTCCTGACCGGAGGTCTGAAGAACTTTACCCGGGAGGAAGCCTCCGACCGTATTATAAATGCCGGTGGGAAAGTTGCTTCAAGTGTAAGCCGGAAAACAGATTTTGTTGTTGCAGGCGAGAACGCCGGTTCCAAGCTGGCAAAAGCCGAGCAGATGGGTCTCAGGATAATAAATGAAGATGAGTTAATTGAACTCCTAAATAACGGGTAGTTGTTTTGGCAGAGAAGATCAAGAAAAAACTGGCTTATTACGTCGCCCGAAGGAAGTTTCTCAGAAAGATGAGTCCTAAGAAATCCTTTAAGGGGCTCATGGAGGAATCCTCGGCCTTTTTTATACTGATGCCTGAAAAGGAGGAAGAGTTCAGGGCTGCCCTGGAATTCATTAACTGTCTGACGAAGGCGGGGAAAAGGGTAATTCTGTTTGCAAATAAAATCCAGAGCGTGATTCTGGGGCAGGATTATCCCCTGGTTGAAGTCGCCGTAGAAGACATTACAAAGCTGGGCTTACCCTCGAAAAAGCTTACTAATATACTGGCGCAGAAGAAGTTTGACGTAGTAATAGACTTAAATATTTCTGAAAACCTATTTTACAGTGTAGCGGCAAATATAGTAAGTTCAAGTTACAGGATCGGGTTTAATAAGGAGAATTCGGATAGATTTTATAACCTGCAGATAATAAATAATGAAATTAACTCTGCAATTTCTTACAGAAATTTATTAAATTCGTTACAAATGTTTTAACAGAGAGAACAAAATATGAACTTTGAAGTAAAAAGAATTGGGGATATCTCAATATTCAAATTAAATGAAAAGCGACTGAATTCTTCTCTTTCCGGTATGGTAAAGGGAGAGTTTACAATTCTACTTCATGCAGAAGATACAAACAAATTGATTGTGGATTTATCTGAGGTAGAAACGTGTGACAGTTCCGGTCTGAGTGCCCTGCTATTAGCATACAGGATCCTGAGCGGAAATCAGGGTCATATCAGAATTGCTTCTCCTTCCAAAAATGTTATGACATTGATTCATATTTCACAGCTTGACAGGGTTTTGCCTGTATCCAACACAGTTAATGAAGCTATCAGCGAACTAGAAAAAAAATAAGGGTAAATCGTGGACAGAACTATTGATTATGTAATTATTGTAGCCTATCTGATAGGCATCGCAATTTTCGGTATTGTTTCTGGTGGAAAGCAGAAATCTGCAAAGGATTATTTTTTAGGAGCCAAGGCAGTTCCCTGGTGGGCTGTATGTTTTTCTATTGTGGCTTCAGAAACGAGTACGTTGACTTTTATTTCCATTCCGGGTCTGGCTTATCTTACAAATCTTAACTTCTTACAGGTAACCGTAGGATACCTGATTGGAAGAATTATTGTAGCATTTTACTTCCTGCCCCAGTACTACAAGGGGGAATTAAGCACTGCATATGCATTTCTTGAAAACCGTTTTGGAGTTAAGACCCGTTCTTTTGCTTCTCTGGTTTTCCTGTTTACAAGGACAGCTGCTGACGGTGTAAGACTCTTTGCCGCTGCAATTCCATTGAAACTGATGCTGAATATCAACTATCCTACTGCAATTGCAATTATTGCTTTTGTGACGCTGGTTTATACGTATACCGGAGGTGTTAAGGGCGTCATCTGGGTAGAAGTAATACAGATGTTTATTTATCTTGGTGGTGCGGCAGTAGCTGCGGTGTACCTGCTAAATCTTCTTCCCAATGGATGGGCTTCGGTTGTTGCAGCCGCAGGTCCCGGGAATAAAATGAATATTCTTAATTTTGGTTTTGATAAAGGACTCTCAGGCTTTTTCGACAGTCCATATACCTTGATTGGGGGACTGATTGGCGGGGCCTTCCTTTCGATGGCCTCACACGGTACCGATCAGATTATCGTTCAGAGACTTCTTACGGCAAAGAATTTAAGCGGGGGCAGAAAGGCTATTATTGGCAGCGGTATAATAGTAATCTTCCAGTTTGCGTTGTTCCTCGTTGTTGGTCTCTGTCTTTATGCATTTTACGGTCCAATGAACGTAAAATCCGATGAAATATTCCCTAAGTTCATTCTGGAGAAATTACCCGTTGGTGTTTCCGGAATCATTATTGCCGGTTTATTCTCGGCTGCTATGTCGACCCTTGCCGGATCGATAAGCGCTTTATCATCCTCAACAATGTTGGATTTATTCAAGAATTATTTTCAGAGACGCAAGTTCAGTGACAGGAAGGAATTAAAAATTTCCAGAATGGTTACGATAATATGGACTTGTGTACTCATTGTTTCGGCAATATTTTTCATGAATTCATCGCGTGCAGTTGTAGAGCTTGCTCTTAGCATTGCATCCTTTACCTATGGCGGGTTGTTAGGAACATTCCTTCTCGGGTTGTTTGTTAAAAAGGCCACGCAGGAAGATGCACTCGCAGGATTTACCTCCGGAATATTCGTAATGATTACTGTTATTTCACTAAAGCTTGTGGCATGGACCTGGTTTACACTGATAGGAGTTATTACTACAATTCTGATAGGTTCACTGCTTAGCAAACTTACAGTCAGGGATACGGTTATTGAACAGAAAAGCGGCACTGGTGTGAAATCTGGCAATTCAGGAAAACAGAAAATAGCAGAAGTTAATAAATAAATAGCAGGCAGGTATAAATCTCAATTATGGTCAGTAAAGATAATCTAAATAAAGTAAAGTTGATTGTATGCGATCTGGATGGGACTCTGTTAAATGATAAAGGTATGGTTGGTGAGGAAACTACCAGGCTCGTTAAGGAATTGAGGGAATTAGGAGTCCGTTTTTCCTTTGCTTCGGGGAGATTGCATTGTACCATTGTGGACTTTGCGGCTCACCTGGGATTAATGACTCCTTTGATCTCACTGGACGGGGCTTTGATTCAGAGCCACTCTAAAGAAGAAACAGTTTTTGAATCCTTTGTCCCTGAAAGGTACGTAAAAAAAGCCATCCAGCTGGCAGATAAATTTTTACTGAAAGTTGCTCTTTGTCACGATGAAGCGATTTACTATACGGAATTCAATTCTGCAGTTCCCAGGATACTCGATAAATTCGGTGCAGAATTCAGGGAGGTCTCTTCATACGACGGATTGACCAGGAGGGTTCTGGAGGTAGTCATTGCAGGGGAACAAAATGATGCTGTTAAGTATGTAAAGCAGAAGATGAGTTTCCCATATAGTTTCGGGATAAACGCCACATATTTTAAGTCCCATTTTCATAAGGGTATTTATTATTCGGAAATAAGAAAGTCCGGTGTATCGAAGGGCGCAAGTCTCGAGAGACTGGTCAAGCACCTTAAATTTAAGATTGGTGAGACTGCAATAATTGGCGACTGGTATAATGACAGGAGTTTATTCGAGACAGGTGCAATTAAGATAGCGATGGCAAATGCGGTACCTGAGATAAAGAGGATGGCTCATTATATTACTGAGAGAAGCAACAATGAAGATGGTGTTGCTGAATTCCTGGAGATGGTCTTAAGGTCAAAGAAAGGATAGTAATGGCATTTGCTAATAAATCTGTGTTAAAGAAGAGCCTCAGAGTAAAATTATTAATCTTATTTGTGACGGTTGTTCTGATTGTGATGATGTTTCCCGGAGGCGAGTCAATCGAATCCGAGGTGACCGTCGGATCGATATGGATACAGGATGATTTAATAGCAACCAACAGTTTCCCCATCTATAAAAATCCGGAAATCTACAAGCGTGAGAAGCGAAGGGCAACTGAAAATGTTCTGCCGGTCTTTCAGAAGAATGAAAATATAGTTGCCCAGAGTCTGGACAGTCTTAAAAAGTATAATCAGTTTCTCATTGAACAGATCGATAGGGAACTTGAAGGAAATGAATCCAATACTACTGACAATATTTTCCTGAGCCCATCCTCGTTTAAGGCCCTAAAGAATGTAAGGAAATCAGAAAGCACCTTCGTTGCCCCCAATAATCAAAATCTTCAAAATCTGCTTACCCGTGCTGAAGAAATCATAAGGAAGACTTATAAAGTTGATATTTTCAATCTTCTTTATAATGAGATTAAAAAGGACAGCATAGCTGTCCGCACAGGACGAATAGACAACATTGAACCCAAGAGGAAATTTCAGGATCTGAAGGTAGCCCAGAGTTTTATTGCCGATGAAGCCGGTCATATCAGTGATGATCCCTTGCTGAATAATGCGGTAATAGAGTACATTAATCATTTTATTAAACCCAATCTGCTTTACCGTGAAGATCTTACTGAGCAGGAGATGAAACTTGCCGAAAACAAGGTTTCACCCAACATAGGTATTGTAAATGAAAACGAAAGAATAATTGCCAAGCATGAAAGAATAAGTGAAGAAGCCAAGCTAAAGATCGATTCATACAGGAAAGCAAAAGCAGAGAAGATGGGATTTATAAACAGCTACACGCAGCTGCTGGGGAAATTCCTGCATATACTTCTTATACTTACACTATTTGTAATATATCTTTTCCTGTTCAGGAAAAAGATATATGGTGATAACGTCAAGATCTTGTTAATCTCAATAATAGTCTTATTTATAAGCTTTATTGCATTTTTAGTGCATCAGATAAATGCCAATTCTCCCACCTATTTATTAATCATTGTGCCCGCGGCTTCAATGCTTTTGACCATAATATTTGATTCACGGGTTGGCTTTTACGGTACGGTAATTATATCGCTGATTGTAGGCGGTCTGAGGGGCAATGACTACTCGTTTGTAGCGATGAATATTTTTGCCGGGGCATTGGCCTCATATACCGTGCGTGATATTAAGAACCGTGCGCAGGTGTTCCGTTCTTTCCTTTATATTCTTATTGGATATGCAGTAAGCCTTTTTGCCTTCGGTTTTGAGCGTTTTGAAACCGTGAACAATTTATTGATTGAATTTGCCTTTGCTGTCTCAAACGCTCTTATAAGTCCTGTCTTCACCTTTGGAATGATAATTTTCTTCGAGCGGTTTTTTAAGATTACTACAGATCTTACGCTGCTGGAACTTACGGATTTTAACAGACCATTATTGAAGGAACTAGCCCGCAATGCACCCGGAACATTCACACATTCGATGACCGTAGGCTCTCTGGTTGAAAACGCTGCAGAACTGATTCATGCCAATCCATTGCTGGCAAGGGTAGGTGCGTATTACCATGACATTGGAAAGACCCTCAGTCCTTTTAATTTTGTAGAGAACCAGTTGACTGACGAAAACCGCCATGAGAATCTTACCCCGAAGCAGAGTGCCGCACTGATAATTGAGCACGTAAAGAATGGAATTGAGCTCTCACACCAGTACAATCTGCCGCAGGAGATAATAGATTTTATTCCGATGCATCATGGAACGCTTGTTGTCAGTTTTTTCTATGAAAAAGCCAAGGCTTTATACGGAGAGGAAAACGTGGATATAAATGCTTTCAGATATAAAGGTCCAAAGCCTAACTCAAAGGAAACTGCACTTGTGATGCTGGCAGACGCGTGTGAATCCACCGTAAGATCGATACAGAATCCTGATCCCTCAAAGGTGGAGAATGTCATTAATGGCCTGATAAAGAACAGGCTGGAGGATGGGCAACTGGATGAATCTCCCATTACGCTGTCTGATCTTAAAAAGATCAAGGAATCATTTTTATATATATTACTTGGACAGCATCATAAGAGAATTCGTTATCCAAAACAGGACGAAATGGAAAATCTGAAGGGAGCGTGAGACATTATGGAGAAAATATTTTAACCAGCAGCTTAAGCGTGGTTTATACGGAATGAATACACTTTTAGACGAATACCTTACAATCTTAAAACTGGAGAAAAATCTTTCTGAGAATACGATAGTTTCATACAGGAATGATCTGGCCAACCTGATTAATTTTGCCAAGGACAGGGATATTACAGATGAGAACGAGATTGACTATAAAGTGATCCTGGAGTTTTATAAGATGCTCAGCGACATGGGCATTTCAAGTGCAACTTCTGCAAGATATCTTTCTTCCCATAAGGGATTCTTCGAGTATCTGCTTTCAAATAATTATATCAAACGAAATCCTGTCGATAAACTTACGGTGCCCAGGCGTTCGCGCAAACTTCCGCAGGTATTATCATTTAACGAGGTTGAAAGAATACTCCAGGCACCTGACACCGACACTCTGCTTGGTCTGAGGGATAAGGCATTGCTGGAAACGATGTATGCCTCCGGGCTCAGGGTATCTGAAGCAATTGGCCTTAATCAGAATGACATGTTCCTGAATGAGGAACTTATCCGGGTCTTCGGAAAAGGATCAAAGGAAAGGCTGGTGCCCATTGGCCAAAGTGCAATTGAAGCAATTGGAAGTTATCTGCTGCACAGCAGGCCAATGCTCGAAAAAAAAGGAAAGAGTTTCAGTACGGTATTTCTTAACAGCCGGGGCACACGGCTTTCGCGCATGGGTGTTTGGAAAATTGTTGACAGGTATGCCCGGGAGGCTGAAGTACTTAAAGAGGTGCATCCTCATACATTCAGGCATTCATTTGCTACGCATCTTTTAGAAGGCGGTGCCGATCTGCGTGCCGTGCAGGAAATGCTGGGGCATGCTGATATATCAACGACGCAGATATACACGCATATTGACAGGGAATATATTAAACAGGTTCACAGAGATTGTCATCCAAGGGGGAAATAGTTGCCTGAAATAGCAATAAACGAAAAACTAATATCTTTTTTACTGTTCCTGCCGGTGTTTTTTATCTCACTGGCTTTTCATGAATATTCACACGCCTTTGTGGCCTGGAAATACGGGGATAATACCGCCAAAAATCAGGGCAGGCTGACCTTAAATCCGATAAAGCATATCGATCTGATCGGCAGTGTTTTAATGCCGCTGGTTTCCTTCGCCTCTGGCTTTTTCATAATCGGATGGGCGAAGCCGGTTCCTGTAAACAGAAAAAATTTCAAAAATATGCTTAGGGATGATGCTGTTGTTTCCTTTGCCGGTCCGGTGGCAAATTTCATCCTGGCTGTGGTATTATTTGCAGGTTTTGCGGCGCTGGATTCAAATGCTTCCGGAATGGGCATGACCCAGCAGAGAATAATCAGCTTGCTGCAGATGGGCAGTTATTTCAATATCTTTTTGTTCGCTTTCAATCTTTTACCCATCCCTCCGCTTGATGGCTCGCATATACTTTTCGATCTGTTCCCCAACAGGATTACTTCGCAAATTGTAAATTCAGGTCTTTATGGATTTGTTATTCTGATGCTGTTTATATACAGTCCTCTGTGGGGATATTTTATTAAATTTGTTAACTTTGTTTATGAAATATTTCTATATGTGAGTGGGAAATACTAGACTGTATGCACAGGTTAATAATTTTATTATTCTTTTCGATTCTAATGCTTTCCTGCAGCAGGGAAGAACATTTAGGAACTAAAAGTAAAGATGCTTACTATATTCAACTGGATAGCTTCGGCACAAAGGATAGTGCAGAGAGTTTTATTAGCGGACTCAAAAACAGAACTTCCTACCATGTTTTTTCTTCCCAGGTCACAAAACCCGGTGGCAAGCAATATTTTATTGCAAGTATTGGCTACTTTACATCTTCGTATGAGGCTGGATGGGCGGCTTATTCCCTGAAAAAGTCAAAAATAATAAATAAGTACGATATCACTCATAATCTGGAAACAGTAAGGGATGAGTTTGCCGACGTAGTTATGGTAGGAAACTTCAGGGGTGTTCCCTCACTGTTTAAGTATAACCTGACAGACCATTCCAAAGAAAAGATATGGTATAAGGCTAATGAAAAGGTTGTGGATTTCTGTTACTCAGGTGATATGAAGAATGCTTTATTTATAACGTCATCAGGGTATGGAAGAAAAAGCATATTTCCATATGTAAACAATGTGAAACTCTATAAGCTTGATCTTAGCAGTCTGAAGGCCGAGAAAATAAAAGATATTGGAAGCGGCATTCAGCTGTTCACGAGCGGTGAAATGGGAGCCGTATTAAGGATAGTATTAAATTCATTTGACAGGAACAAGACGACCTATATTGTCCAAAATACAAGTACATTCAGCTACACCGGCGGACTTATTAAAAGCGAGCGCAAGATATTTGATCTCGTTAAAGAAAACTACCCGGGTCCAATGGAGCTGATATTCGATAACACTTCACCCGACAGAAAGAAACAATTTACCATAGCAGAGGAGGGAAAAGAAGTAACCCTTTTGCTGAAGAATGCAGGTATGAGTAAAAAGATAATTACACAGAGCCAGAAAATTAGCCAGGTGAACTGGTCTATGGACAGCAGGTACCTGATATTTTCAACAGTGGACATATCTCCTCTTAACAGAACGCTGACGGGTCGATCTCCCGAAACCTCCAGTTTGTATATCTATTCAGTTAATGAAGGTAAAATTAAAAACAAATGGGATGGCAGCGGATATAAGAACTTTATTTTAAGGGGAGATTTGTTATTTTTTGATAGCGGATTTGAAAACAGTTCACAAATAATAGTTTATAATTATAAAGAAAATAATTCAATTGATACCATAACCCTTAAAGGCGGCTGTGGTATCCGAAACATTCCATATATCCCGGATTTTGGAGTATAGTGAAAACATATTTAAGAATAATAGTATATATAAAGCCCTACTGGAAACATCTGACCGCCTCAATCTTCTGTACAATACTATTCGCCCTGTTAAACGGTGGATCGATATATCTGACGATACCCTTGTTGGATACCTTATTCCAGGAACAGAAGGCAGTCAGGACAGAGACTCCGGCATTATCGCTCGACAAGAGTACATCAATGCTGCCAGGCTGGGTAGCTGAAATAAAACAGTCGGTTTCTGATGCCTTCAACGGTTTCATTTTCTCGGGCAGCAAAAATCAGGCACTCACAAGAATCTGCATTCTAATCATGGTGGCATTTCTTGCTAAGAATATTTTCGGTTATATGCAGGCTTACTATCTGGCAACAGTGGAGCAGGGTTTAATAAAAGACATGCGCGACAGTGTATATAAGCATCTGCATAAGCTGCCCATGAGCTATTTTAAGAATGAAAAGACGGGGAATCTTATCTCGCGTATAACCAACGACGTGAATGTTGTTCAGGCAAGTGTTTCAGCAGTGTTTCTTAACCTTATCAGGGAACCCCTGACGATTGTGGTTTTCCTGGGTATTGCCATCTCCATAAGCTGGAAACTTACCCTGTTCTCGATTGTAATTCTTCCATTCTCCCTCTTTATTATCAGCTGGATTGGACTGATCCTGCGTAAGCAGAGCATTCTATTGCAGGAAAAAATGTCTGACATTACGACTGTCCTGCACGAAACTATTTCGGGTGTAAAGATAGTAAAAGCGTTCGGTATGGAAGAGTATGAGAATAAAAAATTCATGAAAGAAACACATGGTTATTTCAGGCTGTTTCTGAGGATTGTAAGGATAAGGAATGCATCGAGTCCCATTACGGAATTTCTGAGCGTAGTAGTAGGTGTATTTATTGTTTATTATGGTGGTAAGCTGGTTCTGGAAGACGGTACACTTAAGGCTAGTGAGTTTCTTGGATTTCTCTTTGCAATTTTCCAGCTAATGCCTCCCATTAAGGAATTAAGCGGTGTGAATAACCGGATTCAGGAATCCAGTGCGGCCGCAGACAGAATATTTGAAATTCTGGATACCAAGCCTGCAATAAAGAACGTGGAAAAGCCCACAGAACTGAAGGCATTCAAAGATGAGATTACTTTTGAAAATGTTTCTTTCCATTATGAGGATTCAGAGAACCTGGTGCTGAATAACGTCTGCTTTTCTGTGAAGAAGGGTCAGATCGTTGCTTTAGTCGGCAGCAGCGGATCGGGTAAAACAACAATGGTAGATCTCTTACCCCGGTTTTATGATCCTACTTCTGGCAGGATATTAATTGACGGGATTGACATAAAAGACTTAAGGATTGAAGAGCTGCGAAGCCAACTGGGAATTGTAACTCAGGAAACCGTTTTATTCAACGATACAATCAAGAACAATATTGCATACGGCCTTGAAAATTATTCCATGGAGAAGCTCATTGAAGCTGCAAAGGCAGCAAACGCACACAATTTTATTATGCAGTTTCCAAAAGGATATGATACTATTGTAGGCGAAAGGGGTGCAAAGATATCAGGCGGGCAAAGGCAGAGAATTTCAATCGCCCGCGCATTATTTGTTAATCCACCCATCATGATCTTTGATGAAGCAACATCTGCTCTGGATAATGAATCAGAATTACTGGTTCAGGAGGCTATAGAAAGACTAATGCAGGACAGGACTACCATTGTAATTGCGCACAGGTTAAGCACTATAAGAAATGCTGATAAAATACTGGTCCTTGAAAGAGGTAAAATTATACAGCAGGGCAGACACGAGGAACTGATGCTAAGTAACGATGGTATTTACAGAAAATTATATGAACTTCAATTCAGAGATCAAAATGGAAAATAAGTCTTCAGTTATAAGTGTATTGGACAAGGTACTCCTGGGATGTGCCATTCTTTTTCTTGTTAGTACGAATAACTCCATTTTCCTGAATCAGCTCGGGTATTATGGAGCATTGCTCTGTATCATTGCTGAATATTTCCTGGGAAAAAATAAATTCAGAAAAACGGGACTCGAACTGGTATTTCTGCTATTCATACTGGCGGAATTTCTATCGGCAGTATTTTCAGTAAACCATCCCCAGGCATTTCAGAATTTGCTAAAGAGATTTCTTCTGATTCCGATCGTATATATGGTGCTGGGTGCCGCAGATAATACTGAGAAGGCAAAAATGTTCTTCAAGGTTTATCTGGGTGCTGCACTTCTTACAATATCTGTGTATCTGATATTTGCATACAAATATTTTATTGCCCGCCTTTATGTAGTTGAAGGCAAAGGGCCGTCTTTGTTTCAATATGTTATGACGGCCGGGGGACTGATAAGTTTTACGTCGTTATTTATGTTTGCACTCCTGATAAATGAAAAGACAAGGCTGAAAG
The DNA here is from genome assembly GCA_050258815.1 of Ignavibacteriales bacterium. Lineage (GTDB taxonomy): Bacteria > Bacteroidota > Ignavibacteria > Ignavibacteriales > SURF-24 > JAAXKN01. The sequence goes on from JBLMZM010000242.1 coordinate 36,865, forward strand.
TAAAATTTTTATATCTGGCAGGATTTATCGTAACCATCATCGCCCTGCTGGCAAGCGATACCCGTGCGGCATGGATCGGAACAGCGGCCGGAATACTTATAATTCTGCTCATTAAAAGGAAGTGGGTAATACTTGCTCCCGTATTAATCATTTTTATTGTGGCTGTTTTTGTACAGAAAACTAAGAGCAATGTTTATATCTATTCTGTAAAAGACGGCAGGCTGAGTAAGGAAGCTGAATTCCCAACTGAGGGCAGGGCTTCGTATATTTATAATGAGGACGGAAGTTTTTATCTGAGTGATTTTCAGAACGGAGTAGTTAAGTACAATGGTACGGTAATTAAGAGCAAATTTGAGGCTTCTTTCCCGGTTCTGACCTTCCTTCAGTGGAAAGATGACTTTTACCTGGCGCGATTGCTGGATAACAGAATGGTTGTCTACAGGAAAGTTTCGGGGCAAATGAACCGGGTGAAGGAATTTGCATCTCCGGGACTTTTAACCGGTTATGAAATGAAAAACAGTTGTCTTTATACGGCAGATTCTGACAGCGGGCTGACGGTATACTACAATCCTGAAAATATAAAGCAGATAGTCCGGTTCCCTGAAATAACCCACATAAAAAGGCTAAGTGTGGATTCGGCCTACCTTTCGGTATTTACCAGTGAAAACAGGCTGCAGGTATATACATTAAAAAATAAAATGCCGGATGTAAAAATATATGATGAGGTTAGACCAACAGAATATGGTTATATGAGCCTTATAGATGATAAATTGTTTTTTAATGACGGCAAAGAACTGAACCTATTTCACCTGACAAAAGGCGGAATTACTCCATTGGACAGCAGCAGCATATTGAAGGATGTCTGGACATTGGCCATTGCTGAAGGAAAGCTCTTAGGGGTAGATTCCAAGGGTGAAATTTATGAGTTAGATTATCCGCTGGACAGCAAAATAAAAATAAGAACTACTTACTCCCTGCCATTTGCACCCGCATTCATGTCGTTTTATGAGGGTAAATTCTACATTACCCAGGTCAAGCTTAACCGTTTTGGCAGTATCGTGGACCCTTATCACATAACGAATGTAGAGAGATTGCATTTGTGGCATGCGGGCTTACTCATGTTGAAAGACCATCCGTTCTTTGGTGTGGGTGATATTGACATGCAGCCTGTTTATATAAAATACAGGAATTATTATGACAAGGAAACCTTCGGGCACCTGCACAATAATTACGTCCATTTGCTGGCAGTGCTCGGCATTCCGGGATTTATAATAGTAATGGTAATGCTTGTAAGCATACTAGTGGCTCACATGAAAGCTTATAAATCGCTGAAGCATATTGAATTTGTTTCCTCATATTCTCTGGGAGCCCTGGCCTGTTTTGTGGGATTTCAGGTATATGGTCTGGCAGAATGGAATTTCGGGGATCATGAAATCATTACGATGGTCTGGTTTACACTTGGATTAAATCTGGCATTTTATTATTCCAGCAGAAAAGGGGACGAGGTTAAGGATTCCCGTGAAGAGACACTAACACACTAATAATGATCTATGGATGGAAGCTTGAACCAGGAAATTAAAATATCATCAATTATACTAGCAAAGGACGAGGAACATAACATTGCAAGGTGTATAGACAGCCAGAATGGCTGCGTTGATGAAATCATAGTTATTGTTGACAGCAGGACCTGTGACAATACGGTTGAGATACTCAAGAAGAAAAATGTCCTATATGAAGTGACTGAATGGCAGGGATATTCAAGAACAAAGCAGTATGCTCTGAAAAAGGCCACCCATGACTGGGTTCTGTGGATTGATGCTGATGAAGCACTCACACCTGAGCTCTGCCGTGAAATATCGGATTTCAAGAAAACCCGGCCGGCTCATCAGGCCTATTCAATTCCGCGCAAAGCCAATTTCCTGGGCAGATGGATCATGCACAGCGGCTGGTATCCGGGAAGAGTGGTCAGGTTATTTGACAAGAATAGTGCAGATTTCAGCGATAAGGATGTGCATGAGCATCTGGTTATCAGTGGCGGGGTTGGAAAATTAAACAGCGATCTGGAGCACTATACCGATCCCTCTATAAAACACTATTTTAACAAGTTTAATATATACACTACACTTGCTGCCGAAGAACTCTATAAAAAGAATAAAAACGTTTCGATTAAAGACATCATTTTGCGTCCTGCATTTCTGTTCTTCAAGATGTATATTCTAAAGGCGGGATTCCTGGACGGACTGCATGGTTTTATACTTGCTATATTTTCTTCTGCATATGTCTTTACAAAGTACTGCAAGTTATGGGAGATGAAAAAAGAAAAGGGTAAGGAATAATATTATATCCTTACCCCTTCACGTTAAATAATACTTCTAATAATAGCCGATTTCGCTTGGTTAAAGCGCAACACCCAGCTCTCTGAGAATAAAGTCGGCACCGCCTATCTTCTGAGTGACCCACAGTACGTATCTGATGTCAACACCAATTGAACGGCTGTAGTTTTCGTTCCATGCGTAATCATTAATTGTTGCTTCATATGTGCGGTCAAAGTTTACTCCTATTAACTCACCATATGCGTTCAGCACCGGACTGCCTGAGTTCCCGCCGGTCGTATCCATATCATAAAGTATTGCTACTGGTAAACCTTTTGCCTGTTCACTGTAGAATTTGCCAAAATCCTTATTCATATAGAGTTCACGCAGTTTTTCGGGAATTTTGTATTCATTGCCCTGGAAGCTTTTTTCAATAACTCCCTGCAGTGTTGTAACTGGCGAATAATAAACGGCATCCGATGGTGAATATCCTTTTACGTGTCCATAAGTGAGTCTCAAAGTGCTGTTTGCATCAGGAATAAAGGATTTTTTCTGCCACAGCCGCTTAGCCTCGATGAGTTGAGCCGAGAGATTATCCAGAGTTCCCTCAATAGTTTTCTTTTCCATATCATATGAGGCGATCTGTTTACGAAGATCAGCCGCCAGTTTAATCACAGGATTATTTAAAGAGATAAGCTCATCATAACTTTTACTCAGCAGGCCATTGAAATAATTCTGATCAGAGAGTTTATTTTCATTAAAAGCTCCGGCAATAAACTCATCAATAGCCTTATTTTTGTCTTTAGAGGCAATGATTTTATCAACTGCTTCAATTCGTGAATTTTCCGGAAGCATAGCAGCATCAAGAAGCATTTTTTTAAGGAAAGTCTTGTCTGCTTCAATATTAAATGTACCATAAATGACCGGAATGCTTTTCTTTATATCGGAAAGATTCTTCTCCATAAATGCAGTTTTTCTTTCGTTATCGGGTTTTTTAGTCTCAACAACATAATCCAAAGCTATATCGGAGAGTCGGAGCAGGGTAGAAGCCCTGAATATCTGTCCCATCCAAAGATCACGCTTTGCATCCTTAAATATCTGCTGATATACTTTATTTGTTTCATTCAGTACGTTTCCATATTTCTGTTTCAGGCCGGGATCCGAGTCAATGAAGGCCTGGAGCTGTTTTTCCTCGTCGCGTTTTTTATCAACGAGTGAAAGCATCCGGAGTCCTTTTAGTTTGCCTTTATAGTTTTTAGTAACGTTGGCCAGTCCCTTTATTCTTGAAGCGAAACGGATAGCCAGCTCATGATCATCCTCTCCCATTTTTTCCATTGTGCTGATCTGGTAATCGTAAAGCTCTGAGATATAAGGGAGCTGATATTTTTCCTGGTATTCCATGAACTGAGATGGTTTATGCCTGAAAGTTCTGCCCGGGTAACCCAGTATAAAAACAAAATCATCTTCCTTTACGCCATTTGCATTAACCTTCAGGAATTTTTTAGGCTTATAGGGAACATTATCCCTGGAATACTCGGCTGAACTGCCGTCCTTTGCAACATAGGCGCGCATAAAGGAGAAATCTCCTGTATGGCGCGGCCAAACCCAGTTGTCTGATTCACCGCCAAATTCTCCGATACTGCGGGGGGGAACATAAACGATACGTACGTCGCGAATTGTTTTATACTTAAATAGCACGTAATTCTGTCCCTCAAACATTTCAGATACTTCAGCGCGGATGGATTTATCTTTTTTCTCGGCAGCTTCAACGATTTCTCTTCTTTTTCTATCCATAGCCTTCGCTCTTTCGGCCGGATCCTGAATACCTTCGGCGGCATTAAGAACCTGATCGGAGACGTCCTCATAGGAATCGGTAATCCTGCACATCATTCCCTTTGCTTCAATTTCCTCTTCATGCGTTCTTGCAATAAAACCATTTTCAATGTAATCATTCCGGACACTGCTTGCGGCCTGCAGGGCACCAAAAACGCAATGATGATTTGTAATTATCAGTCCCTGGTCTGAAATAAAGGATCCCGTGCATCCTCCGACATTAACCAGTGCATCCACCAGACTGATTCCCTCCGGATTATAGATTTCAAGAGGATCTATTTTGAGGCCTGACTGCTTTAGCTGGAGATTATGGATCTCGCTCAAAGGGTACATTCCTTCTTCAAGATCCGGAAAAAATCTTGCAGCAAGAAACAAGGCGCAGGCTGTGCAGATAAACAGCAACATACTTCTTTTATGCTTATGAATAGGAAACATTGGAACTCCCGTAAAATATTTATAGTTAAGGAATAAAAATAAAAATAAATAAGGATAAATCATCGAATAAATTTGATAAGTTGAAAGTTCGTTACCTTTCACTTATTTTTGAAAAAGATGAATAACATAAATAATGACATATTACAGCAGTCTCCCAAATTTATTAAATCAGTTGGTCCTAAAAGAGCCGAGTCATTCAGTAAAATTGGCATTAATACTATCAGGCAGCTGCTATTTTACTTCCCGACAAAATATCTGGATCGCAGGACAATTCTGAATGCAGTAAAGATTTACGGATATGTTATCAACGGATATGTGGGTGAGGTAACTATAATAGGACAGGTTGTTGATAAGGAACGGTTAAGATATGGAAAGAAAGAGATATTTAAGGTACAGATGCGCGATTCAAGCGGTTTCTTTGAGTGTGTCTGGTTTCAGAGCGGCAAGTTTTTCCAGCAGCTGTTCAATCCCGGTGAGCATTATGCAATATCTTCAAAACCAACTCTTACCAAATATGGCAATCTTCAGTTTATCCATCCCGATTTTGATAAGATCACAGAAGATGAGTCACAGCGTTTCTTAAGCACGGGGAAAATCATTCCTTTTTACCGGGTTTCGAAGGAGCTGCATGCAACCAACATTGGTGACATGAGCTTAAGAAAAATTGTAAGTAATGCTGTTGAAAGTTATTCGGAATACCTGCACGAGAGCCTTCCCCCCGGGATAACAGAAAAATATGAATTGCCTGACATTATTACTGCAATCAGGAACATTCATTTCCCTGAAAACCATGAAGTACTTAACAAAGCACTTCAGCGCTTTAAATTTGAAGAATTATTCTACATCGAATTGCTCGTCGCGCTAAGGAAGTATAATATTCGGGAGCAGATCCCCGGTTATTCCATGAAGATTAAGACTCATCTTGTTGCAGACTTTCTGAAGACGCTGCCCTTTGAGCTTACAAAGTCACAACTGGATGTTTTGAGTGACATCAGGAAGGATATGGAAGAATCCAAACCCATGAACAGACTTCTGCAGGGTGATGTCGGAAGCGGTAAGACGATAGTAGCATTGATAGCGATGTTAATAGCAAAGGATAATGGATATCAGGCTGCCCTGATGGCGCCCACGGAAATACTAGCCGATCAGCATTATAAAAATATAACAAGAATGCTCGAAGGATTCGACATAAAAGTCAGCCTTTTAGTAGGCGGGCAAAAAAAATCTGAAAAGAAAAAAAATCTTGCCAGCATAGGATTGAATGAGAGTGATATTGTAATTGGAACTCATGCGCTTTTTGAAGAAAGTGTGGCCTTCAGCAATCTGGGCCTTGTAATAATTGATGAACAGCACCGCTTCGGAGTAATTCAGCGTTCAAAACTAATCACAAAGGGGCATTCACCCGACGTAATCGTAATGACTGCTACTCCAATTCCCCGTACGTTATCAATGACTATATATGGAGACCTGGATGTTTCTACCATAAGGGAAATGCCGAAAAACAGAATACCTATCAAGACATCGCTGCGGGGTGAAGAAAAACTGCCGCAGATATATAAATTCATCATTGATAAAGTGAAGGAGAATTATCAGGCATTTGTCATATATCCGCTCGTTAAAGAGTCGGATAAGCTGGAACTGAAGGCTGCAGAAACCCATTTCGAGGTGCTCAAAGAAACGTATCTGAGTGATCTGAATGTAGGTATGGTACATGGTCAGATGTCATGGCAGGAAAAAGAAGAAGTAATGCTGCAGTTTGCCGCGAAAAAATTTGACGTCCTGGTGGCTACAACCGTGATTGAAGTAGGTATTGATATTCCTGATGCCAATATAATTGTAATTAATGACGCGCAGCGTTTCGGTTTATCCCAGCTGCATCAACTGAGAGGAAGAGTCGGGCGAAGCAATAAGCAGGCTTATTGTATTCTGGTTACCCCGGATGAGTTTGCTGACAGGTCGAACATGTTTAATCCGGATATTGAGTTCATGTCGCCCGCACAGATTGAAAAAAATAAAACAGCTGCCCGGATGCAGGCAATGATAAAGCACAACAGCGGATTTGAAATATCAGAGATAGACATGAAATTACGGGGTCCTGGCGATATCTTCGGTACAAAGCAGAGCGGCTTTCCTGAATTAAAATACGTTGACATTCTGACTGATACGAGTCTGCTTATTGAGGCCAAGGCGGCCGCTTTTGAGATCATTGAAAAAGATCCTAAACTGCATCAGCCTTCCAATTTGATAATACGGGAGCACCTTCTGAAGGATTACAGGGAAAACCTGAAGTTTGCAAAGATTGCCTGAGGAAATTTTTTTTTGTTTTAAAGTGAAACCAGAAGCATCCTAAATTCATACTATTTAATCCCCGGTTCTGAACTTAAGAACAGCATGTTGTGTTGATTTAATTAATAGATAAAATATTGTTTAAATAAATTGAAATGTTGTTTTACTTATAAAATAACTTTTTATATTTTTACGAATATTTTTAAAAAATAATTTTTGATTTTTAAAGAAATATTTTCCTTATTGTTCAAAAAAATTTTAAAATTTTATAGAAAGTTTTATATTACAGTTAAGTGTTCTTGCAGATTAATTTTTAGTTAAAACTTTTCATTGCTATTAAAACAAGGAGTAGTCATTACACCTTTTAGTCAGGACATTCATTTGAATGTCGCAATTACATTTAATGTAAAACCGGAAGAGGAGGCAGCAGCAGAACCTCCGTCTTCCAACGACATCTTATCACCTGAACCAGACCTATCGCCTATTCCAGCGGTATACAATGATATTTATGCCGAATGGGATTCTTTCGAAACCATAAATGCAGTAGAGCAGGCACTAGCCAAATATCACAATGTTACTTTAATTGAAGCAAATGAATCAGCCTACGAAAAATTAAGAGAAGTGCGGCCCGATATTGTGTTCAATATTGCAGAAGGTGCTAATGGAATAAGCAGAGAAGCACAGATTCCGGCCATGCTTGACATGCTTGGAATACCATACAGCGGCAGTGACCCGCTTACACTGGCAACGTGTCTGGACAAGGCCCGTACAAAAGAAATTTTGTCTTACTATAACATTAAGAATCCGCGTTTTATTACGGCAAGTGATCCGAAAGAACTCGTACAGCAGGAAATAAAGTTTCCGGCAATTATTAAGCCCGTTGGTGAAGGTTCAAGCAAGGGGATTTTTAATTCTTCATTCGTTACAAACAGGAAAGATCTGGAAGATACTCTCAGAAATAACAGCATAATGTACAATCAGCCCTCATTGATCGAGGAGTTTCTTCCCGGAAGGGAATTTACCGTTGCCATTATTGGGAACAATGACGAGGCTATGGTACTGCCGGTTGTTGAAATCAATTTTAATGAGCTCCCGGCTGACATGGCTCCCATATACTCATACGAAGCCAAGTGGATTGTAGACAATAGAGAAAACCCCCTTAATATTTTTACATGTCCTGCAAAATTGGACGCAGTACTGGAAGAAAAGATAAAAAAGACGGCATTAAGTGCATATCATACTCTAAGGTGTAAGGACTGGAGCAGGATTGACGTGCGGCTGGATTCTGACGGAGAGCCAAACATAATAGAAATTAATCCATTGCCCGGCATTTTACCGGATCCAAAGGAAAATTCCTGCTTCCCAAAAGCTGCGCGCGCGGCAGGATTAACCTATGATGAGATGCTTAATAGTGTATTATTTGTTGCAGCAAGAAGGTATGGACTGATATGAGCAATGATTTAAGGGTGTTAATCTGTTATAATGAGCCGGTAAAGGCATATAAAAATTATATCGGCAAAAATATTATTTCCGATGAGGAAAACGTTGACCTCTCGGAAACGGATATGCTGAACCATATAAATGATATTACAAGCAGTTTACAGTTATACTATAAAAATGTAGAAACCCTGGCCTTTAATTCGGATGTAGCGGAAGTAATTTCAAGAATTGAAAGTTATTGTCCTGATCTTATATTCAACTTTGTTGAATCCATTGAGGGTATAGCCAACTATGAGGCTTATGCTGCCGGATTATACGAGCTTTTAGGATATAGTTATACCGGAAATTCTCCTTTATGCCTGGGGTTATGTCTGAATAAGGCCAGAACCAAACAGCTGCTGCTGTCAAATGGAGTTAAGACGCCGGGTTTTTATATTGCCCGCTATAATACAAAAGTTGACGAAAGCACATTCAGGCTGAAGTTTCCGGTAATCTTAAAGCTTGTAAATGAAGATGCAAGCATTGGCATCTCAGAATTTTCTGTAGTAGAAGATATGAACGAGGTGAACAGCAGACTTGAATTTTTGTTTAAGATATACAAGCAGGACATTATTGTTGAAGAGTATATTAACGGAAGAGAATTTAATGTTTCCATATTAGGCAATAATGTTTTGCCAGTGTCGGAAATTAATTTTAATGGCTTACCAAAAGGCTTACCAAAAATTGTAACGTATGAAGGGAAATGGTCACCAAACAGCATTTATTTTAAGTATACTAACCCTAATTGTCCGGCAGACATAAGCGAAGAGTTAAAACAAAAGATAGAGGATACTGCAAGGAAGGCTTACATGGTTATGAACTGCCGCGACTATGCCCGTATTGATATTCGTTTAAGTAAAAGTGGTGTTCCGTACGTAATTGAAGTAAATCCAAATCCGGACCTCTCTACAGATGCCGGGTTTGCAAGGGCAGCTGCAGCTTCGGGACTGACTTATCCTGAGCTTCTGTATGCAATTTCCAATTTTGCACTAGACAGGAAAGAGAATGATACGAAAATTAAAACCTGAAGACCGCTGCCAGCTGGAAAAAATTCTGCAAAGCATCGATCAGTTCAATGAACAGGAAGTAGGCACTGCAATGGAACTGATTGACGTGGCATTAATGAGTCCTGCGCAGGAGGATTACTATATTTACGTGTGTGAGGACAAGGGAAATGCAGTCGGATACCATTGTACCGGCAGAAGGCCTCTGACAGATGGCGTATTTGATCTTTACTGGATCGTTGTGGATCCTGCAGCACAGGGAATGGGAATAGGCCGCCAGCTGCTGAAGCATTCAGAGGATCTTGTGGAAGAGAAAAACGGCAGATGGCTTCTGGCAGAAACCTCTTCAAAGGATAGCTACCAGGCTACGAGAAATTTTTACCACAGGAGTGGATATTCAATATTAGCGCAGATAAAAGATTTTTATGCGATAAATGACAGCTTAATCATCTTTGGTAAGTACTTTAAACAAAAATGAAGGGTTAACTCAATGGAACTATGGCAACAAATGCTAAGAGAAAGTGTTCACTCAGTCGATCAGCTTGTTGATAAGTTCAATCTGGATAGAGCGACTGCCGAACAGTTAGATCACTTCTTTCAGGCGAGAATAAATCCCTATTATCTGAGCCTGATTAGATATCCCGGGGATCCTATATGGAAGCAGTGTGTGCCGGATCGTATTGAACTTGAAGATTATGATGCCTTTGAAGATCCTCTCAATGAGGATGCAATGAGTCCTGTTCCAAACATTACCCATCGTTATCCTGACCGCGTATTGTTTCTGGTGACGAGTCAGTGCGGAATGTACTGCAGATTCTGTACAAGAAAGAGGAAAGTAGGAAATTCAGATAAAATTTCGATGAAAGGACTTGAGTCTGCTTTCAGATATATTGAATCTCATACTGAGATCAGAGATGTAATTCTCTCAGGCGGTGATCCATTAATGTTAACCGATTACATGCTTGAAAAAATTCTCATGCGCCTGCGGCAGATCCCTCACGTCGAGATAATCAGGCTTGGGACTAAGATGCCATGTGTGCTGCCCCACAGGATCACTCCGAAACTTTGCAGCATGATAAAAAAATATCATCCGGTTTACATCAATACACACTTTAATCATCCGTGGGAGATCACGCCTGAAAGTTCACGTGCCTGCCAGATGCTTGCCGATGCAGGATGCCCGGTAGGAAATCAGGCTGTTCTGATGAAGGGGGTAAATGACGATCCGGACATCATTCTGGAACTGATGCAGAAATTACTGAAGATGAGGGTAAAACCCTATTATCTCTATATGGCTGATGAGACAAAGGGTGCTAATCATTTCAGGACATCCATCAGAACAGGCATAGAGATAATGGACAAACTCAGGGGGCATACCAGCGGTCTGGCAATTCCATACTTTGTAATAGATGCTCCGGGAGGAGGGGGTAAGATTCCGATTTTACCTGAATATGTGCTGCATCATGATGATGAAAAGATAGTGCTTAGGAATTATAAAAATGAGATATACGTCTACAAGGATGTACATGATAAAAATCATCCTCTGCATAAAGAACCCCAGATTCCGGGAAATGGCAACGGGAAGAACGGCAATGGGAAAAATGGTAACGGCAAGCATAGCAAGGAAATAAAGGAATTTAATCCCGAAAAAATCCAGGAGATTACAATATCGGATAATTAGCTATACAGTTTATTGAGTAGAGACGTTCATTGAACGTCTCTACTTTTCAGAATCCGTATTTTTACCTTCAATAATGTTATAAGTGTCTTTTTCCAGAGTTTCTTTGGGGGCTTCTGTAATCCTGCCGCTTTCCCTGCCGTCATGATAAAAGATTATGGTAGGTACCAGTTCAATTCCCAGGCTGTCGGCTTCCCCATTGAGTCCTTTCCGGTTCCTATCTACCATTATGAGCTTAACCTTGTCCGACGGGTAATTCAGGCTGTCCAGGATCTTATAGAATCTGGGGATCTCACGCCTGCTGTCGCTGCACCATGTACCCATCACAATAGTTATGTCAAAATCCTTAATCTTTCCTGATACATTCTCCAGATCTGCGGTTTTGACTTCGTAAGTTTCATATTCGGAATTAAACCACCATGCGAAGCTGGTATCCTGGAGAGCCTGTCTGCCGGTAATTCCCACCAGCATCGGCTTTTCTGATTTTTCGTCTATTATAATCTTGGATTTATCCTGGGCATTTACTGTAATAACGGCTAATGCAAGTATCAATAAGATCAGTTTCATGTCAGCCTCTTTTGTTAATAAGAACCGTGAAAGAAAACAGTCTCAGCTTTTGAATGCTCCCGGCTTTCTAATATCCATTCCCCAAAATAACTTTTCACGCAGAGTCTTGAAATAATTAGTGGAGAACGTATGTACGAGCTTAATTTTCTGGGGACTCTTGTACACAACAATATCCAGGGGAGGTTTATAGCTGTATACCCTCTGGCCATCACAATTGATCTGAACGGTTGTATGCATTGAGCTTACATTGATATGTATCTTATGGGTGCTTGCCAGCACCAACGGGCGCATAGTAAGGCTGTGCGGGGAGATGGGGCTCATGGTTATAACATCTGCCAGGGGAGTTACAATTGGGCCTCCCGTCGAAAGTGAATATCCGGTTGAGCCGGTAGGAGTAGCAAGTATGAGTCCGTCGGCTGCAAAAGTAGTCACATAGTCATCATCCACTCTCAGAGAAAGATCTATCATTTTGGGCCAGCCACCCTTGTCAATTACAATGTCATTGATTGCAAAGAGATTTTTGTTTTCGCATACGGAGCATATGCCTTCCAGAACCATGCGCTCCTCGATGGAATATTCTCCGTTTTTTATCTCCTGGAGAAAAATATCCAGGCGGCTCATCTCGAATTCAGCAAGAAATCCGAGTTTCCCGAAGTTAACGCCCAGAATTGGAGTATCTGAATGACGTGCCTGAAAAGCGGTATGCAGCATTGTTCCATCACCCCCGATAGAAGCAATCATATCACTTTGCTGATAGAGCTCTTCAGGTTCGAGATAGGTGGCATGTTCAAGTTCCCCTGTGGTCTCATGTTTATCGGGCTTAAAATTATTGCTTATAACAAAATCAAAGCCGTTTTCCCTTAGCCGTTTGGCAAAGAGAGCAACTACGCCGGTAATATTTTCTTTTGCTGTGTTAGGAACTATGCCTATTATCATATATTGAAGAATATGTTTGGAAAATAATAATTTATCCTCTGTGCTAAAAGCACTTCAGGTCAAAAGGCTATTTATTTTCATTAACATAATTAAGTTTTAAGTCTCTTACAACTTCCAGGATGAATTTTTCCTCTCTTTCGTTCAGGTTGCCCTTTGTCTTGATGATGAGCATATCCAGTATGTCGATTGCCAGCTTGGCCTGTTCGAGATTGACCTCTATCTTATCTGAAACAGGGTTTTTGATTTTACCCATTCCCATAAATGCAAGCTGCTGGTTCTGGTATACTGTCTGCATGAACAGAATTTCATTTAGTTCATTGTTATTCATTTTATTATCCTTTTAATTCTATACTGCAAAATAACAAATAACAATAAATTTATAAATGTTCTTTAAAATTTATCCCCGGGTCAGTCTGATAATCCCATTAAGCATGGAAGGGAATAACCTTGCTAAGAGATATGCAGGATAGTCGAGCAGGGGATTAAGAATAACGGATTGAATGCAGCGGGCCGTAGTAATCCTGCGGGAAAAGTGTCTGTTCCATTTTTGGACATAGTGATTTTCGGAATCCCCGGGATTCATTGTTTTCCTGAATTGCAGGTCAATAGTATCGGAAACTATGCGGCCGCTGTGAAGGGCGATTGCAATCCCATCACCGGCAAGGGGAGCAATGACCCTTGCTGCGTCACCGGTCATAAAGATGCCATTTTCCACCAAATTTCTCTTACCGAAATATATATGGCCGGTTCCATACAGAGTGCTTTCTGCAAGCACTTCATGAATATCCGGAGTAAAGATTTCATTTATGGTTTTATTCTGCTGAAGCAATGCCTTGAAGTGGGCGCGCGGAGAGGCGGTAAAATTAGTCCTGTTCTCCAGAAAGCAGATTGTCACACTATTATTATCAACGGCATTAATGCCGCAGTAAATATCTTCACCGGCATAAATGTGTATCTCATTCTTAGGGAAATTCCTTAGTTTGCTGTCACTTATGTGAAATTTAATCCCATTAATGCTGCTTTTATAGCTGGCAAAGTCCCTGCCGAGCAGTTTATCCAGCGTATTTTGCCTGCCCCATGCTGCAATTACAACCGGGGAGGTAACCTGGAAAGCCTGCCCTTCCTTAACGAACGTAATGTCAAATTGTCCGCGGGTTTTAACAATACTTTTCACCTCGGCCGGCTGGATCACCCCGGCCCCGGATTTTGCTGCTTCACTTAATAGAAAAGCATCGAACTTACCCCTTTTCAGTCCATATCCCGTAAATTGCAGACCGGTCTTCAATACCTTTCCGTTTCCTGAAACGAACTTAAAGGAATTAATCGGGTTAGGATTCATGGCCATGAAACCGGCGATCAGGCCGAGAGACGAAAGAATTTCCGATACTTCCCTTGAAAGAAACTCTCCGCACAGGGTTTCGCGGGGAAAGTTTTTCTTTTCGATGAGGCATACCTTATATCCCAGTCTGCTCAGGTGTATTGCTGCAGAGCTGCCGGCTGGACCGGCGCCGATAATTGCCACGTCATATTTTAATATATCTGTCATACTGAAAAGTGAAGTATCATTTAAGGCAGCTTACCATCCATCTGAAAGCCCATTTCCTTTTAATAATAACTGTTTTAAAGTTTAAATGGGAGATAATTTCCTGTAGCTCTTTTTTGACGAATCCTCTTTTTACAGAAAGAGGCCCGTCGTTCTTTACCATTTCACTGCCGGAAAATAAAAAGGTAAGGAGCTTGATGCCTAAAAATGCAAATACGGACCGTCGCAGGTCGTTAATAATAATGGCGTGTTGTGTAATGCTGCTAATGTTATTTATGAGTCTGACTATTTCATCTTCCCTGAAGTGGTGAAGAAACAGTGAGGCATGGACAATCTGAAAGCTCCCGGGTTTAAATGGCAGCATAAAAGCGTCGCAGCAGACTATTTTTTTCGAAGGATTATTTTTCCTGTCGAATCTGCAGGCTTCGATATTAAGGTCAATACTGACGCAGTCAGTGTTGTCAAACAGTTCTGAGGCCCCGGCACCCAGGTCAAGAATCTTTAGCTTTTCAGGTGTCTGAGTTACCGAAACAGCGGTCTTAATGCCGCTCATTGAGGTTGAATTCCCTCCTAGGTACCGGTTAATTACCCTAAGCTCTATGAGTGCCTGGTCAATGCGCTCATCTGTAATGGAAAAATCGTCTATGATCTCGGAAAGGTAACTTCGTTTTATTAACATCAGATTCCTTTCAACAGGGCGACTTCCATTGTAAGTCCTGGACCGAATGCAACGGCGCACAGCAGGTCGTCTTTTTGAACAGGGCAGGAGTCCAAAATTTCCTTCATTACGAAAAGAATTGAAGCTGAGGACATATTGCCGTGATTCCTGAGTATGGCTCTGGAAGGCTGCATCTGTTCATCAGACAAACTGAGTCCTGACTGCAAAGCATCCAGAATGGCCCTGCCGCCCGGGTGCAGTGCCCATGATCTTATAGAATCCTTAGTTAAGTTCAGTTTTCTCAGAATATCCTTCAGGGCGGGAACCGCCTGCGAGAAAATGATTTTGGGCAATTCAGGAGACAATATCATTTCAAAGCCGGAGTTGCCGATTTTCCAGCCCATGAAATCTGCTGAGTCATCAAACAGGAGGGAGTGGGTGGATAATAGCTGGAGTGGTGGCTTAATTTGGGCATTTTGGGTGCCTGAGGTAAAAAGAGCGGCAGCGCATCCATCAGCAAAAATTATATTTGACATTATATTATCGCGTGTAGGTTGAGTCTGCAGATGCAGGCTGCATAATTCAACAGACAAAAGTAAAATGCCTCCCGGCGAGTCATATCCGGCTGAATTAATGGTCTCAAGCACAGAGGAAAACCCAATAATGGAAGCTGCGCATCCCATAAAGCCAATATTAGTTCTTTTAGCATTGCAGGGGATACCGAATGTTTTCATCAGGTGATAATCGAGTCCTGGTGCAAAAAATCCGGTGCAGGAAATTGTTATCAGTCTTTTAATCAGGGCGGGGTCAAAGCCGGTAACTTCGAGCAGGTCTTTTACGGCAATTTCCGAGAGATGTTTTGACCATTTTTCATATTCTGTCATCCTGGTTTTTGTATCAGGCTGGACGTAGCCGGTTGGTTGGGAATAAAACTTATTTAGTGCCGAATCCTCTGCATCAGGAATAACGACATATCTGGATTCAATACCTGAGTGGCTTGCGGCGGTATCGATGAGCCTTCCGATTGCAGGATGGGGGGCCATTCTTTTCTTAAGTTCGGCCGCGGCCTTTGTTTGTACAACCTTATACGGAGGCAATGAAGTGGAAATATGCAAAAGCATCAGGTCAGACCCTCTTTGAATATTTTAATTCATTTAATATAAAATATCCGGTGTAAGAAGCAAAAACAATTAAAATGAAAAAGGAAGCGGGGGAATTAAAGCGGGGAAGAATGGATAAAAAAATAGCCGGTCAAAATGACCGGCTATAAAGAAGATTATACTAAATATTTATTACTTAGTAAGAACCATTTTCTTTGTCATATTGAAGTTCTGACCATTAACGCCAGTACCTTCAAGGCGATAGAGGTAGATACCGCTGGCAGCCATTGAGCCGCTCATGTCTCTACCATTCCAGGTAACTGTATAGTTTCCAGGAGCAAATTCACCGTTAGTCAGAGTAGCAACCAACTGGCCAACAATGTTATAAACATTCACCTTAACACGGGCTGCAGAAGGAACAGAGAATACAATCTGTGTTGAAGGGTTGAATGGGTTCGGGAAGTTCTGGCTTAATTCGAATGACTTCGGCATTTCGTTATTCTTAACCTTAACGTCAGTACCTGAAACTGCAGCCAAAGCGGCCTTCAGTAAAGCAACAGTATACTTTGTATTGTGTATACCCATGCTTTTGTCACTCTTAACAAACAGATAGTTATAGATAGCTTTAACAACCTGAGGTTTGTTCTTTATTGCCAAAGAGTCAGCCATAGCGTCAGTAACATCACCTGTTGCAGCGTTGATAGGCAACTTAGCCTTTAACAGATTCATCATGTTAGTAACTTCTGTCTGAACACCTTCAACTTTACCGTTACCATCATAATCCTGGCCTTTGATATCGTTGAACTTTGTTATTGAAGAGCCGTGGCACTTCTGGCAAACTTCAATCAAATCTTTTTCCTGACCTGTAGTAGCGTCAGTTTCTGTCATGCTCATTTCATGATCTGAATGAACACTGGCACCATTTACACGTTCCTGCATGTGGCAGGTAACGCAGCCGTTATCCATGAAAGCGTGAGTTGTGTAGTTATCCCACTTTTCGCCATTCTGGTATGCGTTCTGACCGAAGTACATATCTGTCTGCGGGCTTCCATGAGGTCCATAGTGATCAGCAAATCCATAGTAAGGAGCCTTTGTTGTAACCTTAGTAGCAACGTCATAACGTGAACGGTGGCAGTTCATACAGAGCTGGCCTTTACCGCCGCGGTTATTAACCTGGAATCCGTTCTTCAGAGAGTCAACTGTAACTGTACGGATCTGGTTTGGATTGCCGTTTCCATGAGGATCGTGGCAAGCTGAGCAAGTAAGAGCAACGTCACCTTCAGCAAGACCGTTAGTGCTGTAGATTGAAGTTGAAGCTGTCTTATTATTATTAACCCATTTTACGAATGCAGCACCGCTATGGCATGGGTAGCAGCTTGTGCGTGCTGTATGTTCGCCATCAACCCATTTAGCATGAGCAGATGCATTATAATAGCTGCCTAATCTGTGTTTTGTCAGAGCATCGTGGCACTGTGTACAAACACCAGCATCAAGGCTTACAGAAATTTTGTTTTTGTTACCTAAGTGGTCTTTACCAGGTCCATGGCAGCTTTCGCAGCCGATGTTACCAACGTTCTGCATCTTAGAATCCATTGAGTTCATCTGATTCCATTTTGAAAGATCGCCAGTAGTTATCCAGTAATCTCCATTTCTCAGTTCAAGGCCCTTATACCAGGTTGTATCCCAGCCTGATTTAGCAGCCAGGTAACCGAAGTTACCATTATCAACTTTTGAATCCCAGCCAGTTGTATGGCATTTAACGCAGGCAGCAGCATAAGCGCCTTTGCCGGCTTCAACTTCCAGCTGACCTGTAAGGCCGCGCTTGAAGATAGTAGCGTGTGCAGTTTTTGACCAGTTGTCATAATTTGGCTTGTGGCAAACACCGCAACCGGGAATTACGTCGCCATTTGGAAGATTATTGACGTAGAAGCTTCCCATATAAGTGCTGACAAAGAAAGTATCTTTATCTGTTTTACCAGCACCTGTAACCTGAACTATATAGCGGCCAGTACTGTCAGGTGTGAAAGTTGTAAACTTGCTGGTCGGTTTGTCAAATGCAACTTTTGATCCAGCAGGTGTTTCAACGAAAGACCATGCAAAAGAAGAAACAGTACCGGTAGTATCTGCAGATACGTATACTTTAGCACCTTTTGCAACTGTGCGTAAACCACTATAAATCTGGAAAGTGCCTGCGGGCGGTTTTCCGGGAAGATAGTAGTCATTCACCTTTGTAGAGGACATTGCCTCTCTTTTGACTTTTACTGTCTGGGCAAAATTTTCTGTCATCAGAAAGCTTACCAGCAGCAGGATCGTACCAATCAGTATCGATCTTTTCATAAATAGAACCTCCAATTAATTAAAAGAAAGTAACCATGCGCATGTTATAAGACATAAAAGGATGAAGCCTCCTGTCTGCTATTAATAAAATAGCTTCTATGGTCGTGTTCCCATTTGCAAAAAATATACCAGCCCTCTTGTTTGGAAAGTGTTCAAAAATGAAATAGTTATGAGAAAATATTCCCAATATTAGTAAAAAAATATTCCTTTTTATGAAAAAATAGTATAATAATTGAACATAGCTCTGTTGAAATAATAAACAGAGGAGATGTGTAAAGAAGGGTCATTGAGTCTCAGGGTGCTGAAAAATGCAAATAGCAGGGGGAAGAGTAGTTCATCATCCCGCTTAAAACGGGATGATGAGAAAAAATTTTCAAAAATGGAAAACCGGTTCTAGAGTAAGGATCAGGGTCAGAATGATCAATATGGTTATAGTTGACCAGCCGATTACGTTCTTGAGTCTGTTGTTGGTAAGAGCGCCCATTATATCTTCTTTGTTTACTATAATCATCATCGAGATAAGCACAACAGGCAGCAGTATACCGTTGATTACCTGTGTCCATATTGTAATTTCAATAAGCGGGGCGCCGGGTATCAGGATTATGAGTACAGAGACTATGATTATCAGCGTAAAAAACGTATAGAATTCCGGAGCCTCTTTAAGTTTCTTGTCAATTCCTGCCTCGAAGCCGAAGGCCTCACAAATATAGAAAGCTGTTGCGAGCGGGAGGATAGTGGCAGCAAAAACCGAAGCGATGAATAATCCGAATGCGAACAGTTGGGCGGCAAATGCTCCGGCCAGGGGCTGGAGGGCCTGGGCGGCGTCCATTGCATCGTTGATATGGATGCCCTTCTGGTGCAGAGTTGCGCCGCAGGCGACGATTATAAAAAATGCCACTACAATAGTTGCCACGCATCCGATGACCACGTCCCAGATCTCGTACTTATACTCTTCAATTTTAATCCCTTTTTCAATGACAGCCGACTGCATATAAAACTGCATCCAGGGAGCGATAGTAGTACCGACAATTCCAATAACCATTCCGATGAAGCCGGTATTAAATTCCATGGAGGGTTTGATGAGTGAACTGCCGATTGCATTCCAGTCGGGTTTAGCCAGTACTGCCGAGACCACATAAGAGAGCAGGAACACGCTGAATATGAGGAACAGCTTTTCGGCAGAGCGGTATGTGCCTTTTACTACAAACACCCAGACCAGAATTGCGGAGACCGGTACGGCTATATACTTATTGACGCCGAAGATCTGCATGCTTCCGGCCACGCCAGCAAATTCAGTGGTAGTATTTCCGATATCGGCAATGATGAGGCCCAGAAAGATAAAGAAGGTGACTTTAACGCCAAAATTCTCGCGTATCAGGTCGGCCAGGCCCTTGCCTGTAACGATTCCCATGCGGGCATTCATTTCCTGAACGACAAGCAGAACAACAAAGGCGGGTATAAGAGTCCAAAGCAGCTTATAGCCATATAAAGCTCCGGCAACCGAATAAGTAGTAATACCGCCGGCGTCATTATCAACGCTGCCGGTAATAATACCAGGTCCCAGAATACTAAAGAACACCAAAAGATTAGCGATCCAGTTTTTTTTCTTAGCGGGTTTATTATTAGTCTTAACGGTTGTCAGATGCAGATCCTCCTGAAACAATAAAAATTAACATTACAGACCGGAGGCAGGAGAGAGGATATTTCCCGCCGTTTACCATGTCCCTTGAATAACTATTTTTCTTTTAACAGCTCATACATAATGTCATTAATAATAACATTACCGACCAGGTTCATTTCCTTATCCACGATAGGGATAGCGAACAGGTTATATTTAGAGACTATTTTAATGAGCTCTTCGATCTCGTCTGTATCATACATAAAGACAAAGTCCTTATGCATTATGCTTTTCAGTGTGACTCCGGTTTCGGAGATGACGATATCCCTCAGGGATACTTTCCCGATCAGCTTATTTTTCTGGTTTGTTATATAAATATAATTTGTTGATCCTTCCTCGGGTTTCTGTTCGCGCAGTATGCTGATGACCTGTTCGACCTTCACGTCGCTTTTGAAGGAGACAAATTCAGTACTCATAAGGCTGCCGACGGCTTTCTCGTCGTACTCCATGAGTTCCCTTACCTCATCGGAAGCTTCCTTTTCCATGTTATTAAGGAGCTCTTCGGCCTTATCCTTACTGAGTCCGTCCAGAATGTCGGCCACCTCATCGGCGGGCATTTCCTCAAGGATGTCAGCGGCCTTATCGGCAGAAAGGTTCTCCAGCATTTTGAGCTGTGTTTCCTCCTCCATTTCCTCCAGAACGTCGGCGCTGCGGGCCGTATCCAGGTGGGAGAAAATGATCATACCGGTCTTGGTATCAAAGTCCTCGATAATATCCGCCAGATCGGAGGGATGAAGCGTTGACAGTTTATTATAAGTTTTCGACAGAACTATATTCTCGTTGCCGGAAATTACGGTTTCGACGTCATTCCAGAGTATGAGTTTAGCCGGGACCTTAAAGCCCAGTTTCATGATAGGCTTAGCCACGCCGAGGCGTCTTAGCAGGCCTTCTGTACCGATATCCACGGCAACGACAAACAATCCCGAGGAAAGCAGCACCATTCTTATATCATTAACTCTTACCACCTTGCGGCCATTGACGTCGATGATCTGCTTATCCATCACGTGTTTATTGAGCAGGATCAGGTCATCGATGTCGATTTCCTCAAATTTGCTGCAGACCAGGTGGTATCTGCCCTGTTGTTTAGTCAGGTTAATATAGTCCCATTTAATGAGTTTGAATCCGTCCTTGGTTTTAACGAGGGCGGCCCTGACGCGGGGGTTCCTGATGTCATTAGTAACAGCCAGATCCTTCAGCTTACCTATGATCTGGTAATCTTTAGAAAAGATATTATTATTTAAGATTCGGCTAAAATCAAAGTTTATAAATTGCATGAACTCCTCCTGGCTGGAGTTAAAGTTTTAAAAATATTCCTGCCGCCCAAGAGCAACAGATGCAGGATATCAGGGTACAGAACAAATATTCAGCCCATTTACAGGCCGCAGCCATAAAAAAAGTTATAGCGGTCCATAAAAAGTCTTCACATTTACCAGGTGAATTTAACAGGGATATACGTAGTTTGCATACAGCGGCGATAATGGGTATTACATTGCTGCACCGAATTGAAAGTTACAGTTTTAATGATTTTCAATTCCACAAACTTCTGTGAGAAGCAGACCTCGGGAGCTTTAAACTGAAGGAAAAAGGGAAAAAATCAGCCTCAAACCCGGAGATTGTACTTCCCTGGTATTTCGGGATAAATTCTTCGAGTTAAATAAGCAGCGCTTATCACCGCCAGAATCGTCCACAGTACTCCTCTGTTTGTTGCTGAATTCTAATTTCTTATTGTAATTTTACTTAAAATTATAAGCTTTGTCAACCTTTTTCTAAGTGAGGAGCCAATTAATTTCAGATGTGGTGTAATTAAAAAAGTCTTTAGCAGAGGGAGGCGGTTTAATTTAAGGATTTCGGCGCAATTAACGTTAACAATTAAAAAGAGGGTCATTTTTGGTGATGATTTTTAAACAAAATACTTGTTAATTTGACAATAGTAATGACTAAAATTTTTTGATAAATTTTTAAAAATCCACTTGACAAATATGCCGTTATTGCATATTTTTAGAACTCAAATTTTGATTCCGCGATAGCTCAATGGCAGAGCATTCGGCTGTTAACCGAAGGGTTGCAGGTTCGAGCCCTGCTCGCGGAGCCATTTAAGCCCAGAATGCCATCTGGGCTTTTTCCTTTTTAAACGGCAGAGTATTGGCTATTATCCCCAAAGCTTTAGGAATGCAAGTCCCGCCCCTTCCTTTTGATATGAAAGTTTTGTATAAATTAAGTATCTTAGGTTAGTCCATACAAATTACCATGCAAAAAAAACGGGATAAGTATATGAATCTAAATGAATTAAGACAGAAAAGGGAGCGCATTTTGCAGATAGCATCTCTTCACGGGGCAAAGGATCTCAGGATTTTTGGATCAATTGCACGAAATGAGCAGAATGAAAGCAGCGACATAGATCTTTTGGTCAAAATGGAAAAAGGGACAACCTTATTAAAGCATATATCTCTGGTCCATGCTCTTGAGGAGGAATTAGGGACAAAAGTTGACGTTGTCTCAGAAAATGCGATTAAAGGCAGAATTAAAGAAAATATCCTGCGTGAGGTAGTTCAGCTTTGAGAAATGATACTGAATGGCTTAAAGATATTCTGGATGAAATTGGGCTGATAGAAAAGTATTCAGTTCAAGGGGAGAAAGTCTTTCAGAAAGATGAATTAATTCAAACCTGGATGGTTCATCATCTGCAGATCATTGGAGAAGCCGCCGGCAAATTATCCGAACACCTAAGACAAAAATATTCCTCAATTCAATGGAGAGATATTATTTCAATGCGAAATTTTATTGTTCATCAGTATTTTGGAGTTGACCTGGAGGAAATTTGGAATACTGTCATATATGATATTCCGGTTCTGAAGAATAATATCATTCAGATCCTAAAGGATGCCGATAATTCTTAGTATTTGAATTTTCAAGAAAATAAGTTCGAACTTCCCTCAGCCAGTGGAGCCATTTAAGCCCAGAATGCCATCTGGGCTTTTTTCTTTTTAAAGACGACTGTGCATTCTGCCGTTATTAAGAAATCCTTTGGGATGCGGGTTTACGGGAGCTGATAAAAAGGAAATCCCGATCTGACACAGGCCGGGATTATTGTTTTAATAGACTTGCATGCTGATTACTTCCAGGTGGTCCGCCTTAAAATTCAATTTATACCCTTAGCGAGCCACGGAATCCCCTGACTGCATAGTAGGATTCTGCACCGTTGTGATAAACAAAGACATGGTCGTAGCGGCGGTCACAATAGAGGGCACCGCCAAGTTTTCTAATTTCAGGCTGTGTTTTTACCCAGCTCGAAGTTTTAGTATCGAAGTTTCCCAGCTTCTGCAGCTCCCGGTATTGTTCTTCAGTTAAAAGCTCAATCCCCATGGCAGCTGCCATATCAGTAGCACTATTTTCTGGTTTATGTTCTTTCCTTGACTCCAGCGCTTCACGGTCGTAACAAAGACTTCTGCGGCCTTTGGGACTTTCTGCTGAGCAGTCATAAAAAATGTATTCGCCGGTATTTTTATCATGACCAATAACATCCGGTTCACCGCCGGTTCTTTCCATTTCATTGAGTGACTGCATTTTTTTACCATTAGCTTCCAGCCTGGCTTGTACTTCAGCCCATTCAATACCATTGTGGCGGTTCATGTTTTTCTCAAAACGGGCTTTCAGGGTCTCCAGTAGTTTTTCGCGTTGTTCCGGCGACAACTCATTTTTATCGATATTAATATTGTCCATACTTTTATATTACCATGTTGAAGAGGTATTATTTATGGTACAAAAACTACTTTTAAAATTCAATTATGCTGCCGAGAGTATTTGCAGTTTGAGCTGAATCAAGATGTCTTTTGGTTAGGCAAAACAGGTGTGCGCTTCCCCCGGCCAGCGGAGCACCAAAAGCCTGAGGTTTTCCCTGTGTAAGTTCCGAATTTTTTGCTTTGATATGTTAGTTTGGCAAAAATTAAGTATCTTAGTCAAATTAGCAGACGCAGTAATCTTAAAAACAACGAGCAGAATGTGGAACAAAATAATAAAATCACAGAACCGGATAACACAGCTATAAGAACAGCTTTATGGCGGGCTCTACACGTTCAAACCGATGCAAGGCCTCATATAATTGAAGATGAAATTGGGTTAAAACTCATAGCACCTGAGGAAGAGTGGCGGCAGCGTCCCGATATGGACCCGCATTTCTTAAGGCGTTTGCGGGCATCCATAGTTGCCCGTGCACGCTTTGTTGAGGATTTACTTATCGAACAGAGCACACAAGGTATCGGTCAGTATGTTATTCTTGGTGCAGGGCTTGACACCTTTGCTCAGCGCAGACCTGAAATTGCTTCAAAATTTCAAATATATGAAATTGACCAGCCCGGAACTCAAATATGGAAACAACGACGATTAATTGAACTTGGCTTTGGCATACCAGAATGGCTGCATTTTGTCTCTGTAGATTTTGAAATTTCTTCATGGTGGGAACAGCTGTTAAAAGCAGGATTTGACATCAGCAAACCTGTATTTATTAGCTGCACAGGAGTCAGTTTGTACCTGACAAAAGCTGCAATTACTTCAACGCTAAATCAAATTACGGAACTTGCGGCAGGTTCAAGACTAGCTATGGCATTTTATTTGCCGCTGGAACTTCTTGATGAAGAAGATAAACAATTACAACAAATTTCAGAGAAAGGCGCCCGGGCGGCTGGCACACCTTTCATAAGTTTTTTCGCACCAGATGAAATATTGGCTTTAGCTCAGGAAGCTGGTTTTAGAAATTTTGCAACAATATCTTCAAAAGATCTTGCTAAACGATATTTTGCTGGCAGAACAGATAACCTCAGTCCTGCAAGTGGGGAGGAATTCTTGTTGGCAACAATTTAACCGGTCGATTGCATTTGGGCAATTTTCTCAGGACCTTGAGCTATTTCTCCGCCTTCAGAAGATGCAGTTAATTAATACTTATTTAACTCATTGAGTGCGGCATCAATTTCCGGATCCTTTCCCGAATAGAAATTCTCAGAATTTACCCGGACTTCAATTTCCGGAGAAATAAATATCCTGCTATCATTTGCACTTACAGGTTGGTTGTATCCTGATGATATACTTCCTCGCAGGCCTGAAAATGGCAGTTTGAACTGACGTTCATTTCCATAATGGTTTGGCTTTGACCCTGTTTTCTCACCGACAAAAAAAGCACTGGTCCATTGATCAATTCTTGTTGCAAACGTCTGCGCTGCGGAGAATGTCATTCTACTAACCAATACGGCTATTTTGCCCCCTTCAACATCAAATGCAACACAAGTCTTGAATAGTTCGTCTGCTTTCGATGCTTCCCCACCATTATTGTACCTTAAATCAAGAACCATCTTCTTATATGGTTTTAGTAATTTTCTTAATTCCTTACCAAATTCTTCCAGCGTTTTTTGTGAAGTATCATTCATTGAATTTACGGCAACGTATAACACATCCGGCCTGATTTCTTCAACTCTGAAATTGTCATTCCTATGCATTAGATAGGCTGGGGCGATTTCATTTAGGGGTGGTATAAGTTTAATTTCAATTTTTTCCGGATCAACTGGTTTTGCTGTGAAAGAATACTTTACATTATTTCCAAAGACTATAGTTGCTGAATCCCGATTCTTTATCGCTCCTGCTGCCATCAAAAAGTCTGTTAATGTACAATAAAAAGGAGCAGCCCAGAGAAATTGTTGATTATTATCGTGACTTATATATGGTGTAAGGTTCAGTAAAAGTTCATCCACCTTTAAGCTTCCGATGCTCAAAACTTTTTGTCCAATTAGTTGCCTTTGGGGGGCATCAATGACAAACAACCCGTCATCAAATAGCCAGAACATCAGCGGAATCCGGAGAAGAGTTCCCTTTTTCATTCCGAATGGGTAGAGTATTGTATGTCCATCACCAACAGATGCGAGTAGTTTTTGGAGTTCAACAACAATTTGGGTATCTGTAAGAGATCCTATTTTTAGTCTTAAGTTAGCTTTTGCACTGTTTAATTCTGCTTGTAAACCGCAATCCCTGTATCGGGGATGTATTTGAATTATTTTTTCAACGAGGTAATCTATATCACTCTGCCAGGAAGCGATTGAATCGGCTGGCATTCTGGGTTGTCCTTCAATTCGGGACCCCATTACTGCAATTACGGAAATAATTATAAAAGCAAATTTTTTCATTTTATGTTATTTCTTCTTAAGCTAAGTTATTGTTAATTCATTACGATTTGTCTTTCTTATTATAACAACTAGAATATTGTAAAGTATTTTCATCGTATAATGACAATTGGACGAATAACTATTCTAAAAGTTGCAAGGCACCATTTTGCTTTTCTGTAAAATGGAAATCCTGGTGACAGCATTAAAATTTAAGTTTTAATGAAAGTGAACTCTGTAATTAGAATTGTTAATTAAACAGGCTCTGATTAATTTCAATTTGCGGAGCCATTTAAGCCTGGAGTCACATTTCATGGCTTCCACTTTTAAATAGGGCCGAAGAGAGCAGCGGACAGTTTTAGCGCAAGCTTCCGGGATGCAGGGGCCTGTTCAGCGGAGCGATGAAACTCCTGAGATCCTCCTCTGAGGCTTTTATGTTTTATACTATTGTATCACATAAATCACAATCAAAGGGACGGCCAAATGAAAACAGGGGATTTATTGTGATGCACCATTGTGGACTTTTTCCGGGAACAGAATTCCTATTCTGTTTTCATACAGAAAGGGTTTTTAGAAGGGGTAATTCTCCGACACATAGCAAGAACCTTATTCAGTAGTTCTACCGTCAAAGTGTTCTTTGTCAGTTTCCGCATCCATGCGGGTATGGTGGACAACGCCATCCCGGTGATTCGGCGGTGAATAAATCGTATAAAGCTTCAGTGGAATACTGCCGGTATTGATTATATTGTGATTCATTCCGGCAGGAACGAGTACGGCGAAGCCCGGGCTGATTACTGTGTGAACGCCATTGAGAATGGCCTCTCCTGTGCCTTCCTCTATGCGAAAGAACTGATCAAGCTTGTGAACTTCCGCTCCGATTTCCTCTTTGGGCTTTAATGCCATGACAACAAGCTGACAGTTTTTGGCCGTATAAAGCACTGATCGAAATTCTTCGTTCCTGACTGCCACATCCTCAATATTTTGTACATAGCCTTTCATAGCAATTCCTCCGCTGATATTTCTGCAACAATGATTGATAAAACCACAGATCCGGAAAGCATTTACTAAAATGCCATTATATTAACTATAACTTAAGATAAAAATTTTAGGCTGTGAATATAGTCAATAAATATTCAATTTATCCTGCTGTTAAAACTTTACCCTTTTATAGAAAATCTTCTTGACAATTTCTGCGGTGATAATATAAAGTAAAACTATTAATCCGATAGGAAGAATGAATGAGAGCGGAAGCCGGGCAAATCCAAAAATACCTACAACCGGGCTATAGGGTAAGCTAAAAGTTATGGCGGCAATCGATAAAGTTGTAATCAGTAAATATTTACCGGGCCGGCTTTTGAAAGCAGGTTCCCGGCTTCGTATGATCAGAACGATCAATGATGCGGAAACAACTGATTCAACAAACCAGCCTGTTCTAAACTGAATCTCAGTTGCATTAAGAATAAGGAATAGTAAGCCAAAAGTAAGATAATCGAAGAGCGAGCTGACAATTCCAAAAGTAATCATGAATTTTCGGATCACCTTAATATCCCAGCGCCTCGGACGGCTTATCATTTCCTGATCCACGCTGTCTGTTGCAATTGTCATTTCAGGGAAATCGGTCATCAGATTTGTAAGCAGGATCTGCTTTGGAAGCAGCGGGAGAAAGGGGAGAATAAGTGATACTCCCGCCATACTAAACATATTCCCAAAATTTGCGCTGGTTGCCATAAAAACATATTTAAGCGTATTTGCAAATGTTGCTCTTCCTTCGAGCACACCCTGTACAAGAACACCCAGATCTTTTTCGAGCAGTACTATATCCGCAGCCTCCTTGGCCACATCCACTGCGCTGTCGACGGAAATGCCCACATCGGCGGCATGTATTGCCGAAGCATCATTAATGCCGTCGCCCATGTACCCAACTACATTCCCAGCCTTTTTTAGAGCAATAATGATCCGCTCTTTTTGATTTGGTTCTATTTCAGCAAAGACCTCCGCCTCCCCGACTTTCTTTATGAGCGACGTATCGCTCAGTTGGTTAAGTTCTGATCCTGTAAGTATTTTGGCGTTATTTAACCCCACCTGCCTGCCGACGTTTGCTGCAACCAGATGATTATCACCAGTGATTACTTTAAGAGTAACCCCAAGTTCCCTCAGATTTTTAATAGTGTTTATTATATTTGTTTTAGGCGGATCAAAAAGAACCAGGAATCCGGAAAATGTCATATCGGATTCCTGATCCTTACCGAACAGTGAATCCGTATCAATATTCCTGTAAGCAACACCCAGAGTACGAAATCCATTACTGCTAAATTCCTCAAATTTCTTCTGAATTTGCACCTGCAAAGAAGAAATATCGGAAATGGTTCCATCTCTGGCTTCCACCTTCGTGCACACAGCAAGTATATTCTGCAAAGCACCCTTGGTAACCATAAGATTTGCATTATCATGTGAAACCAGAATACTCAATCTTTTACGGATAAAATCGTACGGAATTTCTTTCAGTTTCTTGTAGCCTGAAACATCGTGACTGCGGTAGTTGCGGATAGCTTCATCTATCGGGTTCTGAAAACCTGTTTGGTAAAAAGCATTAATATAAGCATTTAGGAGGACCTTATCGCTGGGAAAGCCGTCAATATCAAGAGCCGACTGCAGCTGTACAATCCCCTCGGTCAATGTCCCGGTTTTATCCGAGCAGATTACGTTCATACTGCCGAAGTTCTCAATTGAGGAAAGGCGCTTGACTATGACCTTCTTTTCAGCCATCCGTTTAGCACCGTGGGAGAGATTTATACTGATAATGGCAGGCAGCAACTGTGGGGTTAACCCGACTGCAAGGGCTAAGGAAAATAAGAATGAATCGAGAACCGGACGCACCAGATAGACGTTGATGGCAAAAATACATACCACCAGCATTAGTGTTACTTCCAATAGAAAGTAGCCGAACCGGCGGATGCCAAGCTCAAATTCAGTTTCCAAAGGTCTGAGTTTAAGCCTCTCTGATACTTTTCCCAACTCAGTATCTTTACCGGTGCGCACGATCAGCACGCTGGCAATGCCGTTTACAACATGGGTACCCATCCAGAGGGAATTTGTCCGCTGGTTTAGCTCTGTATTCACGGGCAGGACTACAGGGGTTTTTTCAACCGGGAAAGTTTCTCCGGTTAAAACGGCTTCATCAACGAAAAGGTCATTGGATTCCAGCACGAGCGAATCGCCCGGAATTATGTCGCCCGCATTCAGAATGACAATATCGCCAGGCACAATCTCTTCAATGGAGATATCAACTGAAGTGCCATCACGCAGCACCGCGGCTTTTGTTTGCACGATTGAAAGCAGTTTCTCAACAGCGTTTGAAGCGCTATACTCCTGCCAGAACCCAAGCAAACCGCTTATCAGGACGATTAAAAGGATAATAAGTGCATCAACCGGATCGTGAAGGAAAAATGATAATATAGTTGCAAACAATAGTATAAGGATAATTGGACTTTTAAATTGAGATAATAAAAGCGACAACGCGTTGGAGCGTTTAGCAGGCTTTAGTTCATTTGCGCCAAAAAGTGCTATTCGCTTTCTGGCTTCAGCGCCGGAAAGTCCTTCTTTAGCCGATCCAAGCATCTTTAGCAAATCTTCAGCCGATAGGCTCCAGAATTCAACAGGGGGCTGTTTCATACCAATTATCCTTTGTAAGAGATGTCGTTACCCCTTCAATATAAAACCGAAAAAGCCGGCGATATCGGAAAACAAATTATAGGCGCGAAGAATACATTACCCCGTCGCCCCTCTTTAACAATAAACTAAATTATGACTAATTCTTCAATTTATTAAAAAAACTGAAGCACTGGTCCGTTGTTTAATCTTCAATGGTTTTTAGTACTTGACCTACTATTTTCGGAAGAAGTATTTGATTGACATGAAAAAGAATTGATTAAATTAAAATGATTTAATCTCGATAATAGCTTTATTAATGACCGCAATTTAATTTTATGGAGCATAAAAGGGAAAACAGCATGAGAAAATTTCTTCCAATTCTTATAGTATTATGTCTTAGTCTTTTTGTATCATGTAATAAAAATGATGTAGTTGAGCCGGCAGACTCTGGTTCAAACCCTTTTATGAATGGCAGTAATAAAAGAGATATGATTGTTGTTATCAGCGACCTTCATCTTGGGGCAAACCTTGCCTATGCAGAAATTAACAAAAATCTGGCACCGCTGGAAAATCTTCTTGCAAAGATCAGAGCATCACAAAATGTAAAAGAACTTGTTATAGCGGGGGACTTGCTTGATGAATGGTTTGTGCCTGCGACCATAAACACTTACGAAGGAAAGAATCAGAGTGATTTTGTGCAGCGTATAGCTGTAGCCAACAAAGGCGTAATTGATGCTTTTAACCGGATAATACAAGACGGGAATATTTTAGTAACTTATGTACCTGGGAATCACGACCTGACAATTACGGCTGGTAATACTGCAAGCATATTTCCCGGAATAAATCAGGCAAGAGATGAAATGCAGGGCCTGGGTACATATTCCCCGGCAGGCCATCCCGAAATAGCAATTGAGCATGGTCACCGCTATAACTTTTTCTGCGCGCCTGATCCAATTTCCAACAAAGATATCGCCCCGGGTTCAATAATGCCTCCGGGATACTTTTTTACAAGAATAGCCGCGCTTCATGTGGCGCAGAATTGCAAAACTCCGGGGGATACAATCCTGGCCGCCACATCGAATGTTTCAGGTGATGAAAGCCAGAATTTACTATTTGCATATTGGAAAATCTGGGAATGGACATTAAAATTACTGCCGATAGAAGGCAAATTTAATGATAAAATGATTATAACTAATATTGACGGACATACTCAGACATATTCAGTTAACGACCTGGTGCCTTATCAAAAATCGGCAGGGGGCGTTATAAATGTGAATCTTTATAAAGGAATTCAGGATAATTGGAATGAACGCCAAAAACTTAACAAAGTAGGCGTGAATATTTCGGCAGCGCATGCTATTCAATATGCTGCCGACCCAACTGAAACCGATAATCAGGCATTAGTGCAGTATTTTATGAACCCGAATTCTGATAAGAGACTGGTTGTCTTTGGGCATTCTCACATAGCAAAAATTATTTCGACAAATAACTATAAAGGGCAGAAATCCATCTATGCTAATTCCGGAACGTGGATTGATCATAATCCAAATGCGACAACTATGAATTTTGTTGTTGTAACACCTCAAAGCACCGGTGGTTCTTCTCAAACCCTCGTAAAACTCTACAACTACGCAGGTGAGGTTGTAACCAAAATGGCTGAGGATTCATATTGAATATAAATCCCAATAACTG
>JBLMZM010000243.1:0-3749 GCA_050258815.1 Ignavibacteriales bacterium
ACCTTGTTAAGAAAAAACCACAAATCCGGATATCAATAATGAACGGGCAAGTTCAGGTTTTCAATATCTACAAACAGCAAATCATGTCGGTGTACAATTCAAAGGGCAAAAGCAGAGAGGAAAGAATTGATCAGTTTGTTAAGGATGTTTATTTCCCTTATCAGGATTTCTGGAACGGCTTTTCTGATGAGCAGGGCTTTAAGAACTGGACAGAAAGGAGCTGGGATAATTTAATTAACCCTGAGAGTCCCGGCTTTCAGATTCCGTTTCAAGTTGACTTCGATTCAGCCTTTACGGCAACTGCCGGCAAATTAAAACAAATGACAGGCAGAGAGCCTGAGGGGAAATGGTATCTGATTTATGGAAGTAAAGCGGCGAATTTGGGAGGCCTTGCAAATATAGGGATGTTTGCAGATTTCTTTGGCATTGGCAAAAAGGGACCGGAACAGCTTTTGTCTGCATTGCCCCATGAAATCAATCACCAGATATATGGCAGAAATAAGTCTGATGACAGAAGCTTATTATGCAGAATTGTAGATGAAGGATTCGCCTGTTTCGTTAACTACCTGTAT
This sequence comes from Ignavibacteriales bacterium, assembly GCA_050258815.1. Classification (GTDB taxonomy): domain Bacteria; phylum Bacteroidota; class Ignavibacteria; order Ignavibacteriales; family SURF-24; genus JAAXKN01. The sequence goes on from JBLMZM010000243.1 coordinate 573, forward strand.
TGGGATAATAAATCGTCACCGGCTAATAACATAGGCTTTACAGATGAAGAATGGCAATGGTGTATAAACAACGAACAAAAGATATTTGATTATACAAAGGTTCGGTTGGATTCAACTGATGAAAATATTAAAAATAAATTTGCCAGAGCCCACCAGTTTATTTTTGACGGGGCTCCGGACAGGATAGCCTATTTCATTGGCTTCAGGATCTGTCAGGCCTATGTGAAAAATAACGGAGAGGAATCCTGGAAAAACATTTACGCACTCTCTCCCGGAGAAGTTCTCACGTTAAGCGGATATGATAAATTTATTAATAATAATTAATGATATCGGTTGTCATTAAAAAGATTCTAACGTAATAAATAATGCGTATTAGTTTTTCAGCCCGCGACTGATACCGCGGGCTGAAGAGATCAATATAAATTATTTTTCAACAACCATTCTTCTACTTGCTGCAAGATCATTTACCTGAAGCCTGTAAATATAAACACCGCTGGCAAGATTCGATGCGTCAAACCTTACACTGTACACGCCTTCACTCTTATATTCATTTACCAGGTTTGCAACTTCTTCACCAAGTATGCTGTATACTTTCATTGAGACCAGTCCTGCCTTGGGTACCTGATAGGTAATGGTTGAAACAGGATTGAAAGGATTGGGATAATTCTGCCCGAGCTTGAATTCAGTAAGTCCTTTAACGGATATTTCCACTTCATCATAATATTTATAACTGCCGCCATTATCTATCTGCTTTAGCCGGTAGAGATACTTTCCACCGGAAACATTTTTGTCGGCAAATGAATATTCCTTTGGCGAATTGCTGTTTCCGCTGCCCAGTACAAAGCCAATCTTCTCCCATTCACCACTCCCCCCTGCCGGCTTTTTCTCCACCTCGAAGCCGTAATTATTTACCTCTGTAGCTGTATTCCAGTTGAGTATTACCGAGGAGTTGTTCTGGGAAGCCGTAAACAAGGTAAGTTCTACAGGTAATGTTCCAAGCGGAATACCGTAACGCTCAGCCAGGTATTGCTCAACTGTGTTCCTGTCAGGCTCTGAAAGATTAGTATTATAGATGATCACCTCGGCTATATCCCCGTTTAGCATATATGAATGGTCATATCCTCTTTCTCCTAAATATATTACCGCAGAATTTGATGATCTGACATTCCGGATAATAGTGTTCCCGTCAACACCATCCACACGTACAGTTCCGCCCGAGGCTGAAGCCCGTGCCGAGAATATATGTGGAAGTCCGTCTGTATAAGCTTTATCTGCGCCTTTATCAATAAAGACGTGATCTGTCGTTGAAGGACCGATAGGAATGAAGCGTCCTCCTGAAGCGCCGTTAAGATGCAGCTCATAGGTCTCAACCATTGAACTCCCGATGAGGAACTGAATTGCTGTGGAAGCCGACCTTGCAACTACAAAATACTCGTAATCACTGTTCTGTATGCCAATTGTTCCGGAAGCAGGCAGCGGAATGATGGTTGACCCGTCAAAGTGCATTACGGGCCACCCGTTCATTGACGAGTTTACAAGTTGAGGTTTATAATAATCCACACTCTGTACTGCATTGTTTCCATTGCCGGAAGCATCGCCCCATACAGAGACCAGGGAGCCGCTGGCTGTAACGTTAAGATCTGCACGCAGGTGGACTCTCAGATTGCTTACAGGGATAGGGGCACTGGTTAATCCTGAGGCCGTGGCGCCCTTCGATTTTGGAATGCCTGCTGAAAGAATACTACTAAAAAGTATAATCAGAATCGGAACATATTTGTAATTAACTATTTTCATTTTTCCCCTTATCTCATATTAAATGAAAGATTGTTTATAGAACTAAATTTGGTTAAAAACAGGTATTACAAAATACCGGGTGTGTGTGGCTGAAGTTGCCTTTGCGGGTTGCAAAATGCAGAAAACTGAATTGTTAAGCAAGTGATCACTGATAATTTTTAGTTGATTTCCAGTTCGCATGCAACTGAATATTCTTACCTGAGAAAAAGATCCTCCCATTCCAATTTTGAATCCTCCCGAATAAAAAAATTCACCTGTCAAAAAAGAAATCTATTTGATATTATACTCTTTTAGGAAAATAACTTTATTATTAATTTTGTTTATTGCAAAGGCACAGACTTTCTCCCAACGACGGTTTTTTAAGTTTAAGGGTAAACAGGGTGAGGAAATGGGGATATCTGGAATTGCAGAAGCTGAGGTCACAATTAATAATGGCAACCCTGTTTTAAGTAAAAGTTGGCGGAGCCGCTAAGATAATTTTTAAAACTATAATTGAGGTTTAACTCATGTCAAAACCAGGCATTCCAATTCCTTTGGGGACATATGATGTCTTCAGAGATGTTAATAACTGGGATGAGCATACTGCTAATCAATGGGCAGCAGCTCTGAATTTAAGAGCCTCTGCAGATGATCAAAAATCTCTGCGTTCTCAAATAATAGCTCTCGCCCAGGTACTTCCTAATCAGACAGCCGTGGAAATTGGCTGTGGCACAGGCGCTCTTTTACTGGACCTTGCACTCGCTGTTGGAAAAGCAGGCCGTATAATAGGCATTGAACCTCAGCCGGTACTTGCCGAAGTTGCTAAACGTAATATATCAGAGCAGAATCCTGGTGATGTAATCTCAGTTATAACTGATTCTGCAGAACATTTACCTCTCCCGGATGCAATAGCTGACAATTGTTTTGCTCAAACTGTTCTTATCCATCTTCCCGCAAATATCCGTCTGAAAGTGCTTAAAGAGATGGTTCGTATAGTTAAGCCTGGTGGAAGGATACTGAGTGCTGACCAGGACGGTGACACATGGATAATAAACCACCCTGATCGTGAACTTACACGCCGAATAATTCAGTTCAATTCTGATCAGCGTTATGCTGACGGCTGGACCGGTCGCCATTTAGAGTCATTATTCCGAAGTGCCGGTCTGGTAAATGTAAAAGCTATTCCACATGTACATATTGATAGAGATCCTGATTCCTACCTGTTCGGGATGGGAAAACGTATTGCAGCAGCAGCAAAGGACACAGGGGTACTCCATGAAGACGAATATCTTCGCTGGCTGGACAGTCTCGAATGGATTGCAAAGAAGGGCGATTTTTTCTCAAGTATAAACTATTATTGTTGTCTTGGCTTAAAACCTTAGTAGTTACAGGTTTTGTATTTAC
>JBLMZM010000244.1:0-3196 GCA_050258815.1 Ignavibacteriales bacterium
GCTTAAAATCAGCTGCTTTTTCCTGAAATCATAAATAGCCACAGCCCAAAAACCGTTCATATACCTAAAGCATTCAGTCCCTGATTTTTTATACAGCTCAAGCAAGACCTCTGTATCCGAAGAAGTATAGAACTTTACACCCTGGCTTTTCAGATTTTCCCTAAGTTCAGGATAATTATAAATCTCTCCGTTAAATACTATACAACAAGACCTCTCCTTGTCAAAAAAAGGCTGGTGCCCGTGAGCACTCAAATCAATAATGGAGAATCTTTTATGTGCTAGTCCAATATTTGCACCAATTGAGTTTGCACTGCCGGAAATAACAGGCAACCCGGATTTGATTTCTCCTGCAGATCTGACCCCGGAAAAGTTTAAAAACTCTGAGCTCTGCTGATTTATGAGTACATAGCCCTCATCATCAGATCCCCTATGGGAAATTACATTATTCATTGCCAGTAGTTTTACCGGATCGACTAATTTTCCGTCTAAGTTAATATAACCAGCTATACCGCACATACGTTCTTTTAATTATTGCAAATTAGATTCTTCTTAAATTTCCCGGATCTTCAATGAAGGCACTCCGGCATTGAGAGTTTTATTTTCAGTACTGCTGCGAAGAAGTGAATAAGCTGCGAGGACCGAGTTTTCTCCAACTGTTACGCCGGGCAGCAGGCAGGAATTAAAACCGATCCAGGCTCCAGTTCCAATTCTTATGGAAATGGATTTTCGCGGAAAAATTCCATTTAAATATTCAGAACGGTTACAGTCTGCATGTGTCAAAAAAGAAACCTTCCCGGATATCACGCAATTATCTTCAATGATAATCTGATTTGAAAGGTCGAAGTAAACACAATCCCCGATATAGCAATTCCTGCCGATTATTATATTTGAGAAGTCACCTGTCGAGTTCATGTCTTCAAATGAATTATCGATAAAGACACTTCTTTTTACCGTAGAGCCCTTGCCTATCCGGGCTCCAAAGGATTTAAGAAGTTTTACGGTAATTCTGGGATTTGGATTTCTCAAATATTTTACAACCAATGATATTCCCCACAGTTTACCCTTTAAAAGGATAAAGGCAAATTCCATGTAGCTTAATAACTCTGTAAATATATTATTTTTCATAGAATTTGGATTATTCATCTGCTATTGCAGAATTTCCTTCAATGCATTGATAACATCGCTAACATCTTCATCCGTCAGTTTAGCGGAGAATGGGATCGAGAGAGTTCTTTCAGAAATAAATTCAGCATTTGGGAAGTCACCAGCTTTGTAGCCAAATGCCTCCTGGTAAAATGGATGCAGGTGTAAGGCTATATAATGTACTCCTGTGCCAATATTTCTCTTATGAAGTTCTGCCAGCAGTTTATCCCTGGATATTCCAGCCTTGTCTCTATCCAAAAGCACGGTAAACAGGTGATAAGCATGTCGTGTATTTTCAGAAGGCTCCGTAGGCAGCAATAAAGGCAAATCCTTCAGTTCGGTTTTATATCTCTGCCATATTTCCCTTCTTCTTTTTGAATATTTCTCAATACGTTTTATCTGCTGAATACCTAAGGCCGCCTGAATATCTGTCATATTGTACTTAAAACCAGGGAAAAGCACCTGATAATGTTTATAGCCATCATCAGAGAATCTCTTCCAGGCATCTTTGCTCATACCATGTAAAGCATATATCTTTATTTTAGCTGCGAGTTCATCGTCATTTGTTGTAACCATTCCACCCTCGGCAGTGACCAGATTCTTAGTCACATAAAAGCTATAGCTTGCGATATCAGAATAACCGCCGATCTTTTTTCCATTGAATTCAGTCTCAATGGCGTGAGCAGTATCATGTATTATTTTTAAACCGTATTCGCCGGCAATTCTTTCAATTGCTTCGACGTCACAAGCCCTGCCAGCAAAATGTACAGGCACAATGGCCTTCGTATTGGGAGTAATTTTCCTTCTTATATCCTCAATGTCAATTGTCATGTCCCTCTTATCAACATCCACCAATACAGGCTTTGCACCTGCATGTATCACAGCATTTGCAGAGGCGGCAAATGTCATAGTGGGGACCAAAACTTCATCACTTGGGCCCAGATTCAGTGCCACGGCAGCCAAATGCAAACCAGCTGTGCATGAACTGACTGCAACTGCATGCTTTACACCAATATAGTTCTTAAATTCCTCTTCGAACTGATGAACTTTTGGTCCTGTACCTATCCAGCCCGATTTCAGCGTGTCTACGACCTCGTCAATATCTGACTGGTCGATAATGGGGCTTCCGAATACTAAATATGTGGAACGCACTTATTTTTCACTCCAGCTAAAAATGTTTTTTTTAATGTAATTTAATTTTTCTGAACTTTTTATTTGACGGTTCTCTCTTATCAACAAGTAAATATATATGAGCATCAAGGCACCCAATGTTATTACGAGTACAAGAACTGTCCTGGGCGGAAAGCTCTTCTTTTCAGCCGGCACTCCATAATCAATAACCTGTAAAACCGGAATACTCTTTCTTTCATCAAATTTCGCCTGTTCATACATTGGAACTAAAAACTCAAGAATAGTAGAATAAACCTGGACATCCCTATAGTACCTGAGATATTTTTTTCCCTTCTGAGGTAAAGAGTTTAAAGCAAGGAAAACACCATTACCTTCACCCTTGTTTTTCATTTGATTTAGCTGCTTCTCATATTCATTCAGCTGGGTTTTCATCAGATCAAGCTTGGGTGACTTTTCGTCATTTACCTTTTCCATGATTTTCAACTCAAGGCGTTTTGTCATGACATCAGCTTCAAGCTTTGAATATGTTTCCAGTATATCTCTGGTCTGCTCTTTTGCTTCCAGCAGGCCTGATCTCTCCTGATAAATTTGCAGCGAATCTTCAGCCAGACTTAAATCATTTTTTATCTCGTTATATCTTTGCTCCAAGAACTGCCTGTTATCACTTGATTTCTTTACATTTATATTAATTACTGTTTCATTTAGTAATTCAAGGATATAGTTGACCATATCGGCAGCTTTTTTTGCTGAATTTGCCCTAACAGTTATTTTATAGGCATTATCGTCAGTAGTTTCGGTTTTTACATTCTCACGAAGCTGCTTAACGGTTTTCTCCATGCTTTTGAGTTTGTAATCTTTTTCTAGGTCAAATTTATGAATTACTTTTTCTAAGGTTGACCGACTTTGAATTATAGTATTAAAG
>JBLMZM010000245.1:0-10875 GCA_050258815.1 Ignavibacteriales bacterium
CCATCCCCAGGATGACGACATTACAATCATAGTTGTAAAGGTAAAGTAGTTTTACCTTTTCTTCAGATACAACACCTCGTTAATCTGCCAGTTGTTGTTAGGATAGCGGGAGATGCGCAGCTTGCCCGCATTGTGCAGCTTCTCCAGGAAGTAGTCTATTATGAGCCGGGGGTGCTTCAGATCCCTGGCCATGTTGTGCGTGTTAAGCTCCTCAATCTTTTCCTGAGCCATTTTCTGCTTTATATACTCGAGGATAGATTTCAATATCTCAATGTAGTTCTTGTAATACTTCCTCATGAAAATGTTGAAGCCTTTATTGGTAAGCGAATACATGTAAACCGGTTCCGCACCTTCCTTATAATAAATCCTGAATATGCTTCCGTTCTGGTGGAGCCTTTCGAGCGCGTTAATTATCTCACTGCGGGGAATCAGAAATCCATCAAGCTCGGCCTTGAGTTCAGACAAGTACACTAACGGATATTCTTTCATAAGGGCATGACTGTAAGAAACTGTAAAGAGCAGGTCGACTATGCCTGAAAGCTCTGCATCGTTTTTGGCGGGACCCTTAACGGTTTTCATCTGCTGCTTCTTGTTTCTGTAAAATTCTTGTCCGAAATTCATATAATTTCCTCGTATATTTTAATCCGGAACACACTTTACCGCTTCGGACAGGATGGCCGGAATGGAAGGAACAGGCATGCGCTACTTTCAGTATCACCCGTCCCTTCCTCTCATCCCTCCGTCATATTGTATTGATGATCCGGTAATTCTTGTTTCATGGATGGTAGCCTTAAATTAAATTTATTATATATAAACGCTTTGTCAATAATAGTGTTACACAAAGCGCAAAATTATGCCAAATATTTTACAAGTTGTGATGCAGAGAACAAAAGAGGCGGCGGGGAGCAATTAATAATAAATTTTGAAAGATTAATTGAGCCAAATTTTACAAATACAGGGCCTGATACTGCCTCCACAATAGATTCTTTACCTCTCACTTAGTCCTGCCATTAATCTTTAAATTAAAATTATTTAAATTTTATTTGTTTAAGTCTTGACAATACTTTGCTTTTTCTTTACATTTCGATTAGCCTTTGTACAATTTATGCAGGCAGACATTATGACGCTCAGAGATAAATTCCGGCAGGTGTTTATCCGCTTCCTCCAGGGAAGCAGCTACAGGGATTACCATTTTGCTTCCCCGGCAGATCCCCCGCAGGGCGGATATATACCCAGACTCACCCGCAGCACGTTAAAACGCGAACTTTACGGCGAAATCAAAAGCTGGGTTTTTTCGGCTATCGCCCTGAGATCCGAAGACGTGGCCAAAACAGTATTCCGCCTCTACGCAAGAAACCTCAGAAATAATAAAGCCGTTGTCCGCGAAGTATACGACCATCCTTTTAACGATCTTATACACGACCCTAATCCCGATTTTTCCTGGTATGAGCTGATGCTGCTGACAGTCCAGAACATGGACGCCCTCGGCGATATGTACTGGCTGCTGGAACGCAACCGCATGAACGTCGTCAAAAGGATCATTCCCCTGCTCCCGGAATTCATGAGCATCATTCCCGATTCAAATAAATTCATTAAGGCTTATCTGTACAGGTCGGGCGATTATAAACAGGTAATAGATAAAAAGGATATAATTCACTTCAAGCACCAGAAAGCGGGTGATCTTTACTACGGACAGAGCATAATTCTGGCAATTGCAGATATAATTAACGTTAATAACCTGGAACTGGCTTTCCAGGTGGAAAGCTTCAATCAGCCCATCCCCCCGGTTTCGCTGCAGACGGAGAAGGACCTGGGAGTTGAGATTGCACGCGAGCTGCAGCAGGAGTTTAAGACCAGATACAGCGGCGTGCGCAAGATAGCCTCGGTGCCCGTACTGGATAACGGACTCAAACTGAATATACATAAGCTTTCGGCCAAGGAGCTGGATTTCTCCTCCTCACGCAGGAACGTGCGCGATGAAATCCTGGGCGCCTTCCGTGTTCCGGCCGGTAAGCTCGGCATAGTAACAGACGTCAACCGCGCCAACGCCGAGGCCGCCAATTTCACGTATCTCAGCAACGCAATCGATCCCATGTGCCGTTATTTTTCAATAAAATTCACCCAGTTTATAAGGAATGAGTTCGGGAAGAACCTGTTCGTCCAGCACGATGACGTGGTGCCGCGCGATATGGAAGCCCGGCTCAAATATTACGAGAACGGCTCCCGCTACGGCTGGCTCTCGGCCGATGAAATCCGCGAGGCTGAGGGATATGGGAACAGGTGACTTAAAAGATCCAGGCATAGAAAACATCAGCCTTAAAGAGCACTACTCAACTAACATGGAGATAAAATGGAAGTAATCAGGCAGGTTCTTTCGGCAGAAATCCGTAATGCGGAAGACCGTACCCTCACCTGCTACATCGTAACAGGCAGAATCAACCGCGGCCGCAGAAAAATTGACCTCCAGGGCGGCCAGTTCGGCGATTATTACAAATCTCCCGTCCTTCTTGCGTTCCACGACGAAACTAAGGTGATCGGCCGCTGCATCTGGCTCAGGGTTGAGGAGGAAGGCATCCTCGCAAAATTTGAATTCAACCATACCCCCATAGCAGAGGATATCTTAAGTCTCTATAAGGAAGGCTGTCTCACCAGCTGGAGCATCGGGTTCCTGCCTGTCTCCTATAAGTGGGAGGAAGAGGAGGGCCAGGAGATACTGCACATCACAAAATGGACGCTCCTTGAAGTCTCTGCCGTTTCAATCCCCATGGATGCAGATGCCATAACTGTTGCAATCGGCCAGGGTATGGTGCACGATACTGCACTGCTGCAGAGCCTGAATAACGGCTTCAGGGAAAACAACCCTCCCCTTTCCATGCAGGAGCTGCAGCAGCAGGTTTGCGACCTCAGAGAGCTGATGCGTTTTCACCTTAATGAAACAGAATACCTGAGGTCGCTCGCAGACGACTTTGAAACCAGGCTCAGCGAAGCGCTCAGCATTGCATCCCGGGGGGAAAAGTCCGTGGAATCATTCCTGCAGGATTTCCGTGCCCGCTCACTAAGCAGCTTCGAAAGCCTGCAGAAGGAAGTGGAAATAAACACCGGGAACTATTTCAAAAAGCTGCTCGGCAGACCCATTAGCTGATCATAACCCGCGTTCTAATAAATACTTAACTACAACATTAATCAGGGAGCAGTCATGGATAACAACCTGGTCCAGCTGACCAAAGAAGAATTCCTCGCGTTGCAGACGCAGACTATCGACGCAGCAGTCAGGGCACTCGGTATGGACAGGATAGATGCAAAGTACAGCATCAATCCTCAGAGCAATGAACAGGAACAGCTCAATCACACCAAGAAAGAAAGATTCCTCCAGCTTCTTAAGCTGATGCACAACAAGCAGTTCGAACCCATCATGCAGCAGGCGCTCTCTGAAGGAGTGGCTGCAGACGGCGGTTACCTGGTTCCCGATGAGGTGGCAAAGGACATACTCCATTTCGTGAATGAGTATGGAGTCCTGCGCCGTTACGGCACATACTTCGATATGAGCCGCATCAAAGCCGATAACCTGCACATCCCCCGCCTCCTCTCCGATATAGCCGTCAGCTGGATCAACGAGAAGGCAGTCATCGGTGAAAGCAACCCTGTATTTGACGACGTAAACATTGTGCTAAGGAAAGTGGCGGCAATATCCACAGTAACAGAAGAGCTCCTTTCCGACAGCCTGATAGTCCTCTATGATTTCCTGATGGAGCGCTACGGCGAACGCATAGCCTATGCAGAGGATAACCAGGGCTTTGCCGGTTCGGGCGCTCCTTTTACAGGCATACTGAATGCCGCAGGGACTAATGTGGTGCAGACAGGCGGAGCCGACATGAACTCCTTCGGTTATGACGACCTGATCGATATGCAGAGCTGCCTTTCCACTGCAAAGCTGAGGGGCGCCAGGTGGTTCGCACATCCCACCATTTTCGGCGAGATCAGAAAGATAAAAGATACCGCGGGCAACCCGATACTGGTGAAAGCCAGCAGCGGGCCCATCGAAGAGCTCCTCGGCTACCCGGTTGAGAAGGTTGATGCCATGCCCTCCAGGGCATCAGTTGCCGCCAATACTCCCTTCCTGGCCTTCGGGAATGCACGCCATATCGGAATGGCAGGCAAGGGCGAGATCGCCTTTAAGATCTCCGACAGCGCTGTTATAAACAGCGAAAGCATGTTCGAGCGGGGTGAACAGGCGCTCAGGGCCATGGAAAGGGTCGGCATCGCCCCCATGCTCCCCTCCGGCTTTGCCATAGCCAGAACCAGTGCCGGTTAATCCCGTACATGGGGCGCGGCAGCGTCTGTGCCGTGCCCCGTCTGAGCCGTGACTAACAGCTCCGGCACTTCTCTGTCACCTGACACTTCGCATATTAATTATGGAGTATTACAATGAACCCCAACCAACTGATCACTATCGCTGAACTGAAAGAATACCTGCACTGGGATCCGCTGGATTCCACGATGGACCATTTCTTCGACGTGCTGATTGATTCAGTCAGCCAGATGCTGGAGGACTGCTGTAATACCCGCATCAAGGCATGTACAGTTACTGAAACCCTGTCGGGCGACGGCTCCAAATTCATGATCCTCAGCAACCGTCATATTACCTCCATCACATCACTTAAAGAATGGGACGGGAATGAATTCCGCGACACATTTTTCCTTACTGATGAGATCAACAGGTTCATTAACATAACGGGCAAAATTATATATAACAGAATAAGAATATTTGAGGAAGGGCGCTATAACTATCAGATCACCTATCAGTGCGGTTATGCGGAGGTGCCGGAGGACCTTAAGCTGGTTGCCAAAGAGATCTGCGTGATATTCTACAATAATTCCCCGAACGGCGACAGCCGCCTGGCTTTAGTATCAAACCAGCAGAATAATTTCAAGATGTTCTTCCTTAACGAGCTCCCCCGCCACCGCGCTGTGCTGGATAAATACACTAACCGGAGGTGCTGAGGGCTTTTTAATTAATAATTATCCCCGGAGTCGCCATGAAAACGATACTCATTCTTTTATTACTTTCCTTTCTCTCCCCCGGAGCATACAATACGCGGCAGTCCAAAATATTCTATTCGGACGGGATTGCCACAAGCAACGGCTGGGATTCGCTGGCATTCGGGTTTACTGCGCGTAAAATTACTGTTCTGCACGACGACCCGGCCCAGGATTCGGAATTGCTGATCACATTTAAATCCGGGATCCCAAAACCTTCTGAAACCGTGCGCCTCAGGAACAGGTTCGGCAATGAATGCATTGTGTTTAACCAGAGCTGCAGGTTTATACGCCTCAGCTCCAATTCGGCTGCAAGCTACAGGGTAATTGCAGAATAGGAGGCTTAAAATGAAATACCTGATCATGTTCATCCTGCTTTTTTTCTCGGTTGAATCCCGGGCCCAGTTAACACGCGGATATAAAAACGAAGGCACCGGAGTAATTGAAACAGGCATTGATGCCCACGCTGAAGGCGGCGGCACAGAGGCCCTGGGCGATTATTCCCACGCCGGGGGAAAGAACAGCCGCGCCGGATATTACGGCGAATATGCCAGGGCTTCAGGCTGTTTTTCCCGGACCGGAGACGCCCAGTATTCTAACCTCCTGCTGTTCAACGTCACTTATGACGACACTGAAACCGAACTGTTCCTGGACGGCAGCAGCCTGCGCATCGTTGTGCCACCAGGCTCAGCCCTGGGATTCAGGATAATGATTACCGCGCTGTCCGGGGACAACTCGCAGGCGGCTTATTACGTTATAACGGGACTCGCAAAAACCGGCAGCGGTCCGCAGGACATCTCATTTACCGGCATACCATCAATAAATACGATTGCCGAAAGCGACGAATCGTGGGACGCATTTGTAAGGATTGATACAGCCAACGGTGCCCTGGTTATATCGGTAAAAGGAGGCCCCGGCACGTCCGTACGCTGGACCGCATTTTTTGAGATGGTCCAAATAAGGGTTCAGATATAATCCCCGGATTCAGCAACAATACTAAAAAAACAATGAATACCCTGCTCACAATACTATCCTCGCTGGTTATTGCCGTTATAATCGGCGCCTTCGGCCTGCTGCGCAAGGAGGTTAAAAAAGTCCTCCGTACAATTGAGCTGCTTACTCACAAGATCAATGCGCTGGTCTATGCAGTATCCAAGGAATCCAGGAACGGGATCATGGAATACTACTATGATTACCTCAACGGCAGAATGAAAGATGACAACTTTATTTCAAAATCCTGATACAGGAGACCTCAAAATGCTATACAATTTCATGCGGCCCGGAAGCCGCAAGCTGACAGCATTCTTTACAAGCATGGGAACTTACCTCATGCTAATGATGCTGGTAATATTTGTGCTGCACCCGGCTAACTTTTCACTGGAGACCTTTGCCGTTTCCCTCGCAGCAGGAATAATGGCAATAAGCTATGGATTCTATGCAAGTAACGCTTATGTGAATGGGGAAAAGGCAAAGGGAAAGGTTAAGGATGAGGAATAAATAAGGCCTCAGGAAGGAAAGATATGAAAGAGATTTTGGAGAAGTATAACATTATCAATTTTTCGGCAGGTGAACTAATGGTTAAATGCAGGGCACCGGAAGAATTATTTATTAATATAATTCCGACGCTCTGCATACTCCAGAAAATGCGCAGCCTGATCAACATCCCCATCATAATTAATTCCGCCTACAGGTCGCCGGAATATAACAGGCGCATCCGCGGAAGCCGCAACAGTCTGCACATGCAGTTCAATGCCATCGACTTCCGGCCAGCCGCGTACAACAGCCATATGCTGAAGGAACTTTATGAGGATATTTTAAGAGGAGATTTCCTCACGGAAATCGAATGGAAGAACGGAATCGTCAGTATAGGTCCGGATATAATGGGAGCCGGACTCTATCCCGGATTCATACACATTGATACAAGGGGACTCCTGGGCCGGAAATGCCCTGCCCGCTGGAGAACCTTAAAATACTGAAGGCAGCTATATGCAAAAGACAAATATAATATTGCTGGTACTGCTTGCGGCCGCGGTTCTGTTTATTCTGATACACCAGTTTAACCCGCACACCCAGGTGCTGCTGCATGAAGGCAGACCGGCCCTGACTGATTCACTGGAAGCCAGGACACGCAGTCTGCAGAGCGCCAGGAAGGAAATCCGCAAAAAAAATACTGCGATAACCAATAACGGAACGAGGCGAAAAAATGAGGTGCTTAAAACAAACAGCATTGATAGTCTTGCTTTTCTTGCAAACCGGCTTCTCTCAGGTAAAGGTCATTGATACCTGCACGGTGAGCATGGACAAAGAAACGCTGCGCAGAATGATAATACTGCTTATAGACAGGGAGACGCTTGCCGAAACGTCTGAAGCCAGGGATCTTGAAATAAAAAATCTCGACGCACAGCTCGGACTGAAAGATACACAGAACGAACTGCTGCAGAACGAGCTCAGCAGCTGCCGTGATCTGCTTAACAGCAGCCGGCAGAAGTGGTGGGATAATTTTTTAACAGGCATGCTGGCCGGAGTGCTGCTTATTTCCATCACAGTTGCCGCATTGAATTGAGCCCCTCCATACCGCCGCATAAATCCCCTGTGCCGTCCCGCCGAAGCCCCGGGGGCTGAACCTGCGTGTTCAGCCCCTTATTCACTACTTCTTTTTTGCCTTAACATTAATCCCTAAATATTCTACTTATTAATATTAGGGATAAATTAACTGTAATGTTGCAAAATAATTTTTTAGGAATTAAACTTAAGGGATTATTATGATTAATGTTCTATTAGCAATAAGTTCGGAGCTGATTAGAAAGAGTTTTCTAAAAATTGTTCTTGGCGAATCCGATATGCGCGTATGCGGAGAGGCAAAAACTGACATTGAATTATTTGAGCTTGCGCTGCAGGATAATTTTGACGTAATAATAATGGATATAGATCTGATAGGAAGAGGGGCGCTTGAAACACTGGGGGATCTAAGGACACTATCGCCGCACTCCCCTGTTATTGTCCTGAGCTCAGTTTCAGATGACAAATTTTTGTGGAACGTATTCAAGGCCGGAGCCTCAGGCCTGATCAACAAGGAGACAGAACCAAAGGAATTTCTTGATACAATTCGCAGGGTGGCTGCCTTGCGGCCAAGTGAATAGCTAAGGCTGTACTGCAGATTATGGATGTCACTGACCGGGGCATTCTGTAATTTCATCCGGCACTCCGGTCTGAGCGGATTAGAACGCGGAACAGATTTCACGCCCCGTTTTAATCCGCTGTTTTTTAAAATGCTATCTGGATGGAAAATCCGTTGAGGGACGGCTGCAGGGATAATGGCCCGCCGTTATTGTTATCACCGGTGCCGTAATGCACGATTGCCTGGCCAATTACAGTTCCAATGGCGGCTCCCAGAAATGTATCTGACAGCCAGTGTTTGTTGTCGTATATGCGCTGGAATGCGGTAAATCCCGCCAGTCCGTATAAACCGATTGAGGCATAAACATTATTGATTCTTGAAGCCAGCACGCTGGAGACAGAAAATGCCACAGTTGCGTGACCCGAAGGGAGCGAAGTGGTTTCGGTCTTAAACTGGAGTCCCCTGTATTTAAAAGCCCCTTCATCCATATAAGGCCTGCTGCGCCCGAGAGCGCTCTTCAGCACCGTTGTAATTATGCCCGCAAAAGCCAGGGACTCAAACAGCATGCGTCCCGTTTCCCTTACCTCCCCGCTGCCTGATACTAATCCCCCCAGGTACACGACTCCCGATATTGCAGCCGCAGTATAGACTTCACCGTAATTTTTTCCGACCGGAGTAAGCTTGTCCAGCAGTTCAGTATGGTTCCTGGCAACCAGCTGCTTCATATCCTCGTCGAAAGCAAATGCCAGGGCCGTGCCGCCCAGTATTGCACCAGTTGCCACCCATTGTCCCGTGGTAAAATGAAAGGGCGCCTTTACCAGCCGCATTCCGTCGTCAGCAGCCTTGCTGAAATCGCTTTTAATAAGACTGAGGGGGCGTGTATCTGTTGTTTGCCGGACTGCGGTACTATCGCCATCCATTGCCTTAACAGCTGAAAAGGCATGAAACTGAAAAGAAATTAAAAGGACCAGAAAGTAAGAAGAATATTTTTTCATAAAACAGCCATAGTTAAAAAAATAATTTTGAGCAGGGTGATTGAATTTAATCCTTCCCGTGCGTGTATTTGATTATATTTACCTTCTCCTCGGTTATCAGGGCGCCGCATCCGGCTTCCTCTATGATATGGCAGGCAATTTTTATAAACCCGTCAATTTTTTCAGCGGTATCTATAATCTCAACAATCAGGGGCAGATCCTCCGAAAGGCGCAGTATTTTAGCTGTGTGTATGCGGCTGGCGGCTCCGAATCCTGCAATGCCCCTTATTACCGTCGTACCCGACAATCCGTTTTCACGCGCCTTCATCATCAGGGCCTCATAAAGCATTGAGTGTCCGGCCTTGTCCGATTCCCCGCAGAAGATCCTTAGCAGTTTGCCCTCACCGGAAAGTCTCATAATTCCTTACTCCTGTGTACATTGGAAATATAGTTAACGGATTCCAGTAAACAAAATAAACGGCGCAGGACCGGGTCATAGAGGCAGCATAGGCCGCTTTCATTTTCCCGAACCAGATTACTGCAATTATTTAATATAAGTAAAACATATTCACCGGCTAGACGACCCTTCCAACTACAGAACCAATCCATGTAGAGCCCAGGCAAACTATGGTTGTGCCCAGTATATTTCCCAGGGCAGAGGTCAGATTCCCCTCCTGCAGCAGTTTTATAGTCTCATAGCTGAACGTGGAATAAGTTGTGAGTCCCCCCAGAAAACCGATGGTCAGGAACAGGCGCAGAGCCGGGTTCAGCATGAAGCGCTCCTCGAAGAAGCTCATAAGAAAGCCTATCAGGAGGCATCCTATTACATTAACTGTAAAAGTGCCGTATGGGAAACCTGTACTAGTAAACCTGTATACTGCGCCGGAAACCCAGTACCTTGTTAAGGCACCGATGCCTCCGCCCGTAAAAACAATTAATGCGTATTTCATTTATCTCCTTTGGCAGGCGCTGAGCAGCGCCGGAATGTCACATTAAACCCGGCATATTTTTGTGCACAAATATAAAAATACTTTATAATAATTGCACAATACAGCAGTCAAAAGAACCCGTCCCATGCACCGGATCCGGATGTTTATGTTGTAGCCATATTCCATGAATGTGGCACGGTAACCAATCAAAATTATCGCATACCACAATAGATAAAAATATTCCAGGTGATTCAAACGCCATGATTCATTCGGGCAACAAAATCGATAAATGATTACAATTGAACCAATTAACAATATCGATAAATAATCATTAAAGTTTCGTAGGGCGCACAGCGCACGCCCGTCGCACGCCGGATGCCGGGCGGGTAAACATACGTATGTGGCACATTTATCCCCGGCGAATGCCGGGGATAAGGGAGGATTCCAAATGGATGCATCCCGACATCCTCTTAATCTTATACAACCCCGGGCTTTAGCCCGGACCACCTGTGTGTGTGAACAATATGGATCTAAACCCTATAAATAGCCCCGGCCTTCAGGCCGGTGTGTAAGGAGAACTCCCTGATCATCATTAACTAACTCAACTGACTATATCTGCCCCGGGCTTCAGCCCGGAATAGATAAGAATGGGAATGATATGGATTTAATCCTTTTATCAGTAGCCCCGGCCTTCAGGCCGAAGAATATGGATCTATCCCTTATCAATACCCCCTCCCTTCAGACTGGTGGATAGAGTAAAGAAGTTACTCCCCAATACGAGAGAACTCAGATCACTATAATTTACCCCGGGCTTCAG
>JBLMZM010000246.1:0-3646 GCA_050258815.1 Ignavibacteriales bacterium
AAGTTCTTCTTTGGGTTTATCAACCCATTCAATAACTTTTAAAACTTCTTCTCTAATCTTATGCGAATCTGATAATTTCCCAAAAATATTTGTCCAATTAATCAATGAGCGGGAAATATTATCAAACTCTTTCTTAATTTCCGAAAAGTCAATGGAACTTAATAAGCAAAATCCCTCCTTCTCTAACATCTTTTTTAAATATTCTTGATCAACAATCCCCCTGCCTCCAATGTCTTTAGCAAGTTGATATAAATAATATGCAATTCCCGATTCATTTGTAATCCTGCCTTTAAATAAATTTCCGATCAGATTTATATATTCATCTTGCTCATATCCACGCTTAAATCTTACGAGCTTTGATAATTCGATAATTTCCTCATAATTAAGGCCTATATAATGTTTGAACTTTTCTAATTCTGCAAAATCACTTTGTGCTGAAACACGTAATTTTATTTCTTTAAGCGAGTTGCATTCACAAAGTTGAGGGAAAATAGAGCTAAATAAGGGGCAAGGGCTTTGACTTACAAAGGTAATTTTAACGCTGGGATTATTCTTATATTGATTTTTGATTTGAGAAATCACCCCTTGATTACTCAACCGGCCTGAAGTCCATTTTGTTTCAGAAGGTGCGATATATTTAATATTATAGGAAGTTATCTCATTCTTCTTATATATTATTAGATCATCAATAAAATTACGACTAGCACTATTTTGTTTGGAATTTTCTTGATCGGCGTTGGAATAAACGACATTGGCTTCTGCCTGTATTTTCATCGACTGGTCAAAAAACATTTTCCCCAATTGGTATGCAATAAACCAGTATTGGTAGCTATACCCCCTACCACCGGCTACTCCACCACGATTTGCCATTATTATCACCCACTTTTGAGTATTTAACGAATATAGTTAGTTGTAATTTTGAATTAGAAAGAATTTTCGATCTAAAGAATAAAGTTACTCATTGAAATAACCTCATTAATTTCTTTATTTAAAAATTGTTTATATCGTTTATCTGGCAGTAGCGCAGGCCGTCTGTTGGAAGGCCGGGCAGGTCGTTCAGTCGTCTGCGGAGCGAATTTCCCCTTTTAATGTGCTCGCGGAAAGTTTCAGGCTTATGGAATGAAAATGTATTCCTGGAGCGGGGCATAGGGTCGCGGTAATCGGTAAAGCGCGTAATGAGTCCTGTGCTTTCATACACGAACGGAAGAGGATCATTGTTCAGGAATTTGAGTTTGCTTTCGGCGTACCCGGAGGACTGGTCCTCCACGGATGTAAGGTGAAGCCCTTCCTCTTCCCTTTTAGCTTCAATTATCCCTACGGGCTTTTTATCCACAAAAAGGATATAGTCGGCCGGGCCTGCATCGGTCTGGTATTCCCTTACGGCAACGCCCATGGCGGCAGAAAGATTAATTTTCTTCTTATCTTGGATCACCCAGCCGCAGGCTATTAGCTGGCGGTCGATATTATCTCTAGCTTCCTGTTCCGGATTCTTATTCATTGCCAAATCCTGAAATTACGGAGCATAATTTACATTTTTTATCGGTTAAAAGTAATATTTATGCTTAAAAGCGCTCCCGGTTACATAATTCGGGAGACTCCTTTATAATATATATGGTGACGGGGGGCGTTTTCGGAAAATTTTTGTGAAAATAATTATTTTTTTGCTGGATTGGGGAACGTTGTATGATTTTTTAGGTGGCAATTGAAGTAAAATAATTAGCGTCAGACATTAATTTTAGATTCGGCTATTCAAAGGGTTGATACTCCGGGGAAGCCATGTATTATTCAATAGTATCAAAAGGCAGCTTGCTCCCTTTAGATTTTACCTCAGCAATAAATTTATTGCACTCTTTAGCATCCATTATTTTCCCGTTAATAGCCTCAGCTAAAACTGCCATAGTCGTCAGATATTTGATTCCGTTATGCTCGCAGTATTCTTTTATATCCTTTAAATTACTGCTTGCAATAATGTTTTTCTTATACCGGGCATAAGCCATACACGCAGATTCACCAGGGCCAAAACTTTTTAGCAGAAAAGCATACTCTTTGAATATTTCAATATCTCCGGTGGGAAAAGGAATTACTGGCACCTTCGTACTCCTTACAAAGAGATCGAACATTGCAATTCGCGAGTGCCATTTGCACACTTCGTCTTTTACTACATCCAGAACGGCAAGCCTATGAGGAAAGATGCCAGCTAACTTTAATATTTTATCCCCTTTCATAAAGTGAATAATTACATCCGCATCCAGCAGTATGGTTTTTCCCGGCTGCTTTCCCGACATTACTCACTTTCCTCAGAATCAACATCTATTCCGATTTCCCGCATTAATGAAGCATAGTTTGATTCCGAAATAAATTCCCTTTCAAACAGGGTTCTGGCCTTTAGCCCGTAATCGCCTATTACCATGCCATCATTGCCTTCATTATACAATGCAGTATCATACCCATAAAGCTTCGCATTATACTTTACCTTATTTTTGAATTCATGGAACTGCTCTGATGTAATAAGATTCATTTCCTTCAATTGAATTAGTAAAGCCGAGCGTGAGCATGCGAAATATTGTTCGATGTCTAATATTGTTGCAAGAGAGATGTTTTTCTTCAGTTCGGAAGCGGGAATTCGTTCGAGTATTCCCTGCTCAGGCATTAAAGCATTGACCGCAAACCAGTCGGCTTCATACTCAATGCCCTGTTGCTTATCAAATGCACCGGCATTACATAACATAGAGCTGAAGCTTGTCTGTATAAAAAGATGGTACATCTCATGCAAAATTGTAAAGTTCTGCCGGCCTATTGAATGGGATGCATTGATCAGGATGAAATTCATTTCATCTGCTTTTAGAGCCATTCCGGAGAAGTCGGGGTCCAGTTTTCTGAAAACTGTAATCACATTATTGTCTTTCAGCAATTTATGTGTGTCTATTGAATCACAGGATCCAAATCCTTTTAGTTCCCTGAACTCAATTGCGGCCTTCTTAATAGCCAGCTTTGACTGCATGTTTTCTCTCAATATTAGTAAGCTTAATATAGTTCTTCACAATTTTTCTAAAACCCGCAATAGCCTCCAAATCCCGGCTATTCAAAGTACCGGTTCTGAAAGCAAAAGCAATATTTACATTTTTCTGAGAAGGGTTTTCTTCCAGGAGGTCTGCCAGTTCGACCCCAAAGAGGTCAGCCAAGCTTTCAAGGTGTTTGAGGGGTATATTTCTTGCCTCGGTTTCATAATAGCTGATATTTGCCCGTTGAATTCCAAGAAAATCTGCCACCTCCTGCTGCGACAATCCCATTTTCTCGCGAAATGCCCTAAGATTTTCCCCAATAATAGTCTGTTTTTCCATATTACCTCCTCATAAGGGTAGGAAAAATAATTGTTTTGTTACAAAATAGCAACATATATTATATAATACTCAAATTTGTAACATAATCCAAGGCTAATTCGTTCATTTTTCAAATATTATTTACCATAATCCTAAAGTTATGATTATTTTCGTAACAAATGTCCCAATATAGGTTTGAGTTATTAATAATAAATTATATTACAGATCGAAATTATAGTTGTATTTATTTCTATATACCATTCCGGGTATTGCGGCACATATGAATAGCCTAAAAAGCTCCCCCGGCAACATAATCCGGGAGATTA
>JBLMZM010000247.1:0-10087 GCA_050258815.1 Ignavibacteriales bacterium
CAACCGAAGCAGCATTTTCAAGAGCGGTTCTCGATACCTTGGTAGGATCGATAACGCCTGCCTTAACCATATTTTCATATGTTTCAGTAGCAGCGTTGAAACCGTAATCATCCTTGCCTTCGAGTACTTTATTCAGTACAACAGAACCTTCCAGACCTGCATTGTTTACTATCTGTTTGAGCGGTTCCTGGAGAGCTTTCTGTATTATCTTCACACCAGTTGTCTGATCAAGGTTGTCGCCTTCAACACCTTCGAGAGCATTGATAGCTCTTACGAAAGCAACACCGCCGCCAGGTACAATACCTTCTTCAACGGCTGCACGGGTAGCATGCAGGGCATCTTCAACACGTGCTTTCTTTTCCTTCATTTCAACTTCTGTTGCTGCACCGATCTTAAGAACTGCAACACCACCGGAAAGTTTTGCAAGTCTTTCCTGTAATTTTTCCTTGTCGTAATCAGAAGTTGTCTTCTCGATCTGAGCCTTTATTTCATTAATTCTCTTCTTGATATCTTCAGTTTTACCGTTACCTTCAACTATTGTAGTATTATCCTTGTCGATAACAACTTTCTTAGCTGTACCCAGGTAAGAAACTGTAGCATTTTCAAGTTTGAAGCCGCGTTCTTCAGAAATAACCGTACCGGCTGTCAATACTGCAATATCTTCAAGCATTGCTTTTCTTCTGTCACCGAAACCAGGAGCTTTAACAGCTGCGATCTTCAGAGTGCCTCTCAGCTTGTTAACTACCAATGTTGCCAGTGCTTCACCTTCAAGGTCCTCAGCAATGATTAAAAGAGAACGGCCCTGCTGGGCAACTTTTTCAAGGACAGGAAGAAGATCTTTCATTGCTGAAATCTTTTTGTCGTGGATCAGTATATAAGGATCTTCCAGAACAGCTTCCATTGATTCAGCATCTGTTACAAAATATGGAGAAAGATATCCGCGGTCGAACTGCATACCTTCAACAACTTCAAGTGAAGTATCTGTACCTTTTGCTTCTTCAACAGTGATAACACCGTCTTTACCAACTTTTTCCATAGCATCAGCAATCAGATCGCCGATTGTCTTGTCGTTGTTAGCTGAAATGCTTCCAACCTGAGCTATTTCATTGCGCCCTTCAACATCTTTGCTCATGTTTTTAAGGTACTCAACTACTTTTTCAACTGCCAGGTCAATGCCTCTCTTAAGATCCATTGGATTTGCACCTGCAGTAACGTTCTTCAAACCTTCGCGGTAAATAGCCTGGGCTAAAACGGTAGCTGTTGTTGTTCCGTCACCGGCAACATCGCTGGTCTTGGAGGCAACTTCGCGAACCATCTGTGCACCCATGTTTTCAATCGGGTCCTCAAGCTCAATTTCTTTGGCAACACTGACACCGTCTTTTGTTACGGTAGGAGCACCAAATTTTTTATCCAGTATTACGTTTCTTCCTTTGGGACCTAAAGTAGCTTTAACGGCATTGGCTAATTTATCTACACCTTTTTTTAAGCCGCTTCTTGCTTCACTGTCAAACACTATTAATTTTGAAGCCATTTCTTTCCTCCTTTTTTTATTTATTTATAATTCCGAATATGTCGCTCTCGCGCATAATTAAATATTCTTCACCGTCTATTGAAACTTCTGTGCCTGAATACTTACCATACAATACAGTGTCACCGACTTTTACAGTCATAGCAGATACTTTCCCGTCATCATTTAACTTTCCGGCGCCAGCTGCAACTACAGTTCCTTCAATAGGCTTTTCTTTTGCAGTATCAGGTAATATGATGCCGCCTTTAGTCTTCTCTTCGGCTTCCATAGGTTTTACAACTACCCTGTCACCTAAGGGTTGAAATTTGAATTTTGCCATTTTTTAATCCTCCTTAAATTGTTAACTGAAAAAATATTAGCACTCTCGATCGTTAAGTGCTAATTTAATAAAGTTTGAAAACGATGTCAATATTTTCCTTAAAAAATCCCGCAATCAGGTTTCCGGACTACCGCCAGGGCAGCCGGAATAATCTTTTTTATTATTTGTCATAATTAAAAAAAAATCCCATTTTTGAATGGTAGTTTTATATTAACACAAAGATTCCTGAATGAAACTGAAAGATGAATTAAGTGCGCTTACCTCAATCATTAAAACTCTGGATAAAAAAGTTTTAATTATTTTTCTGTCGGTAGGAATTTTACAGACAGTCTCCTGGTACTATACTTCCGGACAATTCTACCAGAATAATCTTACTGAAATAGCCGCAGGCAGGACGGATTCTGATCTGAGAAACTACCTTTACTGGTTCGCGGGTGATTTTATACTGCTTTTTATAATACCTGCGGCCGCAATAAAGGTGATATTCAGGCAGAAAGTGGCAGATTATGGATTCAGGGCGGGGGATAGCGCCCTGGGACTGAAAATTACTGCGATTTCCATCGTGCCCATGCTTATTACTGTCTGGTTCATCTCATCTATGCCTTCATTCAGTGAGGCCTATCCGTTGCTCAGCGCTTCAAAGGAAAGCTGGAATATTTTTATTTTATTCGAAGCCGCTTTATTATTATATTTGATCGCATGGGAATTTTTATGGCGCGGATATATGCTGTTCGGACTGGAACCCGCTATGGGGTATTACACCGTGTTGATTCAGATGCTGCCGTTTGTAATTTTACACAACGGGAAACCCGCCCTGGAGACATTCGGGGCAATTCCCGGAGCTATAATACTTGGATTTCTGGCGCTGAGGACCCGTTCGTTTTTATACGGGGTACTTATCCATTTTACTCTTTTATTTGGAATTGACCTTATTTCAATTCTAAGGTATAGAACCGGCGACTATGGAACCGGTTTGCATTCATTATTAAATTTATTGGGAAATTTGTAGGAGGCATAAAATGAGATTCTGTTTAAATGTTGATCATATAGCTACTCTGAGAAATGCACGCGGCGAGAATCTGCCAGATCCTGTTACGGTAGCTATGTTTGCTGAACATGCCGGAATTGACGGCATTGTGGTACATCTCCGGGAAGACCGGCGGCATATTAACGAGCGCGATCTGAGACTCCTGAGGGAAATGGTAACAACGAAGCTGGACCTGGAAATGGCAGCTGTCCCCGAAATAATCAAAATTGCCTGTGACGTTCAGCCGGAACTGGCTACGCTTGTACCGGAGAAACGCCAGGAACTGACTACAGAAGGCGGCCTGAACGTAATCGATAACATCGAACAGATTTCTTCTGCAATACAGCAGCTGCACAGCGCAAATATTGCGGTATCCCTTTTTATTGAGCCCGATATCGACCAGATAAACGCCGCCGCGGAAATAAGTACTGATATGATTGAAATCCATACAGGCCACTATGCCAATGCAGCAACAGAAGATGAGCAGCTTGATGAGCTGGAGAGGATCAGGCTCGCAGCCAGGCACGCAAAAAAACTGGGCCTGGGCGTAAATGCAGGTCACGGGCTCAACTACGTTAATATAAAACAGTTCATTGAAATTAAGGATATTGACGAATTAAGTATCGGTCACGCCGTCATCGCCAGGGCCGTTGTGGTTGGAATTAAAGAAGCTATTCAGGAAATGAAAAAATTAATTGACGCTAAATAAAATGGACCCACTAAAGAGAAAACTCAACTATCATTACCGGTTCTTTGATAAAAAGATGATTTCTCCGGATCCGCTTGAATTTTTACATAAATATCATGACCCAAGGGATATTGAAGCAATCGGCCTGATTGCTTCGGTATTCGCCTACGGCAGAGTGGCACAGATCATTTCCACACTCCAGAAAGTCAGTCAGCTGATGGAATTCGAACCTTATAATTTCATACTCAGCTATGACCCCGCAAAAGACTCAGCTGTTTTTAGCGATCTGAAGCACAGGTTCTATACGCCCGACGACATATCACTACTGTTCCGGATACTGCACCGCGTGTACACGAACTACTCCTCATTAAAAGAATTGTTCCTTTTGTACTATTTCCGCGAGGAGGATAACCTAAAGGAATCGGTGTCTTTTTTTGGGCGTAACCTGCTGAACCTTGCCGGCTGCAGGGAAGAAAAGCTGCCTGCGGGATTAAAGTTCATGTTTCCTGATCCCATGCTGGGAAGCGCCTGCAAGAGGATGAACCTTTTTCTGCGGTGGATGGTCAGGCACGACGACCTGGATTTCGGTCTCTGGTGTGAAATACCAAGGAGCAAGCTGGTCATACCGGTTGATACTCACGTGGCAAGGATTTGCACTGAGCTTAAACTTACAAAAAGAAAGAACGTATCATGGCTGATGGCAGAGGAAATTACGCACAACCTGAGGAAGTATGATCCTGAAGATCCTGTAAAGTATGATTTTGCCATTTGCCATATCGGAATGAGGAACATGAAATTCTGACAGTATGCTTTTGGGGATCGTAAAAAAAGTTTGAATTCGGGTTGAAAAACGGATATTAAATGCGATTTATTGTTTTTTGGCAATCATTTGTTATTTTTCATTTTTAATTGCCTTCATAGTTGACCCCATTGTAAAACATACTTATATTGGAGGGCAATTTTTTAGTTCTACAATAGTTATTCTTATCAGTTAATAGGAGCGAAAATGTCTGAACAAAAGAAGTTTGTGCCTTTTGTATCTCCTGAGACCAACATGGCGGAATTTACTGTACGTGCCCTGGTTATAGGACTCGTAATGTCTGTCGTATTAGGAGCTGCAAATGCCTATTTAGGGTTAAAGGCTGGCATGACTATAGCCGCCACCTATCCGGCTGCCGTAATAGGTATGGCTCTATTGAAAATTATGAAAGGCTCGATTTTAGAAGAAAATTTTGCCAGAACTGTAGGCTCAATTGGCGAATCAGTTGCTGCAGGTGCAATATTTACAATCCCTGCTTTTTTAATTGCCGGTGTTTGGACAGAGTTTTATTCAGTCCGGCATTATCTTGAAGCAACTGCAATTATGTTCGTTGGTGGTGTGGTTGGTATTCTTTTCGTTACCATTCTGCGCCGCGTCATGGTTGAAGATGCAGACCTGCCTTTCCCGGAATCTGTTGCAGCTTCGGAAATCCACAAAGCCGGACGCTCAGGAAAGAGCGGAGCAAAATTCCTATTCTGGGCCATGGGTTTAGGTGCTTTGATACAGGCATTAAAGCAATTTCAGGTTTTTGCAGCCAGCTGGGAAAAATTTATTCCCTTTGCAGGTAAAAAGATAGCATTTGGAAACGGTGCTGAAGTTCCTGCAAGCGGCGGTGCTTTGCTTTCAACACCAGGCGTAAGTCCTGCATATATGGGCGTTGGTTATATTATCGGTCCCCAGCTTGCCGCACTGAACTTTACAGGCGGTCTGCTTGCATGGGGCCTCTTTGTTCCGCTTCTTTTATACTTCCTGGGTCCTGAACTTGCAGCTTCACTTCAGACCAAGGGTGTTGATATAAACGCTGAAGGAACATGGATCGCAATGGCTACTCACGTCTGGAGAACAATCGTAAGACCAATCGCCATCGGCGGTATGCTCATGAGCGCAGCTTATACCTTGTTCAAAATGCGTAAGAGTCTGGGCGCCGGTCTTTCAAGGGCAGTTACAGACGTAAGACGTGCTGCTGCCGGATCGCATACTGAAGACCGTACTCAGAAAGACCTTAATTTCAAATGGGTTTTTATCGGTCTTACACTTGCCTCAATCGCAACGTTTTTTATTTACTATTATTTCTCACAGGATATTGTTGCTGCTATCGTTGCTACTGTTGTAATGATAATCGCAGGATTCTTTTTTGCTGCTGTTTCAGGTTATCTTGTCGGCCTTATCGGTTCTAGCAACAACCCGATCAGCGGTTTAACGATTTCCACACTTATTGTTGCAGCTATTCTTATGGTTGCCCTTGGTGTTAAGGGAATGCCTGGTATTGCAGCCGTTCTCGGCGTTGCAGCAGTTATTTGCGTTGCAGCAGCCGTCGCAGGTGAAATGCTTCAGGACTTAAAGGTAGGGCATATCTTAGGCGGTACTCCATGGAAGATGCAGATAGGTGATATGTTTGGCATTCTGCTTTCTTCAGCTGTAATGTTCTTCCCGCTGCTTATTTTGCACCAGGGTGATATCAATACGGGTGGAACAGGCCTTGGCGGCCAGGCTTATCCTGCTCCTCAGGCGAGTCTGATGGCTATCCTTGCCAAGGGAATCGTTGGCGGAGATATGGCATGGCCACTCATCATAGTCGGTATCCTGATGGCAATCGGATTTATTCTTCTGAAGGTAAAGAGCCCGATGCTCGTTTGCGTGGGTATGTACCTTCCGCTTGAAACATCTTTTGCAATTTTTATTGGCGGCCTCATCAGAGGCATTCTCGATAAGCTTGCTGCCCGCCGTAAATTCAATGGTGCCCAGACAGCACGCATGGAAAACAACGGTGTACTGCTTGCCTCGGGTTTAATTGCAGGTGAAGCTCTTGTTGGTTTGCTCTTTGCATTCTTTGCAGTAGTTGATATCCCTGTCCCGGTTGTATTCCAGCATCCTACTTTCCTTGTCAGCTTGCTGGTATTTGTTGTGATCGGATACATACTCGTCCGTACGCCGTTAAATAATGCCGGCAGTCCGGATGAACCAGCACCACCTTCGGCAATGTTTTAATATGATTTGATTTCAACGTCCGGGACCTTAACACTCCCGGACGTTGTTGTTTATATAAATAATTACAAGTGCAATATTCATTCATTAGCATACGATATTAATACCAATGCCTCTTAGCTTTAAGGAACGCAAAAAAATCCTCAAAAATGCCAATTATCTGGACCTTACTCCATTTCACGTTTACAAAGACGAAGTGGATGAGAAAGGTCTGGTGACAGTGCTAGTACCTAAATTTACAAACCGCATACTTGCCAAATTTCTGATGCCCAGATTGAAATCTTCACATTTTAAGATTAAATTGGATGAAATTGGTTCTGAAACATGGAAGCAGATTGATGGGAAGAAAAATGTTGCTTCGATTGCCGGAAATTTGACTGCAATATTAGGAGAGAAGGTTCAGCCCGTACACGAACGGCTTACAAAGTTTTTAACTAGTCTTTATATGGAAGGATATATTTCTTTCAACGAAATTAAAAAAGAAGGAGAATAATATGGCAAAAGTACTAGGAGAATTAAAACCAGAATTGCTCTGGCACCATTTTGAGGAAATTTGCAACCGCCCTCATCCTTCCAGACAGGAAGGTGAAATTGCGGAATATGTTGTCTCTGTAGGCAAGAAAAATAATCTCGAAACCTTAAGGGATGAATTTGGTAATGTTCTTATAAGAAAGCCTGCCACAAAAGGCAAAGAAAATCTGAAAACAACCGTACTCCAGGGACATCTGGATATGGTTCCTGAAAAGAACAGCGACGTAAAACATGATTTTGAGAAAGATCCTATCCAGCCTTATGTTGAAGGCGGGTGGGTAAAGGCAAAGGGCACTACGCTCGGAAGTGATAACGGGATTGGTGTTGCTGCTGCACTCGCAGTGATCGAGTCAAAAGATATGGAACACGGTCCGCTCGAATTTCTCTTTACACTTGATGAAGAAACCGGATTAAACGGCGCTTCGAGCCTGAAGCCTGGTTTCCTTAAATCTACAGTACTGCTGAACCTGGATTCCGAAGAAGACGGCGCCCTTTATATCGGATGCGCGGGCGGTACCACCACCTATGCTGATTTTAAATTTAATTCTGAAAACGTTCCGTCTGATTCAGCAGCCTATGAATTAAAGGTTACCGGCCTTAAAGGCGGCCATTCAGGTTTGGATATAGCTGAAGGCAGGGGAAATGCCATTAAGATCCTTACCAGACTCATATGGAACCTGGTTAAAAAGTATGATCTGAAACTAGCTTCCATAAACAGCGGCAGCAAGCATAATGCAATCCCGAGAGAAGGCTTTGCCGTTGCTACGGTATCTTCTGCAAAAGCTTCTGAAATGGAAAAGTTCGTTTCTGAATTCAATACCACGGTGAAGAAAGAACTCGCTACAAACGAACCCGGTCTTAAGATTGAAGCTGTAAAGACTCAAGTGCCGTCAAAGATAATGGACAGTAAGTCCGCAGCCAATCTTCTGAATGCTCTTTATGCCGCTCCTCATGGTGTGCTGACAATGAGTCCTGACATCAAGGGACTGGTAGAGACCTCCACAAACCTGGCAATTGTTGCTGTTGAAGACAACAAGGTTTCCATTACAACCAGCCAGAGAAGTTCTGTCGAAAGTGAGAGGGACGATGCTGCAAATATGGTGGCTTCAGTATTTACCCTGGCTGGCGCAGATGTGAAGCAGGGGGATGGATACCCAGGATGGAAGCCCAATATTCAGTCGCCAATTCTTAGCGTTGTTAAGTCTACTTATGAAAAGCTGTACAGCCAGCAGCCGGAAGTGAAGGCTATTCATGCCGGACTCGAATGCGGAATTATAAATGAACGTTATCCGGATATGGATATGATTTCATTTGGTCCTACAATCGTAGGTGCTCATTCACCCGATGAAAGAGTTAATATTGAAACTGTCCAGAAATTCTGGAATCTCTTGCAGGAAGTTCTTAAAAACATTCCCGCAAATAATTAATTATATTCCCTTAATTCAGGATTTGACTGCCGTAATCTGATTACTGCAGTCAGATCCGGAATCCGGGGGAGTAGTTTGAAGTAAATAATTATAATAATACTATCAGGCATTAATTACGATGGAAGAAGTTCTAAAAGCAAAACCTGAACCCTCCAAGCTATACAGATGGGGTGTCCTTGTTTTTATCAGTCTTGCAATGTTTGGGAATTACTATGTATATGACTGTGTAAGTCCCCTTGCCGACCTGCTGGCAAAGCAGCTGAATTTTACTGACAGTAATATCGGTTTGCTGCAGGCAATTTACAGCATTCCAAACGTCTTCATGGTACTCATTGGCGGAATCATAATTGACAGATTAGGTACGAGGATTTCCACGTTCATATTTGCGACACTCTGTTTACTGGGAGCCATTGTCACGGCAATGTCCTCAAGCCTGACCTTTATGGCGACAGGCAGGCTGATATTCGGCCTGGGTGCAGAATCCCTGATAGTTGCCGTTACAACAGTAATCGGCAGATGGTTTAAGGGCAAGGAACTTTCGTTTGCCTTTGGTGTTAACCTTACGATTGCACGTTTGGGCTCATTTGCAGCACTTAATTCTCCAACCTGGGGAAGGTCATTTTATGGAAGCTGGCAGACCCCGCTTCTGGTGGCTGTAGCCGCTGGTGTGATTTCTGTTGCAGCTGTAATTATTTATATCACGATGGATATTAATGCTTCAAAAAATTATGCCCTGCGGGAAATACCTAAGCAGGATGAGATCAAAATAAAAGAAATATTTAATTTTAAGCCATCCTTCTGGTTTATCACCTTCCTTTGCGTAACCTTTTACTCTGCAATATTCCCATTTCAGACCTTTGCCGTGAAATTTTTTATGGATACACACGGAACCACAAGGGAATTCGGAGGATTTCTGTCGAGTATGCTTACTCTATCGGCAATGGTGCTGACGCCATTGTTCGGCCTGCTTTCCGATTACATCGGTAAGCGTTCCTTGCTGATGATGTTTGGATCCCTGCTTATTATACCGGTTTATTTACTGATGGCGTATACTTCCGTCAGTCTTTTTGTCCCAATGGCAATGATGGGCATTTCATTCTCGCTTGTGCCCGCAGTGATGTGGCCGTCTGTGGCTATCATAACCGATGAGTCCAGACTCGGCACTGCATATGGACTGATGACTATGATTCAGAATATAGGCTTATTCGGGTTTAATATGATCATCGGCTGGGCAAATGATAATTCCGGCGGTTATACAATGGGTATGTGGATATTCTCTTCGCTCGGTTTCTTTGGCCTGCTGTTTGCCTATATGCTGAGGCGCAATGAACTGGGTGTCGGAGGACACGGACTTGAAGAGGGGACTATCAGTAAATCCTGATTATTGGTTCCCTGCACTAAAGGAGTTTCAGGCTGACTTAATTACATTTGAAATTTATCCAAAAATACAGAATTTGCGGTAGAGCTTATTTTATTTCAGTACCCTGTATTTTGAAAAGTTGATAAGGGTGTATGACACTAGTGAAAATATATATCATCCTT
>JBLMZM010000248.1:0-6386 GCA_050258815.1 Ignavibacteriales bacterium
AGATTCACTGGCCCGTAGATAATTATTTTATTGAAGGGAGCAGGGAAGCTGTTTTTCTGGGGCAAAAGATTACCAAATATCACAGGACATTAACGACGTATATTAATTCGCTGATAAGTAATGGCTTTATAATAAAAAAAGTAATTGAGCCGTTGCCGTCGCAGGAAATGCTAAAGAAGAATGAAGCAATGCGTGAAGAATTCCGCCGTCCCATGATGCTCCTGATTTCAGCATATAAAGATTAGATAATGAAATCTCACAAAGTTCGCGGCAATTAAAGAACTGCCTGAAAAAACAAAAGCCTCAGATTCCTTTGGAAAATGAGGCTTTTTTGTGGGCCCAGATGGGCTTGAACCACCGACCCTCTGATTATGAGTCAGATGCTCTAACCAACTGAGCTATGGGCCCAATAACAACATTTCAAAAATATGAATAAAAAGGCTTTTATGCAATATAAGTTTTTGTCAAAATTGTTACTAATCGTGTAATTTCCCCCCTTTTTCCCTATATTTATTTTCTGCTTTCAAGGAATTTCCGGTATTTATCAAAATACTGGAGTAAATTTCCTG
Source organism: Ignavibacteriales bacterium (assembly GCA_050258815.1). GTDB lineage: Bacteria > Bacteroidota > Ignavibacteria > Ignavibacteriales > SURF-24 > JAAXKN01. Next base: position 570 of record JBLMZM010000248.1, read on the forward strand.
TTTCCTTAAACCCGTTCCTGATAAAGTTAATGAAAATTTTACTGCAATAAGAAGGAATCCTCTTTTGAGACATATTTTCACTCTTTTACTCTTAATCCTTAATTCTCCTTTCATTTTTTGCGGGAATTATCAGCTAAATCAAAAATCTTTGCTCACTGAATCTGCTTTAGTCCGGTCTGACTTTTCTAGCTCTCTGCCTGGAATAAATTTTCCAAACCAGGCAGGGGGTTATAACTCCTCAATTACCGGAGTTAACCCATTAATTAAATCCTACTACCCGGGTTCCGCGGATTTTAAGATACCTGATTCTCTTTCCATAACCATTTCTTTTGTAAAACCGCTGGATAATAGTACAGTAAAGGATTCCTTTATTGCCGTTTTCAGCTCATTTTACGGAAAAGTATCAGGAACAGTAAAATATGACGACGCCAGCCAATCCATAGTTTTTTTACCCGAAAGGAGGTTTCATCCGAATGAACTGATTTCAGTATCACTTACTCCAGGAGTAAAAACCCTTCAGAACGAGGCAGTGCAGCCCTTTAATTGGACGTTTACGGCGAGCCCTATTTCAGGTTCAGGAACATTTGCACTCTCCGAACCGGTCCCTTTCGGAGATGAATACGGACCATCAATCCTGGCTGATATGAATAATGACGGATTAGTTGACGTCCTTTGTTCAAGCTTTATGTACCAGGGGATCTTTATGATGAAGAATCTTGGCGGACTTAAATTCTCCAGGCAGGATATTTATCTGGGAAAACCTGTGGACAATATTACGACAGGAGATTTTGACGGCGACGGAAAAGTTGATATTGCCTTCCAGCCTGAGGGCGAAAAGCTGGTCGTTATCTTAAAACAGATGCCCGACGGCAGTTTTCAGACCGCTGCTGAAATTACCTGTTCAGCTTATTTAGGTGGCGGATTCTATGCTGCCGATTTGGATGCAGACGGAAAGCTGGACATTTCAATTTGTTCAAATACCGGGTTTAACGGCCAGGACGTACTGCTGCTGTTTCGGAATATGGGCAATATGAGGTTTCAGCTTGCAAAGGAGCTCCCGGTTACTAATGCTCAGAAAATCATTTTCTCCGATATTGATCTGGATGGATTTCCTGACATAATTGATGCTTTAAATGAGGAAAAATCGGTCTGTGTATTCAGGAATTCCCGTTCCTTTAACTTTTCAGCTCCCGTGGTATATCCACAGAGTTTTTTGACCTCGCAGATAAATGTTGCAGACTTTAATCACGACGGATATCCTGATATTCTTGCCTCAGGCGGATACGGTTATGATTATTTATCAATACTAATAAACGACAGTACAGGGAATTTCAAGAAAACTGTTCCTGCAGTCAGCTATATCTCCAACGGAAGCTGCACAGTAGGCGATTTAAATAATGACACTTATCCTGATATTGCAATCCATTCTTCTGATTATTTATATATCCTGAAGAATAACTCAAATCTTTCATTTACTGAGTCTAAGGTCTTTTCCGGTGCAAGGGCTATCGGGGATATTGGAGCGGCAGATCTGGATAACGACGGTGATATTGATCTTTACATGGAGTCTGGAAATCCAAGAAATCTCGTCATTGCAAAAAATAAAAACGCGGAACCTGAGGTTAAGCTTCTTAGCAGTTCATACGATTTTGGCGTAACAAAACCGGGAGCCGAAAAGTCAGCTTACTTTGTAGTTAAAAATGACGGCGTATCCGGGACCCTGAACATTTCAGGCATTGCTTCATCAAATGAGGCCTTTACAGCTACGGCTTCAAAAACAACTATTGCTGCCGGCGACACGGCGAAAGTTACAATTCACTTTAAGCAGTCGGGCGCTTTAAGCTACAACGACAGTCTGACAGTTTACAGCAACGATAAATTCCATCCTGAAGTAAAATTTTATGTCTTGGGAAGGGGAGAGCAGGTGCTCTCGTGTTATCCTAAGCCTCTTTCCATATTTGCTTCTGATACTGCACAGATAAGGATTTACTTCAATGTGAGGCTGGATGCTGCAACACTTTCCGACTCTTCGATCGTTATTACGGGTTCGCACTCTGGCAGGCAGAAAGCTGAACTTATATCTTTTGATGACGGATTAAAGCTTCTAACCATTAAAACAGCAAAACCATTCAGGAGGGGAGAAAATGTAACTGTATCTTTGACTTCTAAGATCAGGACGGTTGCATGTGAGCCTCCTTTCCTTCCGCGCATATGGGATTTTAATGTCTCGGCAAAGAGTTCTTCGATGAGTTTCCGTGAACGCTCTTCAATTCAGCTCCCTCAGTACTCATTTAAGCCGGTCACCGCAGATTTTAATAATGACGGGCTTTTGGATGTTGCTGTCCTTACACAGACTAATGAGGAAATAACAATTTATAAAAATGAAGGAGACTTCAGGTTTACAAAAGTAAAATCCATCAGTATTCCACAGGGTCCGCAATCATTGGCCGCAGCCGACTTTGATAACGACGGCAGAGTTGATATTGCCGTATGCAAAGTAGCTTCAAAAATTCAGCTGCTGAAAAATACAGGCAATTTTAATTTTACTTCCTCTGAGACAGATGTTCCGGGCTATCTTCAATATATAACGGCCGGAGATTATGACAACGACGGCCTGACTGATCTTGCCGTCGGCACAGGAAGTTCGGGCGCTGAGATGGAATTTGTAAAGAACATGGGGAATTTTATTTTCAAGGCCTCAAAAATCAAATTTGCGGGCATTTTCGGTCTAGCTTCAGAGGATATCGACGGCGACGGCGATCTGGATATACTGGCTGACATTTATACCGGTTTCCTGCTGCGCAACAACGGCAACTTTTCATTTCAGACATTCAATAATCAATTACTCAATACTTTGCCTTCGGTAAGAGGAGATTTTAATAATGACGGGCTAATCGATTTCGCCGCGGCATCGTACTGGCAGGGCTATAAAGGTTATGAAATACTGGTAAATAATGGCGATTTGAAGTTTACAACCAGCTATTATAATCCCCCGCAAAAGGACATGGCATTCCTTGCAGGATGCGATTTTGACGGCGATTCAACTGTGGAGTTTCTTTCTGCGGCCAGCTGGGGAGTTGAAATGGATAAGTGTAATAAGGACCTTAAAGTCGTTAAGCAGCTTGTTCTGCCTCCATTTAATTTTGAAGCCTCAAACCTGCTGACAGCAGATTTTGACAATGACGGGGATATCGATCTTCTGGCATATAAAATGAATTCCCCACTCACTTTTCTTGAAAACCGGGATCACTTTAGCGAAATAGCTCTCAGCCCTACGGAATATAATTTCGGCAGCGTGCAAAAAGACAGCTCGAAAACATTTTCTTTTACCATAAGCAACCCGGGATCGCTGCCTCTGGTTGTAGATTCTATTTACTGCAGTTCAAAAGCCTTCAGCCTGTTTCCCACTTCCTTAACCGTTGAACCGAGGAAAGTGAAATCTGTAACGGTAACTTTCACTCCCATGGAAACAAAGGCTTATTCCGACAGTGTAGTAATTACAAGCAATGATAAGGTGCATCCGGCCGTTAAATTCATGGTTACTGGCATGTGCAGGCAGGTTATTGTGGATTCATTATACCCGGCGCAGAATTCAGCTTCGGCCGATCCTTCTTTTGCCGCGGTCCGTTTTACGGAGGACATCATTCCTGAGTCGCTTACTCCTTCTTCAGTTTTTATATCTGGCTCCATGAGCGGTTTCCATAATTCAAGAGTTTCATATGATGCTGCAAAAAGGCTTCTTTCAATTGTTTCCGAAGGTAAATTTATCACTGGTGAGGAAGTTGAAATCACATTAAAAAATGATTTCAAACTGAAGTCGCTTAATCCGGTTCTTTCTCCCTTCATCTGGCGATTTATTGTTAAGGCTAAAGAGGGAACGGGCTCTTTCAGGGCGATGAATAATATTCCTACAGGCCAATATCCCAAACTTATCTGTTCGTCTGATCTGGAAAATGATGGTGTTACAGATATGATTGTTTCATTTGAAAACGGAATAGCTGTAATAAAAGGGAGCCTTGATTCCAAACCTGGACTTGCAAAGTCCATAGCACTGACCGATTCTCCATTCGGCATTACTGCCGGAGATTTCAATAACGACGGGAAAACAGACATTGCTGCAGCCTGCAGGAATTCAGTGATCATTCTAAAGAATGAAGGCGGCTTTAATTTTACTAAAGTATCGGTCTTCAGTGGGCAAAATAACCGGATGCTTGCTTCCGATGATCTGGATGGCGATGGGGACCTTGATCTGATAGTTACAAATGATCTTCTTAACACCGCTTATGTGCTCGAAAATCAGGGCAATTTTACTTTCCGGGCAATCATGTTGCCATCAACTCTTGAGCAGGTGCTTGACTTAAAAACAGGGGATATGGATAACGATGGCGATATTGACATTGTTATTAGCAAATATGCCGGTGATCCGCTTTGCATTTTTGAAAACACGGGCAATATGAGTTTTAAGGCTAAAGGCCGGAACCCGGGCACTCCCTACATCAGGTCGATGGTACTTGCCGATATGAACCACGATACCTGGCTTGATCTGGCATCCGGGCAGCCCTATATAAATTCGCTCTGTTTAATTAAAAATTTGGGCGGACTGCAATTCTTTTTGTCTGACCAACAGACGGGTGCAGACCCTCTCTCGCTTACGGGCGGCGATTATGACAGTGACGGGGATATTGATCTGGCTTCTGTAAATAACGGGTATTCGAACCAGGGGTATATTTATACAAACCAGCATATGGCCTTTAAGGTCTCAGGCTACTTTGCCAGTGAATCCGGCTCAAACCGTATGACCTCTGGCGATTTTAACGGCGACGGGGCAGTGGATATTGCATATGTAAATGAGGCTTCAGGCACTGTAGGCTGGCTGCTTAATGTGCGTCAGAACAGCTACAGCCTTTCATCTCAGGTGCTTAAGCTTCCTGATACAGAACCATTAAAATCAGTCTCAAACAAAATTACTATTAAAAATACCGGCCTAAACCCGTTTACTGTCGACAGTATATACGTTAAAAATAAAATATTTTCTGTCTCCATCAGTAAGACTTATCTGGCAAGGTACGACTCTGCGGTTGTTACAGTGACTTTCAAGCCCGATTCCCTTGGCAGTTTCTCTGATACGCTTTATATTGTAAGCAAAGTTGATTCCTGCAATCAGGTGCTGCTCCAGGGCAGGTGTGTTGAAAAAACAGCAGTTACGGATAGGAAAAACCTTCTGCCCGTGAAATTTGAGCTGGGGCAGAACTACCCGAACCCGTTTAATCCTTCCACGTCCATAAGCTTTGCACTTCCCGCAGAGTCATATGTAAGGGTAAGGATAATCAATTTACTGGGGCGGAGTATCTGTCTGCTCGCTGATAAGGTCTTTGAAGCCGGATATCATGAGGTGAGATGGTCACCTGTAGCAGTTTCCTCTGGAATCTACTTCTATTCCATTGAAGCCGATCCGTTAAACGGGAAGGGGAGGAAATTTACAGAAGTAAAAAAGATGATATTTCTCAAGTAAATGCATGTTTCCGGATTATTATCTTGAAATACAGGAAATTTTAGCGAAATTTGATAATTATTGTTAAATTAGCTCCTTCAAGATAAATCAATTGAGGAACATTGTAATCTTCCGGATTAAACTTATAAAATTGTTCTTGTAAATTTGGGTATAAAGTTTTATATTTGAATTCCAATTCTATTTATGCCGGGGTGGCGGAATTGGTAGACGCACAGGACTTAAAATCCTGTGGGTATTTATACCCGTGCCGGTTCGACTCCGGCCCTCGGTACTTAATTGATTGGATCTGAACCTCCTGACAAGAG
>JBLMZM010000249.1:0-2865 GCA_050258815.1 Ignavibacteriales bacterium
GTTCAGGTAAACGAGGTTATTGTAAGTCGTATTATATGCATAGTTAAAACCGACCTTAAATGAAGCTGCTCCTTCGGATTTAATGTCATTTGATACTTCAAGCTTTGAAGCTGCCAAATCCAGGTAAGAGCCGGCAAATGTCCAGCCCGTAAGGCTGTCCATCTGTGCAACCACAGGAGTTCCCCTTCCGATCATGACGGTTACTTCTGCAGTATCGGTAACATTACTAAGAAAAGAAGCGGCGATTTTAACCTTTCCCTCATTCTTTCCAAGTACCGATCCATCAGCCTTGACGGTAGCTATACTGGTATCAAGGGATGTCCAGCTGATGTCAGATATAGAAAGAGTTCTTTCGGTCAGATCGCTGGCATAAGCAGTGGCAGTCAGTTTTACAGGAGTTGAACCGTCAATAACCGCGGTCTTCGGCGTAACTGACAGTTTGTTTATAGGTATTAAGCTGACATAAGAAGAATCCGAGAAATTCTTATACCTGAGGTACAGGTATCCATTGGCCGGTGTTTTGGAGGCGGTAAAAAGCCCCTTGCTGTCAACTGTACCCAGTTCAGGAGACACGCTGAAACTCAGCTGCGTAGCATCAATTGCGGCTTCGTTATCATTAATATCATTTGCATACACGCTCAGCTGAAGCTTTTGTGCGCAGTAGATAAGAAACTTGTTGTAATTGTAAGTAAAAGCCACTTTGCCCAGCGTCTCCGGAACCTTTGGAGCAGAAGAAACAACGAGGAGGCAGTTTGCCACTGAACGCTCGTTGCCATCGGATGGAGAATTCATTACAGAATTTCTCACAACCATCGTGGTAGATCCGCCGCCATCAAGGTTAAAGGCATCGTAAAGGCCCAGTCTGATCATAAGATTAGCCAGGTCATCAAGTATGGCTCCGGCGCTGCTTGTCTGACGGCCGTCGAGGGTTACCAGGTAGAGATAAGTACTGTCCTTTGAAATACCTGCTATGGAGCGGGGTGCAGCTGTTGTAGTGCTTGAACCCGGTTCTCCTCTTTTGAGGGCTTCATCAAGGTAGTTGACACCGTTTTTAACAAGCCTGGGGTGACCGCCAACGAGCTCTTTGATTTTCTTCAGGTCAGTGCTAAGCCACATGTATAGTTTTACAGTATCGCCCACGTGAAAATTATTATTTATAAATGAAGCCGCAATTCCGTGGCCCGAAAGTACAGCTTTTCCCGCCGGGATAGCCATATTTCCAACATTTTTTTCAACTTTTTCCACCACGCATTTGAGCGTGTCGTTTACCAGCCATTCGGTAGTAGGCGTTACAAGAACTTCACTGCCATAAGCATTGGTTCCCGTGGAAGCTCCCATGTAGAAGTTATAAAGGATCAGCTTGTCTGACCCGCGCGTCTGATTAACCTCATTGATTTTCAGTAATGAATCGCCGCTGACGACAAAAGAGTTCAACGTACAAATATCCATCATAGGCTTGTTATTTGTGTCGAAGCCGATAAGTGTTGATACAATCGGGCCCCTGTATATCTGGCCTTTTCCGATCTGTATATTGGTAATTGCTCCGTTTTTCGTGTCGTAGTAATCGGCATTAATTGCGCCGACAACAAAGTGGCCCGGAGAGGTCCTGCGCTGTGCCATCGCACTGGTCCTTTCATAGCCGTAGTAAGATTCCTTGGCTTTAACGGCTTCGAGCGAAATGAATGGGTTTTTTAGGTTAACTCTCAAAACCTTGATTGTCCAGGGGACATCCCGTGCAATAATATCTGAATAAAGCACACCGGGTCCCACATAACGGCTCGAAAGAGTATCAAGTCTTTGAGCATTCAGTACAGAGTAAAATGTAAATGAAAGAAAAAATAAAAGTAGAAGTTTTTTCATGATGTGTCCTGCATTATGATTAGTTCTCAAATCAACCGCCGATAATTTAGAACTCACATAAATCAATTGCAAATATCTGCTTCAAAAATAAAAGTTTTATGATCATAAATAAAACCTTCCGGAATCCGGATTCGGCTGTGATATGCTGCAATTTCAATATAATACACATGATCATGATACAGTCTTGTCATGCTCTGGGAGTTGGATCAAATGGTGCTGTATACAGAATCATTTTACAAAGGCCTGCTTTATGGAATTGCCTTTGGCGGGGGAATATCAACGGGCATTTACATCTGGAATCATCCCGAGTTAACCAACAGGCAGCTTAATGCTTTCCCGACACTCATATGATTGAGATCCTGAATTCATTATTTAAATACATGGATTGCAGATTTAGGTTTTTTGTCCTAATTCTTTTAAGATTTTTGGGACTGATTTTTTTATTGCAGGGGACAATGTATTGAGGTACTGGTCTTTAGTAAGTAACGTGACCTCTTTGTATAAGTCTGGATATTGTTTCGCTATTTTAACAATTATTTTTAACGCCGTAGAACGCACAGAGGGCTGTTTATAAATATCCTTCCACAAATTAACACAGAAATCAAATAAGAGCCCTTTCTGATCTTCATTTAATTCCATTTTTGAAAGTATCTTAAGTAGTTCCCTTTGGTGGCCTTCGGTTTTGTCTGCCAGGGAGCCTATTATAAATCCCGTATATGCCTTAATCCTCTTGTCGTTTTCTTTCATACAGATGCCTAAAAGCCAGGCTGCCCGCCATGCAAATGGCTGTTTGCCTGAAACAGCAAGAAGAATTGCTTCTTCAAACTCTTCGGGATGGTTATCCATATAGGAAATCATATCAGGTCTGTAGAAGCTTAATAAGACGCTTTCAAATTCTGTTTCCATAAAATAGCAGATATTAATTTTCGTAATCTAAAATAGCTATTTTATCCCATATTTTCATGAAGGCTAAACGGACAGCAGGTCCTTCTGCTGCCCCATATT
>JBLMZM010000250.1:0-3370 GCA_050258815.1 Ignavibacteriales bacterium
TAAAATATTTTTTTAGTGATCCATCAAGGATAAAGACTTTTTTCAAGCTTTACGAACTCAATTAACTGATTTTCCATTTATCTTTTTTGTGACACGCTACAGATCAAGCCTCAGCTAGATCCATGAGAGCAACCTGACGAAGAGAACCTTTTCCATTATCAGTAAACACTATACAAAGGTATAATTTTTTATGTAATCATTCCAAACGTTCCAATCCTTAGGAACGGTGCGTTCAAAATCTTGACAGAGGAAAGGGATTACTCTATTTTAAGGAATGATAGAAAAATAACTTCAAATTTCCAATTTGGAAATAGCTTCATAATTCCAATTTTCAGGTTCAATCACAGACAAACCAGCATATAAAGATTTGAAATTATATTTTCTTCATCCTTAGAACCTATGTCCGGAAATTGACAAAGGCGCGTTATAAAAGTCCCGAAAGATCTGTAATACTCCCCAGCCAGAGACCTTTGATATCCTCGATATTTTTACCATACAATTTTGGTTGTGAACTATTTGCTTATAAGCTGTTTGGTTTGAGCTATCTGGTCGTGATATTACTAACGTTTACTTATTACTAATTTATATTTCGCTATATATTATATGCTATGAATTTAATTTCTTATTTTATTAGGACTTACGCGCTTGAGATATAAAATCAAGTGCAATAAGCACTGTTGATTAAATTTATATTTTAGGCATTAAAGGTTTAATGCTATTGATTTTTCAGTTCAACTGCGTAAGTCCTATTTATAAGACATAGCAGTTGATGAGCCTATCCGAAAAGTCAATGATGACATATATTAAAGCTACACTAAGCAGAGAATTAAAAACTGTAGACTCACACCATAATGATGAAATTGTCTATGCACAAGCAATTGTCAATATGGAAGTACGCGTACAAAGCGAAATTTTGTGGTTATAATCTGAACAACCAACTTCAATTGTTGCAGATTATCAAATTACATATAGTGCAAGCGACTCAACAGCTGCTTACGATTTGTATATAAGTAAATTGAGAGCCGTAAGCTATAGATTAATACAGAATATTTAGTCTGGTGTCAAAGAAAAGGAAAATTATCGAATCAAAATATAAAGGCAAATTGGGGGGTAATATGTCAAAAGACGATAAATTGACCGGAACATCTGGAGAAAGAACGACAATAACACTTAATAGTAGCACCGAATTTTTAAAGAGTGTCAATGAGGAGATAAAGCCACAATTTGAGGGAGCTACTGATTTACAAACATTTTTGAAAACTACCGGAAAGTTGTCGATAGAAGATATGCGATTGCTTGTTGAACAGGCACTGGTACTTTTGGAAATGTTCTACGTTCATATGCCGCTTAAACGTGCCATGCACGCAATAGATCCCATACAGCAGTTGAGATTACTAAAGTACCATCTAGAACAGTTACCAGAAGGACAAACTATAAACGAAATCAATTTTCACAGAAAGATGACAAAAATCTTCACATCTTTGCGTGATCTTCACACAAATTACCTGCTACCTGCTCCTTTTAATGATAAAACTGCTATCCTCCCCTTTTTAATTGAGGAATATTTTGAGGGCGAGCAAAGGAAGTATATAATATCGAAAACGCCTGAGGGATTCAATCATCCTACATTTAAACCAGGAGTTGAAGTCATCTACTGGAGCGGGATTCCTATTGAAAGAGCTGTAGAGCTTAATGCAGATAGGCAGGCAGGCAGTAATCTTGAGGCACAACATGCAAGAGGGCTCGATAGCATGACTATTCGCCCAATGTTCATTTCATTGCCTCCAGATGAAGAATGGGTAGTTATAGGATATCGCTCGCTCAATGGGGAAGAACTTGAATTAAAGCAAAATTGGTTGATCTTCTCACCAGAGAGAGGAATAAGTGCAGTAGATCCTAATTCATTAAGCAAAGAAGCAACAGCTTTAGGTATTGATAAAAAGACAGATGCAATTCAACAGGTAAAAAAGATTTTGTTTGCCCCTCAGACTATTGTGGCTGAAAAAATGATTTCAAGAGGAGAATTGTCGCATGCGGCGCCACCGACAGCAATTAAGACTACCATGCCAGGAATTTTCCAAGCTCGAACTGTTGAAACGCCTGATGGGACCTTTGGTTATATCAGGATATATACATTCGATGTTAACAGTGATGATCAATTTATTGGCGAGTTCATTCGATTAGCTAAGTTGTTGCCGCAGAATGGCCTGATAATTGATGTGCGTGATAATGGTGGGGGCCTTATTTTCGCCAGTGAGCGATTGCTGCAGGTACTCACTCCTCATAAGATTAAGCCCGAACCAACACAGTTCATTAACACTCCTTTAACCATTGAACTCTGCCGTCGAAATCCAGATGATTTAGGTCAATGGCTTGCATCGATGAAACTAGCTGTAGAGACTGGCTCTGCATTTTCGCAAGGTATCCCGATCACATCTGAACAAGCTTGCAACTCAATAGGTCAGAAGTACCTAGGTCCCGTAATCCTAATCACCGACGCACTATGCTATAGCGCAACAGATATCTTTGCAGGCGGTTTTCATGATAATAAAATTGGTCCGATACTTGGCACAAACATGAATACTGGTGCCGGCGGTGCTAATGTATGGGAGCAGGGACTGCTCCTGAATTTGATGGGCGATCCGCTCAAACCTTTACCTAACAAGGCTGGAATGAGTGTTGCAATCAGGCGTACTTTGCGTGTCTTTGAACATGAAGGGATGCCGCTGGAAGATCTAGGTGTTATTCCGGATTTTCCACATCATATGACTAAAGATGATGTGCTCAATGGCAACGTTGACCTAATTAACCATGCTGCAAGCATTCTTGCTAAGATGCCGGTATACAGTATTTCAGCCAATGTAATCAGATCAGGTGGAAAAATTACAGTAAACACATCGACAGAGAATATTTCCCGACTTGACGTATATCTGGGGGATCGACCTCAAAAAAGCATAGATGTTGTCAATAATTCTGCAGAGTTTGTTTTGGATCTACCTGCATCTGGTGCATCGTTTGTAGAACTGCAAGGTTTTAAGGATAATAATCTTGTTGCGATCCAACGGGTCTCAATTTGAAGATTACTCCTTGATTAACAGTACTTCTAGAAGTATGGGAATCAATTGCTGGGATTCTGTTAACTCTTCGTCTGCTAATGAAATGACCCTAAAACTCAGAATCGATTCCCTCAATTTACAAAATCTGAATGATCAGTAGAGTTTCCTACATGGAAATTATTCTGAAACTTTCATGACTCTGTTCCAAAATCTAGTGATTTTTGCATTTTTTTGATTGAAAATCTGATTTCACGAGAGGAATCCATTTTTCGTCAAAATCAATATTCGATATCTAAAGACTTCAATTCCTAAGT
>JBLMZM010000251.1:0-7399 GCA_050258815.1 Ignavibacteriales bacterium
GTCCCCTGACCGATATTTTATTTGACTGAGGATCTACCTCTACAGCGCCCGAGTTTCTTAAAGCCTCTGTCAGAGTGCCGTTGTTGCCGGGTATCCTATCCATATTTATAACCTGCTTGTCGATATGCATTTCGATCATTGGTTTTAAGGACTTGATCACTACCTCGGGCATTTCAACAGGCGCCTGCAACAGCTTTATTAAACCAATTCCATGAGTTGTTTTCAGGTCAATTGAATCTACTATTTGAGTTTGATATCCGACCATTGAAAACTTTGCGCGCACAATCCGATTGGAAATATTGGGAATAGTAAAATATCCTTTATCATCGGTAGTAGTACCGGTAAGATCTGTTGCTTCAGAGAAAGAGGAAATATGGACGGTCACTTTAGGCAAAGCCTTACCGCTGAGTTGATCAACTACAGTACCTGTTATCAAATAAGTATCGTTTTTTTTCTGTGCCTGTGTAATATTTGTAAATATAATAAAAAGAACAAAAATTGATCTATAAATGCTACACGCAAGGATTTTTCCTATCATAATTTCCCTTATAATTTATTTTTTTAAGCCACATTCATTTGGACCTCGCATTTCCACAAACGGTTGTAGCAGGGACCCGAATAATTCCAGTAATTCACTATTTATAAACAGATTTGTCGTGTCCCTGTTCATAAGGCGTCATAATATTAAAGTCTTGCTGTTTAAGGTCAGACCAGGTAAAATAATACCGCGATTTAGTTTTGCTTCATCTCCGTATATTTGACTATTAAGGAGATAAACAAAATCCTTACTAACGCGTGTTAAGAGAAAATCGTAGTATTTGGGCAGGAATTTCATTCTGTGCAGAATTTCAGGTAGGGCAACAGATTATATTATATGCTTTTGAGGATTATTTTACTTATAAGATATGACAATAAAATTAAAAGCCTCAAACCAGCGTATTTCTAACTGTTATGAGGCATAATTTAATTACTTTAAGTATTGCGTAGATTCAGGGAATAACCGGATGTTATAAAATCCTTTGGTTAAAACTTAAAAACACAACATTTTAATTGCAGTGACCAAATTTTGGCCAGGAGAATTTATACTATTTAAGAAGCAATAATCTCTTTGAGTCTCTGAAATCTCCTGCCTGAATTGTGTAAATGTATACTCCTGAGGGCAGGGAAGAGCCATTGAACTGAACTGAATATTCACCTGCACCTTGTGTTTTACTGACAAGAGTTGTTATTTTTCGACCGAGTATGTCATAGACTTTCAGGTCTACATATGATTGTTTTGGTAACGAGTAACTGATTGTGGTTGCCGGATTAAAAGGATTTGGGTAATTGTTGTGCAGGACGTATTGCTTCGGTATAAAATCATTTTTCACCTTGCTATCGATAACAACCGTAGGGATATAATTGCCTACAACAAATGCTGGTTGAAGCATCCACTCTGCAGTGCTATGGCTTGTGTTTTTTAGAAATATTTTCATATCAATCCCGGTCGAGTCATAGCTTGAAAATTTCTCCAAATCTGCCGTCATTATTCCTCTGAAAGAATTAGTACCCAGCAAACGGTCAAACTGCATACTGGAGATCCTTAATTCATCCCAGTTCTCTGAATCGCTTTTCTTTAGATATATTTTTGTTGCTGCAGTATCAAGGTCAATATGAGGAGGATCATAACCATAATTGCCACAATTTATAAATAATTTAATCCCTCCGGATTCCCCACTGTTAAGCTTACTGACGGGCACTCCTTTTGAATTGAAAATTCTTAAGCAACGAAAACTCGGTGGTAAGTTAACTGATTTCGTAAGTTCATATCCCAACCTCAGAGTTGACTTACCCATTATGCCATTTACGGAATAATGATTATTCCTTGCAATAAAAGTATATTTCCCGGCAGGCAGAGAGAATGGCTTTGTTTCAGAGAGAATTCCGAAAGCGATTTTTTGCTCCCGGCTGTCAAGAAGTTCATAAGTCGAGCTGTCCTGATCTGAAAACCTATTCTCATCCATCTGTCCTTGAAAATATGTTGAATTTATAAGAAAATAACCCGGAACTTCTGGCTGTATATAATGGTGGGTGACCGGATAGATTGCTCCATCCCCAAAATTCATTTGCCCATTGTTGGGCGACAAATAATACTCAACGGGCGGATCCAGGAAAGGGTAACACCCGACACTATCTTTTTGGGTCCGGAATCCCCATGAATTTACCCAATATGTAGTTGTAGATATATTTACTGTAATTCCATACTCCCGGTTTCCCCGGCTGATATATAAAACACCATCCCAATTCCTGTCGGCGATTTGATCACTCTTATTTAAATAATCTGATAAATTCAAGCACCACGTTTCACCTGACAAGTAGAATGTTGGGAAAAAACCTGCTTCAATATTTTTATCAATATCGGGAAGTCGGATGTTGATATTCTGCCTTAAAAAATCTCCGGGAGTATTCTTAAAGATTATGTCCTTATTTAAACCGCTGGCCTCCGGGTACTGTACTACTCTGACCACCTTTTCCTCTACTGCTCTGTTATTTATTTCACCGGCAATGAAATGGATGTTTTCGGAAAATTCTGAAATGTTAAGCGTGTAATTTGACGGCGGATTGAAAAGAGAAATATAATACAATGAAGTATCCCTGAAAGTAAAGAATAACCATGTTTGTGTATTTCCAAGTTGTGATAATGTCCTTCCGTTTTCATCGACTCCCTGAAACTCAAGCTTTCTTATTGCATCTTTAGGACTGATCTTAATTTCATGAAATCCGTTTATTGCAACATTTTCCTTCATGATAATTGAATAATTACCTTTATTTAGTGCAGGGTCATAAGTTGAAAAAGCAAATTCCATGTCATAGACATCTGCGGGGAGCACTGTTTCGTATCTGTAAAGAAAATCTGATGCTTTGTAACCCGAATATACAATAGCTTTTCTCCTGGAATGTAATAGCAATGATTCGATTGGTCTATCAGATTCGATAATAAGCAATGGAGCCTTGGTAAAGGCCCATGGAATATGAAGGCTATCTTTGCTCCCTGAAATACTTACATTACCTGAATATGAAAAAGAACCTTCACCCTGAAATGGTAAAACTGTGTTGTTTACTTCAAGTGTGAATATGACCGGCATTGTTTCTCCGGGCTGAAGCGAAAAAGAAGTAGGGACTGCACTCAGGTTAAAACCCGAATTTAACCCACCGATATCAATTCTGTAACTTTGCTCACTATCAGCCCTGTTACTGACTATAACTGTATCTTTAACAGTCCAGTAGTTTTCTTTTGGATTATCTAGTCCAAAGTTAATACAGGCATGATTTAGAAATGTAGTTATCCCTATTGCTTTAAATGCATCTGCCTGCCCTGAGCCCTGTGACATTGCGTCCAGAGACAGATCCTTTGCTGTAGTAATTAGTGCGGATTTGATCATATCAGGTGTCCAGTCTTTATGAATATGCTTAAGCAGAGCGCATATCCCGGTCACTATTGGACTTGCCATAGAAGTCCCGCTGCGTCTAATATAAGACCTGGACAGAGACAGTGATAAAATATCAACACCTGGAGCAAGTATTTCAGGTTTGATCGAATATATTTTTTCATTGGGTCCTTTGGAGCTGAATGCTGCAAGTCTGTCGCTCTTATCTGTGGCTCCCACAGTTATTGCCAGCCGTGCAGTTCCGGGACTGCCTATTGTCTTAAAATCACCATCGTTTCCAGCAGCCACACAGAACACTATCCCCAGCTTAACAGCGTTATCAACTGCTCTTGACATCGCATCATCTGCATCACCCCGTCCGCCAAGACTCATGTTTACTATATCGACTTTATCTGAATAATCGCCGTCATCATTTGGATCAGCAGTTCTTTCTATCCCCGCTATGATTGCAGATTCAACACCAAATCCATTTTTATCCAATACCTTAAGGGCCAATAGTAATGCTTTGGGAGCTATGCCTTTAATGCTGTCAGTATTAGCTGCAACAATTCCAGCCACATGTGTTCCATGTCCCATATCGTCCATCGGATCATTGTCCTTGTTCACAAAATCATATCCTCCTATTACTTTATATCCTCGCCCAAACCCGCCTCCTAAAGCAGGATGCATGTAATCAATTCCTGTATCTATTATTCCCACTACAACACTATCACCCTGATCATTATATTTACTCCATACTAAATCTGCTCCAGTTATTTTTATACTTTCAGTAAGATCAGCTCTTATTACTGCATTAGGATGAACTTTCCTGATATAGGGAAGTGAGGCGATCAGAGATACCATCGGTTTCGGGACCCGGAGACATGCCCCATTAAAGAGTTTATAATATTCCAGTATTTTCTGAGGCTTTTCCACCGAAATAGAATTTGATTGGCTGAGAAAATTCCAAAAGCGGGACAGGTCATTTGTGAGTTTTGACTGCATGGCTTGAAATGCAGTTGTACTTATTTTCTTCAGCTTATTCTGCTGCTGCTGAATAAAGAGAGGTTCATCTTTAAATTCCACGATGATATCACTCATCGCATTTATGTCCTGACCGATTACATGAACACTGTCTTTGAAACTAATATCATCTTTTAAATATCCCTGTTTTTTTGTCACTATAGCATGATGCATCTGGTCTACTGTCCCGTCACTAAGGCCTGCATGGAAGTTATTTTGTCCGAAAGAAGCTACCGATAGTATAGCAATTAAGAAGTGTATTAAAGAGACCTTCATAGATTACCTCCGTTACAAGAGCGTGAGTAATTATTGCTGAACTGGAATTCTGATAATCAAATGAAGTAAAAATGGGCTATAATTGTTCCTTGGTTAATTTGGAGCATGTTGTCTAAGTGGTTTAAAACTAATTAATTAAAGTCTATATGTCAATTAGTATTTTTAATAAGTGTTTTCTGTTTATCTCTACCCACAACGTCATTCCCTCGGATTTTGTTGAAATCGCAGAATTATGGATTATTCTTTTCTTATCTATGCCGGACAAAAATTAACTAAAATAAATGGACCAATGTTTGGACCCCTGCTTTTATTCTTCTTAAAGTTCTACAAAACCAAAGCTCAGTTAAAGCTTTAAAACATAATATTAACAAAACAAAATATGGTAATGTGTTTACTTAAGGAATTAATAACTATGGAATAAAGCAGGTGGTGACTTCGAATATGTCACCTATGCAGAACGGATATGTTGAGCGGGTTAAAGGAAGTATAAAAAGAAAACGCCTTGATCATCTAATAATCCTCAAGGGAAATTATTTTAGATCCGCTCTTTCAGAATGCGTGTCTAATAGTCCGATTCCTCACAAATGGCTTTTGCCAGGATAGGGATATGGCAGAGACTTTTCAATTGTTCTCTGCCATATCCCCGTGATTTTAATCCCGGCTTAGTCTTGCACTTATTTTATCATTAACATCTTCTTGTTAAAATTAACCTTTTCTCCGCTGAGCCTGTAGATATAAACTCCGCTTGAGAGATCGGAGAGATTAAGGCTAACTTTATGATAGCCTGCTGAGAGTTCACCGGAAATCAGCGTCCTTATCTCCTGACCTAAAAGGTTGTATACTTTCAGGGAGTACTTCCCGCTAACCGGGACGGCAAATTCGATTGTGGTCTCCGGATTGAAGGGATTTGGATAATTCTGCTGTAAACTGAACTCTTTAGGTAATGAAGATTCTCCGTTAACTGACGAAGTATTCTTTAACCCTGAGATCATATATAGCTTGCCATCTTTTGATCCCGCATACATTTCGGAAGCATCTAAACTTATCAAGATGCTGCTTACGCCGGAACCTCCCATACCCAGGGATTTAGAATCATTCTGATTGCTACCAATCACATAGATTCCACCAGACCAGGAGCTTAAATATACATTACCGCTTTTATCGGTTACTATAGAATATATGAACGGAGTATTTATTGAAGTGACTCTTTCCCAGTTTGCCCCCTCGTCGGTGCTTCTGTAGAGTCCATCACTATATAATCCTGCATATATAGAATTGTCTGATGAGCCAAGGGACCATACAAAATTATTCCCAACCTCGTGTCTGTACCATTTATTCTCTCCTGAGCGCATCTTGAAAATACCGCCCCCGACACTGCCGGCAAACATATTTCCGTTTTTATCTGCCGTAAGTGACTGAATGGCAGTATAGTATCCAAGTCCATCATTCAACTCACTCCAGGTGGATGCATTGTCAGTCGACCTGTAAATTCCATGGCCCCAGGTTCCCGCAATAAGGGACCCGTCAAATGAAATAAGAGCATGCACATCTTTACCGGATAAAGAAGTTAATGCCCATGCCGAACTATCAAGCCTATAGACGCCTTTTTCTGTAGCTGCAAATAATGAACCGTTATTAAAGCAGAGAGACCATATCCAGCCTACATTCATATCACTATTGATCCTGGCCCAGTTCTTACCATTATCGGTTGATTTATATATCTTACCGCCTACGGTTCCCGCATACATTGCATTGGCGTCGGTTGCCAAAGCGTACACTATCTCTCCCTGAGTAAATGAGCTTACTTCCTGCCAGAATCCTGCATTGCTGTTGCCTGTGTTTCCGTTGTTTCCTTGTGAAACTGATGAGGCAGTAATTGTAACACTTGATGAGTTGTTACTCTCAACGGGGTCTGTAGTTAATGCTGCGCTTACAGAGGCAATGTTGGTAATCTTCTTGTCAAGAGGAATATTGCCCAGGAACTTTGAATTGTTAAACTGACCCTGACCTTTAAGGGACTTGCAGATCATCTGCCCGTTTTGTACGCCGCTTGAGAATTCTACGCTTGCCAGAGGTGCTAATATGGAACCTCTTACATCAATCCCCGCGATGGTCAGATCCGTAGCCTCGTAGAAGTTGTAAAGGACATTAGTTATCGCGGTGCCGTTGACTACCAGCCCGCCTGTCCACCTGACCTTATCACCGCTTATGTTTACAAGAACTACAGCACCGTTAGGAACATCTATCTGGAAATTGTTGGCATTAGAAAGATCAGATCCGTTTACATTGAAGACATTAAGATAAGGATCGGTTCCGGATAACAATAATCCTCCCCATTCGAGCTTTGTACTACCATTTATAACATAAGTGCTTAGAGTCGAAGAAAGATTTTCAAGATAAGACTTTGCTGATGCAAAATTTATCGGACTGTCATGACGAAGCGCGCCGTCAATTGATACCCCTAAGAGCGGAAGGTTAGTACTGCCGCCATAGACTGCATTCCCGTTATAAACCCTTCCGCTTGTATAGGTAAGGTTTCTTCCAACTATTAGTACGTCACCGCTGTTTGAAGCAAGCTGGTCGCCAAAACTATAGCCTCCGAAAGTAGCATCTCTTCCAATGGCTGCCTTGCCCTGAGTATCTGAGGATGGCTGTTCAGCATCCTGCAATACAAACAGATTATAATCCTTTGC
>JBLMZM010000252.1:0-7405 GCA_050258815.1 Ignavibacteriales bacterium
ATAATTCCTGCGGCATTTGAATACATAGGGACACCTATAATAACCGAAAGCGGCACTGACCACCAGGCGCTCTTTCCCATGAGCCCCGCCATAAAATTTTCCGGCACATAACCATGGATTCCTGAGCCAACCGCAATGCCAATTACTATATAGATCCATACCTTTGCCACAATCTCTCTGACCGCATCAAAACCGGCAGTGATTCTGTCGGAAAAAGAGGGTTTTTCTGCGGCAGTTTCAGGATGGCCCGCCTTAATCTGGTAAACCCATTCTTCCACATAACGCTCAAGCTTGAGCTTGCCGATTATATACCCGGAGATTATGGCGATTATGAGTCCTGTTGACATATAGAGCAGAGCCGTCTTCCAGCCGAAAAGTCCGAACAGCAGTACAAGAGCCACCTCATTGATCATGGGAGCAGCAATCAGAAAAGAAAACGTAACACCGAGCGGAACACCTGATTCAACAAATCCCAGGAACAGGGGTATTGCTGAACAAGAACAAAATGGAGTTACAATTCCGAGAATACCTGCAAGTACATTGCCGGTGAATAAGGACTTGCCCTCAAGAATGCTTCTCGTTCTTTCTGGAGAAAAATATGTCCTTATTATACCCACGATAAAAACAATCAGCACCAGTAACAACAATACCTTGGGTACTTCATAAATGAAGAACCTGACCGCCTCTGTTAACGGTGAGGTTTTGCTCATTGAGAAAAGTTCATAGATAATGAAGTCAATAAACTGTGTAAGATTCCAGTAAACCAATATCCAGACTGGAAGAAGTAACAGCAATAAAGATGTTTTCCTTCTGCCTTCCTTTGCAATTATCAGATTTTTAGCAGTTTCCATTATAATCTCGGGCTTATTAGTGACTAAGGACAAACATCAGGAGCTTTCACGGTGCCCACTTCTACTGTCCCGAAATACTTTTTCTGAATCCAAAGAGCAACATTCACGAGACTTATTAGAACCGGCACCTCCACCAGGGGACCAATAACAGCAGCGAAAGCTTCACCAGAGTTTATTCCAAAAACGGCAATGGCAACTGCTATGGCCAGTTCAAAGTTATTGCTTGCAGCTGTAAAGGACAGAGTTGCGGTTTTTGAGTAGTCCGCCCCGGCTTTCTTTCCCAAAAAGAAGGAGACAAAAAACATAATAATGAAATAGATAACGAGGGGTATTGCTATCCGGACCACGTCAAGCGGTATCTTTACAATGTATTCCCCCTTCAAGGAAAACATTACAAGGATTGTAAATAAAAGTGCTATGAGTGTTATGGGACTTATTCTTGGTATAAATACCTTTTCATACCACTGTTTGCCCTTTGCCTTGAGAAGAACAAATCTGGTAATCATTCCGCTGAAGAAAGGGATGCCGAGATATATGAATACGCTTTCTGCAATCTGTCCTATTGTAATATCAACGGCAAAGGTTTTAAGACCAAGCCATGCCGGAATAACCGTCAGGAACACATAAGCATACAGAGAAAAAAACAGGACCTGGAAAATGGAATTAAACGCAACGAGTCCAGCAGCATATTCAGTATCCCCCTTTGCGAGCTCATTCCACACTATCACCATGGCGATGCATCTGGCGAGTCCTATCATTATCAGGCCGGCCATATATTCCGGATAATTCTGAAGGAATATTACAGCAAGAACAAACATCAGTATGGGTCCAATTATCCAGTTCTGGATCAAGGAAAGAGAAAGGACTTTCACATTCCTGAATACATCGGGCAGCTCTTCATATTTAACCTTGGCCAGCGGAGGGTACATCATAAGTATCAGGCCGGCAGCAATTGGAATATTTGTGGTTCCGCTCTGGAAACTATTCCAGAAACCAACAATCCCTGGGAATAGATACCCGGAAAAGACACCTATGAACATTGCCATAAATATCCAGAGTGTAAGGTAACGGTCAAGGAATGACAGTTTTTTTGTCAAAGTACTCATTTATTTTCCAGATTAACTTTATAAAATTCATAGAAATCCCGGCTGATTTCATCTCTAACCCTGCGGAAAACAGAAAGCACCTCTTCTTCCGAACCCTTTGCCTCAGCCGGATCATCAAACCCGATATGCAGCCTGCTGTTTACCTTACCCATAAACACGGGACAGGTTTCCTTTGCGTTGTCACAGACAGTAATTACATAGTCAAAAGATTCACCCAGAAACCGGTTTACATCCTTCGGGTATTCTGAGCTTATATCTATTCCCTTTTCAGCCATTACCCTGATTGCAGTGGGGCTGACACGCGCTGCAGGATTTGTGCCTGCCGAAAACACTTCAAGTTCAGGGTCAAATGATTTAAGAAAGCCTTCGGCCATCTGACTGCGGCAGGAATTGCCGGTACACAGTATTAAGATTCTCTTTTTCATATTCTTTCTTAGATATAATATCCCATTTCGTTAATTACCGAAATATTGCATAAAACATTTTATCTGCTGCACAGTTTATTACGGTCAACAGAATTAATTTTTTCGAGGTCATCATTTAATTTTGCATCATCATTGATCCAGAAAGGCAGCATGGACAGCATGGATGCAACAGTTGGATCAGAAGAGCGCGGATTAATCATATAATTAACCCATTTGCCGTCTTTTTCCTCAATAATAAATCCGGCACGCCTTAAAACCGTCAAATGTTCAGATACCGTGGAAGTTGCTAGCTCCAGTATCTCTGTAATTTCACATACACAGAGTTTCCTGGACTGCAGCATTTTCAGAATCCTGAGCCTGTTCGGGTCGGATAATGCCTTAAATAGTTTTGCTTTTTCTTCTAACATATTCTCATTTCGTTATCTACCGAAATATAGGCGGTTAATAATTTATTGTCAAGCGGCTAATGTAAATTTCCCCATAAATATTTCTGCTATACGGAGAAATAATTTATCTTAAGGTTAAGTTTTCAATTTAGATTTCGGCCGGGCATGGACATTTAGTTCCCCTATTTGTATCTTTGCGCATTGATATATACAGTTTGCAATATGTCAGACAGCTAAACCCGGGAGTCTGTTGTGGTAGAATCAAAAAGAACTATTCTGCTCGTAGAGGATGAAGCGATAATTGCGTTGACTGAAAAGCTATGGCTTCGGAATGAAGGTTTTGACGTTATTCACGCCCCTTCCGGGGAAATGGCCATTAAAACTGTGCGTGATAATAATGTAAATATCGACCTGATACTGATGGACATAGATCTTGGCCGTAATTGCATGGACGGCACAGAAGCCGCCCGGGAAATTCTTAGGGATCATGACATCCCCCTCCTTTTTCTTTCTTCCCATACTGAAAAAGAGATCGTTGACAGGACAGAACAAATATCCTCTTATGGATATGTAGTAAAAGGCTCCAATAACACCGTACTGCTAGCTTCAATTAAAATGGCATTTAAGCTCCATAAGGCCCACAGGGATCTCATACAAAAAGATAAATCATTACAGGAAACGCAAAGCAGCTACCGTGCCCTGGCGGATTATCTTACTAAAGAGACCAGAAGTCCCATAGATGAAGAAGTATTCATCCAGTGTGAAAAGAAATACAAGTATCTGTTTGAAAATAATCCGCAGGCCATGTGGGTATATGATATCGAGACTCTGAAATTTCTTGATGTTAACAGGTCTGCCCTTGACCGTTATGGATATTCCAGGGATGAATTCCTGAATATGACAATCCGGGATATCCGTCCTGACGACGACCTTGATAAGCTTATGCAGGATGTAGCCGCGACAACCGCAGTACTATATAATGCCGGAGTATGGCGCCATAAAAAACGAAATGGCGAAATAATCTTTGTGGAAATTAAATCTCATTTAATTGAGCATCAGGGACGAATAGCTAGAATAGTACTGACAAATGATATTACCGGATACAAGCGGACTGAGGAAACGGTTTCGCTGCTTAGCCATACACTAAAAAGTGTATCACAGGGTATAAATATTACTGACATGAATAATAAGATCATTTTTGTCAATCAGGCTTTTTTAAACATCTATGGTTATTCCGAAAAAGAAGTCCTCAACCATCACATTAATATGGTACGGGCAGACGAAGAGATCAATTATCAGGCAATAAATAATGGGACAGTATCAGGCGGATGGCACGGAGAACTTCTAAACCGTAAGAAAGACGGGACAGTATTTCCTATATTTCTTTCAACCTCAGTCGTGCGTGATGAAAATTCCGAACCCATTGCACTTGTAGGGGTAGTAACAGATATAACAGAACGGAGAAATACCGAGCACGTGCTGCGCATGAGTGAAGAAAAATACCGGGGTTTGGTTGATAAAATGCTGGATGGAGTATATAAAAGCACGCATGAAGGGAAATTTCTTGAAGTAAACCCTGCGATGGTAAAGATGCTGGGTTATGACAGCAAAGAAGATCTCATGGCTATAGACATAAAATCCCAGTTATATTTTGAGACATCCGAGCGTGAGAGCGCAGCTCTGCAGGAAAAGCTGGAAGAAATGGCCATATTCCGTTTGAAGAAGAAAGACGGGTCGGAAATATGGGTTGAGGATCACGGGCGTCATATACTCGATACCGACGGTAATGTGCTTTATCATGAAGGCATAATGCGCGATGTTACAGAACGGATCGACTCAGAATTGCGGCTTCAGAAATTCACTGCTGAATTAAAAGAGTCAAATGCGACAAAAGACAAGTTCTTTTCTATCCTTGCACATGATCTGAGAGGACCTTTTTTAGGATTCATGGGTATAACAGAAGACCTTACAAATCATATAGACATGCTAAGTAAAGAAGAAATTGTTGAGTATGCAAAAGTAATGCACTCCACATCCCAGAAAATCTTTGAGCTGCTTACAAACCTTCTTGAATGGTCCCGTTTACAGACCGGCAGAATAGATTTTCATCCGCATGTGATCAATCTCTTTCAGGAGGTCGAAAGCATCAGGAATCTCTTCTCCTCTGCTGCCGCTGGCAAGTCAGTTTCTCTAAATAGCAGCATCAATAATTCTACATATGCAATAGCAGACAGTAATATGGTCTCTGCGATATTAAGGAATATGGTCTCGAACGCCCTCAAGTTTACAAATCCCGGCGGGATAATTACCATTGGGGCCAAAGCAGCCGGCAGTTTCGTTGAAGTGTCCGTTGCGGATAATGGCATCGGGATGACAGAAGAAGAAGTCGACAAGATATTCAGAATAGATTCAGGTTTTACAAAAAAAGGCACAGAGGGTGAAGAAGGCACCGGTTTCGGTCTGGTCCTGTGCAAGGAAATGATAGAAAAGAATGGAGGTGAAATCCGGGTTTCGAGCATTCCCGGCCAGGGCACAAATTTCCTGTTTACCCTGCCCATTGCTGACAATTTCCAGAGCAGAAATAACTGAACATATTAGAGTATTAATCCCAAATCAAGGAACCGCTAATTACCGGCTTTATTATAAAGCCAGTATATTTCCCATAACACATTCAGATTTGAAAATATTTTTTATTAATATTTTGTCTGTTACCAGGGTGAATCAGCGCTTGACGCATGCTATTATGCCAGGTTTTCGGAATTCCATAACAAGTTGCTGAGGATGCTCTGGTCACAACATTTCTATTTTATTAACCCCAGGGGTTATTATTATTTATTGCCATTTACTAATAATGGAAGTATATTTTACTAGTAGAAAATTGCAAAAATGCCTATCGGATCATACTGAGATTATAAAAAAGTATGGGCAGCAAAATGGTATAAGAATCGAACAAAGATTAGCGCAGCTTAGGGCTGTTAATAATTTAGAAGAGATTAACCTGATACCAGGTACAAGACTCCACCAGCTAAAAGGTAAAAAGAAGTGAGAATATGCTATTGATGTTATTCATCCCTTCAGGATTGTCCTTGAGCCATCTTGCAATGAACTTCCACTTAAGAGTAATAATGAGGTGGATTTGTCTAAAATTTTTGCGGTTACAATACTTGAAGTTGTAGATTATCATTAGGAAGAAGCAAAAATATGACCAGTACGACAAACCTTTATGAATTTGTCCCCGATTATGCTATAGCTCCAGGACTGACATTGGAGGATGTTCTCAGGGATAGAAGAATGCCTCAGGCTGAGCTTGCAAGACGTACAAACAGACCATTAAAGACTATAAGTGAAATAGTTAGTGGTATTGCACAGATAACACCGGAAACAGCAATTCAGTTTGAGCATGTCCTGGGGATTCCTGCAAGTTTTTGGTTGAATCTTGAGAGCAATTACAGGGAAGCTTTAGCACGTATCAAAGAAAGGAAGACTTTGGAGGGATATATAGAAATGCTCAGGAAGTTTCCGGTTAAAGAACTTGTACGTCTGGGCTGGATTCCTAAAGTCCAAAACCCGGTGGGACAATTGCAGACTCTATTAGACTATTTTGGAGTGTCTTCCCTGGATATGGTAGATAATGTTTATAGTAAAGTAAAAGTCGCCTGCGGGCAATCCAAAGCTTATAATGTAGATATGTATGCCATTTACTCATGGTTAAGGAAAGGTGAAAAGGAGGCCCAGGGTATAGACTGCAAACCATTTGATGCTCGTGTCTTCAAGGCGAACCTTCTCAGGATAAAGAGTTTGATAGGAAAAAAGCCGGAAGAAATGACTGCAAAAATGAAGGAGTGTTGCGCTGAAGCAGGTGTTGCTTTAGTATGCGTACCTGAAATCAAGGGATGCAGGGCTTGCGGAGTATCGGGATGGCTTGGGAAGGATAAAGCCTTAATAATGCTAAGCCTGCGGCATAAAACTGATGATCATTTATGGTTTACCTTTTATCATGAAGCCGGGCATATCCTTCTTCATAATAAAAGGGAAACGTATGTAGATATAGATAATTCAAAGGAGGATGCGAAAATTGAGCTGGAGGCTAACCGCTTTGCTTCGAATTTTCTTATAAATCCTAATGAGTATCTGAAATTTGTATGCGCAAACGATTTTTCCCGGAGTCATATAGTTCAGTTTGCGTCCAGGCAGCAGGTTTCTCCTGGAATTATATTGGGACGGCTGCAGCATGATGATTATTTGCCTTTTAATACTTCTTTGAATCATCTGAAAGTACATTATATATGGGAGGATGTGTAAGCAGTTTGTGTGCTGGATATAAAAAAAGCAGCTTTTAAGCTGCTTTTTTGTGCCCGAAGGGGGACTCGAACCCCCACCCAAGTACATGGACTAGACCCTGAACCTAGCGCGTCTACCAATTCCGCCATCCGGGCAATCAATTTTAACTCTGTAAATTTAACACTTTTTTTCGTTAAAAAGAAGAGTTTTTTACAAAAAGTTTAACTAAAATGGAGAAATCGAATACCCGCTGTGTATGTCACACTGCGCAGGCAGGTTATCCTTATTTATCAGATCCGTTACTTTCGTCGGACAATAAGGTGTTGCAAGTTTTGGATGCCCCCGTTCAATGGTTT
>JBLMZM010000253.1:0-9467 GCA_050258815.1 Ignavibacteriales bacterium
AATACAGGAGGCATATGGAACAGCGTAAACCTGTATTACGGGACTGATATTTTTCCCGAAACTGTTAAAGTAACACCCCGTCTGATTGAAAACGGCAGGGCAAGGATACTGATTGACGTGAGCTGCATTTCCAGGATACCAAATCCTGAAAACCGCCTTATTACATTTACTGTAACTTCTCCTTCGGGAAGTGTGACTGAGATAAGGGAAAACTTCCTTATAGAACCCGGCTGCACACGCATGAATACTGCTTTCGACCTGGATGAACCCGAGCTCTGGTACAGCTGGGATACGGGTAAACAGAATCTTTACATAATCAACTCTGAAATATTTCTGCATGCCGTTGAATTCGGGATCAGGGAGGTTATGCTCGACAGCAGCAGCAACTTTTACCTGAACGGGAAAAAACTATTCCTGCGCGGTACTAACATGATCCCCGAGCTTCAGCTGAGCAGCCTTAACAGGTACCGGATAGGTGATATGGCCGAAAGGATTAAACGCGCAAACATTAACATAGTGCGCGTTCATGCCCACATAAACCGCCGGGAGCTCTATGAGGAGTTCACAAGGGCGGGCATTCTTATATGGCAGGATTTCTCGCTGCAGTGGACTTATGACGATTCCACGGCTTTCGTTCCAAATGCCGTCAGCCAGATTAAGGATATGGTAAGGCAGCTTTACAACTATCCTTCCATAGCTTTCTGGTGCTGCCATAATGAGCCCGGAGAGCAGATAAGAACACTCGATCCCTTCCTGAGGGACGCGGTGCTTAGCGAGGATAACAGCAGGATAGTCAGGCTTGCTTCAAATTATGAGGAGCACGCGTACGACGGCTGGTACTGGGGCAGCATGGAACACTTTGCTGCGGCTCCGATGGGCCCCCTGGTTACCGAATTCGGTGCCCAGGCAATTCCCGAAATGGAATCGCTGGAGGACTTCCAGACGGCTGGCCCCCTTAGTGATATAAATTGGAAGGAGTGGGAGTACCATAACTTCCAGTTCGAACAGACATTCAATATCGCGGACGTGAAAACGGGGGAGACACTGGATGATTTTATTTATAACAGCCAGATGTACCAGGCCGGTTTGATTACAAAAGCCGTGCATTTTTACCGCCGCAGGAAAAACAACGGCATTACCGGAATATTCCAGTTCATGCTTATAGACCCCTGGCCGGCTATAACCTGGTCAGTCGTTGATTATTACAGAAGGGAAAAGGCCGGCTACTATGCCCTGCAGAAGGCTTATGAGCCGCTGCTTGTTTCGGTTAACCTCTGGCAGAAACGTTACATCCCTGAGGGGAAGCTCATGTTGGATATCAAAATCATAAACGACCGCTGGCAGGATTTCAACAGATGCTGCCTTATAGTTAAAATGGATAATAATGTGCTTTGGGAGTCGGTAGAAATGAACATACCCGAAAACCAGGTGGTGAGCCTGGGTCCCAATGATACAGGTATTTTTGTCCCGCCCCAGATCCCGGCCGGAATTAAGGAGCTGGAATTTGTGCTCACAGAATGTCATAGCGGCAAAATCCTTGCGCGCTCTGATTTAAGTGTGGAGATAGCAAAAAGAAATGATGTTTTTTAATTATCCGGAACTGAATAATTGAAACCTTGCATATGCATACTGCTGGCTTTATTAGCAATAACCGCATTCTCCTGCTCTCCGGAAAAGGAGAAAACTGTGAATATAACATTCTGGGCCTTTGGGGCCGAGGGGGAATCTGTACTGAAACTCATCCCTGAATTCCGGAAAAGAAACCCTGGTATTAATGTTACCGTGCAGGCAATACCATGGACCGCGGCGCAGGAGAAACTTATCACGGCCTTTGCCAGCAACAATCTGCCCGATGCCTGCCAGCTGGGCAATACCTGGGTGCCACAGTTTGCCTCCCTGAAGGCACTCGAGGAGCTGAACCCGCTTATCGGCTCATCCGCAGTAATTAAGGAGAATAAATATTTCCCGGGCATATGGGATACTAACGTGCTGGATGGCAGAGTGTACGGCATTCCATGGTATATTGATACCAGACTGCTGTTTTACAGGACGGATATACTGGCACGTGCGGGGTACAACCATCCCCCCGCAACCTGGGCTGAGCTGTACGACGTTTCAAGGAAAATTAAACAGAACGCCACCGGAGAACAGTATGCAATTTACCTGCCCACTAATGAATGGGCTACTTTCATTATATTCGGACTCCAGAACGGTTCGGGAATTCTAAAAGACAACGGGCGGTACGGGGACTTCAGCAGCCGGAGCTTCAGAGAGGCCTTCGAATACCTTATAAGGTTCCACAGGGAGGGATTAGCCCCAGTCGGCATTTCACAGGTGACAAACATATATCAGGCTTTTGCCGAGGGATTCCTGGCAATGTATATATCGGGTCCCTGGAACATAAAGGAATTTAAGAAGTGGATGACGGGTGACCTGAGGGATAAATGGATGACGGCGCCTATGCCGGTTAAAGACGACGGCAGCGTAAATCCTGCGGGTGGCGGTACTGCGGCCAGGCACGGAGTGTCGCTTGCCGGGGGCTCGAGTCTGGTTATGTTCCGCACCAGCCGCCACAAGGATGCCGTATGGAAGTTCTTCGAATACCTTTCTGAGACAGATACTCAGATCCGCTTCTACAAAGAACTTGATGACCTGCCGGCAATTAAGTCGGCATGGGGCGATAGTTTACTAGTGAACAATAAATATATGAAGCCTTTCTTTGAGCAGTTCCAGAATGTAGTTGCTACACCAAAGGTGCCCGAATGGGAACAGATAGCTTTTTCCAAAGTGCAGCAGTACGCAGAACTGGCGGCCAGGGGGGAAATGACGCCGGATCAGGCCCTGAAGGCGCTGGACAGGGAAGTAAACCAGATACTTGAAAAGAGGCGCTGGCTGCTGGAGGGTAACAAACTATGAATAGTCTGGGCTCCCGGTCAAAGATTTCTGCGGCATACCTCTTCCTGGCTCCCGCACTCCTGTCCATCTTTATTTTCTTTTTCCTGCCTGTAATAGCGGCATTCGTAATCAGCTTTACGGATTTTGATATTTACGGACTGAGCAGCTTTGCAAATGTAAGGTTTACCGGCTTCAGGAATTATATACGCATCTTCGGCGAGCCTTTGTTCTGGCGCGCTCTTCAGAATACGTTTTACTTTGTTATCGGCGCGGGACCCCTTTCAATTGCCGTTTCACTGGGGACGGCGCTGCTGCTGAATTCCAGGCTGGTTAAACTTAAAGGGATGTTCAGGATGTTCTACTTTATTCCCGTGGTTACCACCCTGGTAGCGGTTGCCATTGTATGGCGCTTTATATATCACCCCCGCTTCGGTGTGCTGAATTACCTGCTAGGATTTGCCGGTATAAATCCCATTGACTGGCTGGGCGATCCCGCCTGGGCAATGCCTGCAATTATTTTAATGGCAGTCTGGAAGAATTTTGGTTACAACATGATAATATTTATAGCGGGACTCCAGAATATTCCCGGCTACCTGTACGAAGCGGCCATGCTGGAGGGTGCGGGGTTCTGGCAGCAGTTCAGGCATATCACCATCCCGATGCTTGCGCCGACTACAATATTCGTAGGTATAATTACCATGATAGGCTACTTCCAGCTCTTTGCGGAGCCGTATGTTATGACGCAGGGCGGGCCCCTGAACCGTACGCTCAGCATTGTGCAGTATATGTACCAGGAAGGCTTCCGCTGGTGGAACATGGGTTATTCCGCTGCCCTGGCTTTTGTGCTGTTCTTCATCATATTTATAATCACCGTTGTTCAGCTCAGGCTTCAGAAGGAAACGGGGGAATAACCTATATGCAAAACAGACGGGAGAATTAATGCTGGCAAAAAAGATATACCTGTATGCGCTGCTGATTGTGATAAGTATCCTGACGCTCATGCCGTTCATCTGGATGGTATCGGCATCGTTCATGGCCGACGCCCATGCCAGCGTGTATCCTCCCAGGTTTATACCTGATCAGTTTACTCTCATCCAGTACGGGCGGCTTTTTGAACGCCTTAATGTTGCGCGCAACCTGCTCAACAGCCTGTTCGTCAGCATTCTTGTCACAGCTGTATCGCTGTTTCTTAATTCCATGGCCGGCTATGCGTTTGCAAAATACAGGTTCAGGGGAAAGAACAGGCTCTTCAGCCTGCTGCTGAGCTCCATGATCATTCCCTCGCAGGTGACCATGCTGCCACTATTTCTTATGCTGAAATATATGGGGTTAATAAATACATACCTGGCCATTCTGATACCCGGCATGGCTAACATCTTCGGCATATTCCTGATCCGCCAGTATGCGCTTTCCATTCCTGACAGCATCGTGGAATCGGCGCGCATAGACGGGGCAGGGGACTTCCAGATCTATTCGAGGATCATTCTGCCCCTGTTAAAACCGATATTGATTACACTGACAATATTTACATTCATGGGAACGTGGAATGACTTCCTGTGGCCCCTGATTGCACTTACCGACAACAGCATGTATACGCTGCCCGTGGCACTGGCCGGACTCATGGGAGAGCACGCAAAGGACCCCGAGCTGATGATGGCCGGTTCAGTAATAACAATACTACCGGTGCTGATCGTGTTTCTCGTACTGCAGAAACACTACATCCAGGGCATCATGATGGGGAGCGTAAAAGGATAATTTAAATTTAAATTATTTCCGGCTCTTGACAAAAGCAGGTAAATTAATTATTATTGAAACAGATGTAAACGTTTACATCTTTATTTCTCGCCATTTGACGAAGACCTATACCGCAAATTCATTTGAAAACTTACTCTTCCGGAGTTTGAATTCGCTGATGAAACTAACCGCCACATATATTACCTTTTTCATTTGCGCAGCATTATGCGCATCTTGCAATGCTCAGACAAATCCCGGTAAAGCCGGCGCCGAGAACAGTATGAGTCCCGCTGAACGCAGCTTCCTGGATACCCTTCAGAAAAGAACCTTTGATTATTTCTGGTATGAATCAGGCAGTGAGAACGGTCTCGTGAAGGACCGTTCGCAGGAGGGTTCACCGGCCAGCATGGCAGCAACCGGATTTGGAATTGCCGCATGGGCAGTGGGCGCCGAGCACGGCTGGATAAGCCGGGCAGAGGCCGCTGAAAGGACGCTGAGGCTCTTAAGATTCCTTATTAATTCACCGCAGGGTACTGAGCCCGATGCCACCGGTTATAAGGGGTTCTATTACCATTTTATCAATATGACTACAGGGAAAAGGGCGTGGCACTGCGAACTCTCTACTATTGATACGGCATGGCTGCTTGCGGGCGTGAGATTTGCCGTGCAGTATTTTAACAGGGACACCAATGCAGAAAATGAAATCAGGCAGCTCGCGGAAAAAATTACGGGCAGGGTGGACTGGAACTGGAGCGTCCTGAGGGACGGCCGGTATAAGGGGTATATAACCTTAGGGTGGACGCCTGAAGAAGGATTCCATGAGCTGGGATGGTTCGGCTACAACGAGGCTCTCATGCTGCAGATAATTGCTGCCGGCTCAGGCATTAAAGATCCGCTGGATGTTTACGGAAAATGGCTGAGCAGCTATAACTGGGTTGAACCATACAAGGGCCTTGAACATTTCGGATTCCCGCCGCTTTTCGGACACCAGTACAGCCACATGTTCATTGACTTCAGGGGACTGGCGGATTCAAGACTTGCTGCCAGAGGCATTGACTATTTTGAAAATTCCAGGAGGGCTTCGCTGGCACAGATAAAGTATGCGGTTGAAAATCCCATGAGATGGAAGGGGTATGATTCACTCTGCTGGGGGCTCACCGCCTGCGACGGTCCAGGAGATTCCTATAACCACGATTCACTCCGCTTTCTGGGATATGCTGCCCGCGGCACCAGCGGCAGCGGGCTCGTCCATGATGACGATGGCACAATCGCACCGGCCGCCGCCGGAGGATCAATTGTTTTTATCCCGCAGGAAGTCATAAAAACTTTGAAGAATATGTACGATAAGTACGGCCCGGGCGGCCTGTGGGGCAGGTATGGATTTACAGATGCATTCAACCCAACGCTTAACTGGTATGATAAAGATTACCTGGGCATTGACCAGGGTCCCATCCTGCTCATGATTGAAAACCTGCGGAGCGGCATGATCTGGAAATATATGAAGAATGACGAAGTGGTTAAAACAGGACTTGAAAAGCTGGGATTTATTAAGACCAATACAAAATAACTACCGGTCAGCCTCTTTCCCGCGGCCGGTAAGCCTGATTTTCAGGGCATTTTAAAATACATTGACAAACTAGCGGTTAATAAATAGTATAATTTAGGATGTAAACGTTTACATGAAGCCTAAAATGGCAATCACAATCAAAGAAATAGCCGGTAAGGCTAAGGTATCTATTGCCACCGTCTCCAGGGCGCTGAACAATGACCCCAAAGTAAGACCGGAGACGAAGGACCTGATACTGGGACTGGCCAAGCATCTGGAATATAAACCAAATATCAGGGCCAGGAATTTTGCCAGGAAAAAAACCAACATTATAGGCATAGTTCTTCCGGAGGTAGTCGATGAATTTTTCACCGAGATCATCCGGGGCATAGACGAAGTGGCCTGCGCAAGCGGCTATAACACCATGGTTGCCGGAACTCACCGTGAACGCACCATGGCAGAATCCATAAGAAATTTTTCGGGAAGAGGCGTCGTGGACGGTATCATACTGATGGCGCCTTCCATTAACGATAAGATCAAAGAAATACTCACCAAGAGCGACACTCCGGTTGTAATAATTAACGGTAATAATGAACTCGATATTTTCGACCAGGTTGGAATAGATAATTTTCAGGGCGCTTATTCAATAACGGAATACCTCGTGAAAACGCTGGGCTACAGCAAAATTGCACATATCACGGGTCCCGCACTCAACAACGATGCAATTGAAAGACTGACAGGTTATGTGACGGCGCTGAGGGACAATAAACAGTCAATAAGAAATGAATGGATCATCAGCGGCGACTTTACCATTAAGGGAGGCGAGAACGCCTGCCGCAGGCTCCTCAGCCTGCCCGAAAAACCGCAGGTTATCTTTGCAGCAAACGACATGACGGCAATCGGCTGCTATAAGGCCGTGCAGTCCTTCGGCCTTAATATACCGCAAGACATAGGTATTGCCGGATATGACGACGTTTTCGTCAGCCAGTTTCTGACTCCGCGCCTGACCACTGTGCACGTGCCGATACTGGAACTGGGCAGGACTGCCGCCAGTCTGCTCATGCACAGGATTCATGATGAGAACGGTAAAAGAAAACAAATTAAGATCTCTACCGGTGTGGTTGTTGGCTGCTCGTGCAGGGCCAGCGACTGATCCGATTACCGAGTGTTCTGTTCTAAATCATAATTCATGTTACGCAATTGGAATTCCGGGTATAATCGTCCGATGGATGCCCTGTTTTTCATCAGACATGCATTCATTACGTTAATTATTCCATACTTTTTTTATGCCCCGGCCACCCTGATTGCATAAGGTGAATAATAAATTAATCAACCTTAAAGGAGCAGGCCTATGAAAAAGTCCCTTCTGCATTTCTTATTTCTTGCAGCAGCACTGTTTGTAATGAGTATTGGTATCTATGCTCAGGGGCACAAAGATCCCCAGTTACTTCAGATCACCTCAGCGGAAAAACCCGTGAAAATCGATGGTGTTCTGAATGAAACAGATTGGCAAAGAAGATTCGATTACCTGGTTTTCGGTAAATATGCGAAACCGGGTGACGTTGAGTATACTGTAACCTCAGGTGTGGTGGTGGATTCGGGATACGTTGACAGCACTGTCTGCCAGGTCAAATTTTTGCACCGCGGCCTGGAGCTCTACATCTCACTTAAGTCAAACGATAAATCAATCAACAGAAGAACCACCGGTTGGGAAGGCGACGGACTTTTCATGAAGATAAAGGATTCCAAGGGAGTACCGCTTGAATATAAATTATATTATAACCTGCCGGGGAAAAAGGATTCTATACACGTGGAGACACCAGGTACTTATCCCAATTCAGCCCAGGGAGCCGGCAAGGCTAACGGTATAGTAAATCAGAAGAGCCCCGCGGATTCAGGCTATACGGCAGAAATGGTTATTCACCTGGATCAGCTTGGTTATAAGGACCCCTACGGCGACATAACCGTGCTCGTTAAT
Organism: Ignavibacteriales bacterium; assembly: GCA_050258815.1. Lineage (GTDB taxonomy): Bacteria > Bacteroidota > Ignavibacteria > Ignavibacteriales > SURF-24 > JAAXKN01. The sequence continues at coordinate 8,154 of JBLMZM010000253.1, forward strand.
ATTTTCGATCCCAACGGATTTGAGGACAGCGTTACTACAGGCAGTTATTACAAGAGCTGGTGGGGCAGTGAATGGGGAGTTGGCAACGGCGGGAATGACCCCAAGGAATGGAGAATATTAAGACTCTCCGATCCTCCTACCAAAATAGCAGTAAAGGCTGACAGTACAATAAAACTGGACGGAAAGCTGGATGAATCCTTCTGGAAGAATGCCGAATTCGTAAATATCGGTGAGGGTTCCAACTCAAGCACCGGCGGATACTATATGCAGTGGGCCGATTCTAATAATACTTACAGACCTAAAACCATGTCAAAGGTAATGTTCGCCCACAAAGGAACCGACCTGTACGTCGGCGTGCAGTCGGATGATAAATCCGTTACCAGATGGTCACCCGGATGGGAAGCCGATGGTATGTTCCTCTGGATGACCAATAAGGGACAGATCCCTGCTCCGGCAGAGAGAATGGAAGTCAAGAACATGTACTTTAAGGACAGCATTGGCGCACATACCGATTTTCAGCTCAGCACTACCGTACCTAACGGCGGGGCCGAAGGCGCATCGTTTGAACCGGTGGGTACGATCACCGATTCTGAAACGGGCGGACCCGATAAGGGATATTCACTGGAGACCGTAATCCATACCGATATGTTCGGATACAAAGATGGTGATACCATTATGGTGAGTATATGTATGTGGGATATGCAGTACAGCGATAAAAACGCCTACTCAAAGGACACGTCCGACTATGCACCCCACTGGTGGGGCGCTCAATGGGTGGATCCGACCTTTGAAAAGTATTATATGTACCGTGGGGTGATACTTTCAAGCCAGCCCGTGGGCGTGGCCGGTGAATCCAAATCAATACCCGTCAGGTATGCTCTTGAACAGAACTATCCGAACCCCTTCAACCCGGCTACAAAGATAAAATATTCCATACCTGAAAACTCGTTAGTTACGCTGAAGATATATGACCTGATAGGCAGGGAAGTAGCTACACTCGTTAACTCACAGCAGAATGCGGGCTTCCACCAGGTTGAATTTAATGCTTCAAAGCTCGGCAGCGGTATCTATTTCTATCAGCTCAGCACAAAGAATTTCCTGCAGACTAAAAAAATGATGTTAATTAAGTAAAATGGCCCGGCTCCTGCGGCCGCCGGAAATTGCACGCGGCGGCCGCATTATTGATGTTCCCAAACTGAATTCAGTTTTAGAAAATATAAGGTGCAGGATGAAATGAAATTTTACAGATTTATGAGAATAATTGTTCTGCTTCTTGTCTCCCTGTATGCGGGCGTGCTGTTTGCCGGGCAAACT